>JAKLEQ010000003.1 GCA_022711635.1 Methanoregula sp. | reverse complement strand
CCAGGACGCCTTTTGTCAGCTGGCGCTGGAGACCGGCGACACGGATCATGAAGAATTCGTCGAGATTGTTTGCAAAGATTGCAAGGAACTTGACCCGTTCAAGCAGCGGGTGCGTCGTATCCTTCGCTTCGTCAAGGACGTGACGGTTGAATGAAAGCCACGAGAGTTCCCGGTTAAAATAAAGCGACGGATCTGAGAGTTCCGGAACCATATCGGGACCATCGGTCATATCGATGTTTCCTGCCTGTATACTATGGAGAATGACTGGTACATGATAGTAACGTCTTCCTGATATCAGCAGATCTGACGGCCGTTCGATCTGACGACCGTTTTTTATCCATAACCGCTGACGGGGGCGGCTCTTCCTGTCGTGGGTGTACTGATCTGGTGCACTCCAGTGCGGAGTTCCGAACCTATAAATAATGTTTGTCCCTACTTAGCTGTATGGTGTTTGCCATGAGTGAGTGTTTTATTCGCTGAAATGATCCGCTTTTTTGATACCACGTTACGGGACGGGGAACAGACGCCCGGTGTCTCGCTGAAACCCGAACAGAAACTGGAGATAGCAGCCAAACTGGCATCTGTCGGTATCGATGTTATCGAGGCCGGATCCGCGGCAGCATCCGAGGGAGAACGTTCTGCGATCCGCCGGATCTCGGAAGCGGGCCTCTCGTCGGAGATCTGCACGTATGTCCGGGCCCTTCCCGGCGACATTGATCTTGCCGCGGACTTCGGGGCGGATTCCGTCCACCTCGTCATCCCGGTCAGCGACCTGCATATCGCGAAGAAGATGCGAAAGACGCGGGAACAGGTCGCCGAGATGGCGTTCAGCGCGGTTACCTACGCCAAAGAGCGCGGGCTGATCGTCGAACTCTCCGGGGAAGATGCCTCCCGTGCAGACCAGGTGTTCCTGCGGGAACTCTTCACCGAAGGTGTCCGGTGCGGGGCTGACCGGCTCTGTTTCTGCGATACCGTCGGCATCCTCACCCCGGAAAAGACCGCGGAATTCATACCGCCGCTTGCTGCAATCGCCCCGCTCTCCATCCACTGCCACGACGACCTCGGGATGGCGCTGGGCAACACCCTTGCCGCCCTGAAATCCGGGGCGACCTGTGCGCATGCCACGGTCAACGGGATCGGGGAGCGTGCCGGCAACACCCCCTACGAGGAGCTTGTCATGGCACTCGAGGTACTCTACGGGTACAAGACAAGGATCCGGAAAGAGGAGATCTATCACCTTGCAACCCTTGTCTCGCGTCTTACCGGCATCCCGCTGCCGGTCAACAAGGCCATCGTCGGGGAGATGGCCTTTACCCACGAGAGCGGTATCCATGCCCATGGGGTGATGCGGGAACCGGCGACGTACGAGTCCGTCCAGCCGGAGACGATCGGCAGGAAGCGCCGGATCGTGCTCGGGAAACATTCCGGCTCCGCATCCGTGGAAGCAGCGCTCGAAGAGATGCATTATTCGACCGATGAGAACCAGCTGCGGGAGATCGTGAAAAGGGTCAAGAAGCTGGGCGATGAAGGGAAACGCGTATCCGACACCGACCTGATGGCAATCGCAGATGCCGTCCTTGCCATCGAGTGCAAACCATTCATCCGGATGCGCCAGTTCACCGCTGTCTCGGGGAGTTCCATGATCCCCACAGCATCGGTGACCCTCGTTGTCAACGGGCAGGAGATCACCGGGGCTGCCACGGGTGACGGCCCGGTCGATGCCGCCATGCAGGTCCTCCGCAAATCGATCGCTGATGTAGCGGATATCCGGCTCGAAGAGTACCATGTGGACGCAATCAGCGGCGGGACCGACGCTCTCGTGGAAGTTACCGTAAGATTAAGTAAGGACGGGAAGATAATTACTTCACGTGGCGCGCGCACCGACATCATCATGGCAAGTGTCGAGGCGATGATCGCCGGCATGAATAGACTACTGAGGGAAGAACATGAAGACCGGGGCAAAAATCCTCGTTGAATCATTGCAGCGCGAGGGTGTCGATATCTTATTCGGCTACCCTGGCGGCGTGGTTCTCCCAATCTATGATGAGCTCTACGACTCCAGCTTAAAGCACCTTCTCGTCCGGCACGAGCAGGCAGCAGCGCATGCTGCCGACGGGTATGCACGGGCAAGCGGGAAGGTCGGGGCCTGTCTCGCAACATCAGGGCCGGGCGCATGCAACCTTGTTACGGGTATTGCGACTGCATACATGGACTCGATCCCCATCGTCGCGATCACCGGGCAGGTCCCGACAAACCTGCTGGGCAACGATGCATTCCAGGAGTCCGATATCACCGGCATCACGATGCCGGTCACCAAGCACAATTACCTGATTAAAGATGCCCGTGATGTTGCCCGGACAGTTAAGGAAGCCTTCTATATTGCCGGGACGGGACGGCCCGGCCCCGTCCTTATCGACGTGCCGAAAGATGTCAGCACGGGTGTTGTCGAGAAGGTTGAATACCCCGAGACGGTCAGCCTCCGGGGGTATAACCCGACATACAAAGGGCATAAGCGGCAGATCGAGAAAGCCCTCCAGCTGATCGCGGCAGCCGAGCGGCCGGTGATCTATGCCGGCGGGGGAGTCATCGCCTCAAACGGCTCCGCCGAGCTGGTCTCGCTCGCAGGCATGCTCTCGATCCCCGTGACAACAACGCTCATGGGGATCGGATGCATCCCGGGCGACCACCCCCTGAACCTTGGCATGCTCGGCATGCACGGGACAGAGTACGCAAACTTCGCGATCACGGAGTCAGACCTGCTGATCGCGATCGGTGTCCGTTTCGATGACCGTGTCACGGGGAATGCCAGCAAGTTTGCTCCCAACGCGAAAATCATCCATATCGATATCGATCCTGCCGAGATCGGGAAGAACAAGCGGGTGGATGTCCCGATTGTCGGGGATGTCCGGCTTGTGCTGAAGGATATGCTTGCGCTGTTCAAGAAGACCGGCGCAAAGGATGCCTGGATGAAGCGTGTGAAGCACTGGAAGCAGCACCACCCCCTTAAATACCGGAAGGACGGGTGTCTCCACCCGCAGTTCATCCTGCAGCAGATGAACGAGCTCTTGAAAGGCGATGCCGTGATCGTCTCCGAGGTCGGACAGAACCAGATGTGGACGGCACAGTGGTTCACCTTCCGGCACCCGCGGACCTGGATCACGAGCGGGGGTCTCGGGACCATGGGTTACGGGTTCCCGGCCGCGATCGGTGCCCACTTCGCACGTCCCGATCTCCCGGTCTTCGACGTTGCCGGAGACGGGTCCATCCAGATGAACATCCAGGAGATGGGTACGGTCGCCGCAAATAAGATTCCGGTCAAGATCGCGATTATGAACAACATGTACCTCGGCATGGTCCGGCAATGGCAGGAGCTCTTCTATGACCGGCGGTATTCCTTCACGGAACTGCCTCCAGTGGAGTTTGTGAAGATTGCCAATGCTTATGGCATTGACGGCATGAAGGTTGAGTCCTGCGAGGATGTTATGCCGGCCTTGAAGGCTGCACTCGACTGCGACGGCCCGTTCGTCATGGACTTCCGGATCGAGCGGGAGGAGAACGTCTTCCCGATGGTGCCGGCCGGGGCTGCCATCAACGAGATGATCGGGGGGCATACGCCATCATGAAGCAGCACACGCTTGCCGTCCTTGTCGAGAACAAAGCCGGGGTACTTTCCCGGGTCACCAACCTTTTCTCCCGGCGCGGGTTCAACATCGAGAGCCTCGCCGTCGGCACCTGCGAGGAGCCCGGCATGAGCCGCATCACCATCGTGGTCATCGGGGATGACGAGAAAGTCGAGCAGGTGACAAAGCAGCTCAACAAGCTCATCGATATCATCAAGGTTTCCGATCTGATGGAGAACGAACGCGTGGAACGCGAACTCGCCCTGATCAAGGTAGCAGCCGATCCGGGAACCTCCCGCGCCGAGATCATGCAGATCGCCGAGATCTTCCGTGCCCAGATCGTTGATGTCGGGGCAAAGACCATGGTGCTCCAGGTTGTCGGCGATACCGACAAGATCGATGCCCTTGAGAAACTCCTCAGGCAATATGGCATCAAGGAACTGGTCCGGACCGGAAGGATCGGCATTTTGCGCGGATCAAAAACAGCCGGGACGGGAAAATAGTATCCCGGTTGTTTCTCTTTTTTTCGATCCGTCTACCGTATATTTTCAATGCATTCGGCTCCCATTTTACCCGCAGGAGAACCCTTTAATCCGCAATAAGGTTCATTCTGGCGGAAAAACAATTCGAATATGTTAAATGTTAGCATACTGCACGCTTATTCTGGTACAATGTTTGGCCTTCCATTACTGACAATCGTCGCCGTGGGCGGAGCTGTGTTGATCATCCTGATCGCTTTGATCCTCTGGGGTCTGAATTTCAAGGAGATCTCAGCATGATCGACCCTGTTGCCGCCGGCCTTGTTGCCCTGTACTGTATCGTCATGCTTGCCATTGGTGTCTGGGCAAGCAAAAAGATCCAGAACATGTCCGATTATGTTGTCGCCGGCCGTTCGCTCGATTTCTGGGTCTTTACCATGCTCATGATCGGATCGGTCTGCTCGGGGATGTCCCTGCTCGGCGTCTCGGGGCTCGGCTTCAAATTCGCCTGGCCGACAATCTGGGAGCAGATTGCTGTCCCGCTCTCGATTGCATTCTGCATCATCTTCTTTGGTGTCAAGATGTGGACGGTAGCAAAGAAGTCGGGATACATCACCGTGCAGGACTACCTTGCCCACCGGTACGAGAGCCAGCAGTCCCTTCGGGCCCTGAGCGCGGTTTCCGGCATCGTTGTCTCGATGATCTATCTTGCCGGGCAGTACACGGCGATCAGCATCGTCCTGATGTGGCTCTTCGGTCTGCCACACTGGCTTGCACTCCTCCTCGGTGCCGCTATCGTCACTGTCTACACGGTGATCGGCGGACTTTATGCGGTCGCGTGGACAACGCTCGTCCAGGGTCTCATGCTGATCATCGGGGTTGTTATCATGGCCCCGATCGTGATCATGGCTGCCGGGGGTTTTGAAAATATCAATCAGGTGATGGCATCCGTCAACCCGACGAATGTCGACCCGTGGGTGACGGGTGCAGGAGCCGTATTTACCCCGACATATATCGTGTCGTTCTTCCTGCTGCTTACCATCGGCCTTGCCTGCGCCCCGCATGTGATCAACAATATCCTGTGTGTCAAGGACGTGAAATACTTCAAATGGTCCCCGTTGATCGCGTTCGTCGTCTACGGGATCGTCATGTTCCTTTTGAAGTTCGCAGGCTTTGCGGGGATCGTCCTTGTCAAAGACGGGCTCGTCACGCTTCCGGATGTGAAGAATGCCTCGGATTTCATCTTTGTTTACGGCGTTCAGGCAGCACTCCCGAGTATTGCCCTGTGGGGCATCTTTGCGGTGATCGTTCTTGCCGCCGTCATGTCGACGACCGACCGACTGATGCTCACCATCGGGACATACTTTTCCTGGGATATTTACAAGAAGATTTTGCGGCCTGATGCACCGGAGAAGAAGGTTATCCTCGTCAGCCAGGTTTCCGTCCTGACCGCAGCCGTCGTTACCCTGCTCCTCGCCCTTAACCCGCCGGACATGCTGGTCTGGCTCATCTGGGCAGGGATCGGAATCATGTTCGCGACCTTTGCCGTCCCGCTCCTTGCCGGGCTCTACTGGCGACGGGCAACCCAGCAGGGGGCGTTCTCTGCGATGCTGCTCGGGCTTGTCGCCTCGCTCTTCTTTGGTGGCCTCAGCTACTTCAAGATCAACATTATCCCGATGCCCTTCCACTTCTCGTTCTATGCATTCGTCATCTCGGTCATTGCAATGATCGTGGTCAGTTACCTGACCCCCCCGCACAGCGAGAAAGTCTTGGATGAAACGCTGACAGGGTGGTATATCCAGAAGCAGCCGTAAAAATGGGGAGGAATTCCTCCTCTTCATCCTTCCCCATCAACAATAATATTCTCCTGCGTCCCACTATTCCTGCGTGACAACTGCGATTCTTGGCGGCGGGCTTTCCGGGCTCACGCTCGCCCGGCTTCTCCACGAACGGGGAGACGATGTCATCGTTCTCGAAGCCGAGGACAAGGTCGGAGGACTCTGCCGCTCGGTGACCGGTAACGGGTTCACGTTCGATACCGGCGGCTCGCACATTATCTTCTCTCGGGATGCAGAAGTCCTCTCCTTTATGCGCCGGATGATTGAGGGCAATGAACAGCGCAATCCACGGAACACCAAGATCTTTTACAAGGGGGCGTTCGTGAAGTATCCGTTCGAGAATGGGCTTTCTGATCTCCCTCCAGAAGACCGGTTCTTCTGCATCAACGAGTTTGTCAAGGCGCAAATCGCGTTCGAAAAGGGGATTGTCCCCTCTCCTGCCAACTTCCGGGAGTGGATTTTCGGGACATTTGGCAGGGGGATCGCAGAGTGCTACATGGTCCCGTATAATGAGAAGATCTGGAAATACCCGACCGAGCGGATGTCCGCCCACTGGGTAGAGGGCAGGATCCCCCGCCCTCCAGTCGAGGACGTCCTCAAATCTGCGATCGGGATACCGACCGAGGGGTATACCCACCAGGCGGTCTTCTCGTACCCGCTCAATGGCGGGATCGAAGCGCTCGTCCATGCCATAACAAAACCGGTGCAAAACCTTGTCCGGACCGGATTCCGAATTTCGTCCATCCGCAGAAACGGAAGCAGTTTTACGATCAGCGATGGCTGCACGTCGATCGAAGCCGAACGGATCATCTCGACCATCCCGGTCCAGCACCTCCTCCCCTGCCTCGACAACGTCCCTTCAGATGTCCGGAGCGCCTGCGATGCCCTGGTCTATAACTCTCTCGTTTCAGTCGCGTTCGAGATTGAAGGAACGGTGCCCGCGATCTCGTGGCTGTACGTCCCGGACCCGAAACTCGGAAAGACGAACCGGATCTCCTTCCCGTCGACGTACAGCCGGAATGCAGCACCCCGGGGGTGTTCCTCGATCCTTGCGGAGATCACCCACCAGCCCGGCGATGAGGTCTCACGCATGACCGATGAAGAACTCGCGGGGGAAGCGGCAGAGACGATTACCCGGATGGGGCTTGTTGATCGAGACCAAATCCGCAATTCCCGGGTCATGCGCCAGCCATTCGCGTATGTCGTTTACGACCTCGCGTACCTGGATAACATCAAAACCGTAAAGGAGTTCTGCAGTTCCCGTTCCATCCCGCTTGTCGGCCGGTTCGCCCAGTTCGAGTACCTGAACATGGACGGCTGCATCCGCAGCGTCCTGGACTTTGTGAAGAGCTACCCTTCCACCACATCCCCCCGGCAGCACCCTTAATAGGCACCCGATCAAAAAATAGAGGTGTGAATCCATGATCTCGGTTATTATCCCGACGTTCAACGAGGAGGAGAATATCGCCCAGTGCCTCGTCTCGCTCCGGCACCAGACCGTTCCGCGCAGCGAGTACGAGATCATCGTGGTCGATGGCAATTCCAGGGACCGGACCCGGGAGATCGCGCAGAAGTATGCAGACAAGGTCTTTATCCAGACCAGTCCCAAGGTCGGCGGAGCACGGAATGATGGGATCATGGCGGCCTGCGGCGAGATCGTCGCGACGACCGATGCGGACTGCATCCTCCCTCCTACCTGGATTGCGACGATCAAGCGGGCATTCCGGGACCCGGGGATCGTGCAGATATACGGGCCGGTCTACCCGATCGAGACCGGCGTGAAAAATTCGATCTCCCTCTTTGCAGCCAATTTGTATTCGCGTGTCGGGTACTACACGCGGATCTTCTACTATACCCTCGGGTGCAACACAGCGTTCCGCCGCGACGCGGTCATCAGGGCCGGGCTCTACCGGAACATCGATGCCGGTGACGATGTCGAGATCGCACTCCGTATGAAAAAGCTCGGAAAGATCCGGTTCATTGGTACCATGAAAGTCGGGTTTTCGATGCGAAGGTACAAGAAATACGGATCGGTCAGGTCGTTGTACGAATGGATGTACATTGTCGCCCACGGGGGGCGGGTCGAGAAGTACCAGTACTCCCAGAAAGAATACAAGTGAACCCAGAGGGCTTTCCCGTGGGGAAACCGTTGCAGGGGGAATGAAGGTGGAAAAATGTCCCGGTCTCCCCGGTCTGGTTGTCTTCTGTATCCTGTCCCTCCTCTGTATTCTCCCCGGGTGCTCCGGCCCAGTTCAGCCGGGAGAGAATTTCACGACGACGATCCCCGGTGGCGATGAAAGCCCTGCCGCAGGGATTATCACGCCCTCGATAACCGCAACACCTCTCCCGGCGCAACCAGCACAACAGAGCACGAGTCGGAGAGAGCCGGTGATGGTAACAACGGCAGGGACAACCGCCGGGTCGGGGACGATCATCCTCGATGACACCTATTCCCTCACGATCCGCGAATACAAGGAGTACCCTTTTGAAGACATGGGGTACGATTTCCTGTACGAGGGGGACCGGTTCCAGGTCTCAATCCAGTCTGAAAAGCCGGTCATCGTCTATGTTGTCGGCTACATGGATGCGATCCGGATCCAGGCTCCTGGCGAAGCCCCCCGGTATGAAACGGGGGTGACCAGACTCCAGTGGGGGAGTACGGCGCCGGTCTTTTTCTGGGAACGCGTCACGGACAGGATCGGGACGTTTTCCATTGAGGACGTCGGGAGGTATTCTCTCGTTGTTGATCCCCGGTGGATGAACTACGACGAGGACTGGAAGACCGGACGCCCGTTCACGTACCGGTTGAGGATAACGAAACTCTAGCGTCTGTCCATTCTCGGGTTCCGGATCGTAAATATCCCATCCTTTATGGGGAGCTGTCCTCATCAGTCTTTTAAGGTTTCCGATACCATCTCACACCATACCATGACTGCAGCCCCGCCCATGAATTCCGGCGATCTTGTCCAGTCGCGAGCCATGCTCTTCTCTGCGTGTGAGTTTGCGCGGGCACTGGGTCTCTCTGTTGTCGAAGCGCGGGACGGGTTTGCGCGGATCCTGATGCCCGCAGAGGGGAAACGGAATCCCCATGGTGTCATTCATGGCGGGGCAATCTTCACCCTCGCTGACCAGGCATTCGCAGTCGCTGCCAATGCCGGGGGGTGCGACCGGGTCGCCGTCTCTGCAAGCATCCAGTATATCGCCCCGGCATCCGGTGATCTCGAAGCGGTAGCGGACTTTACCGGCCGTCAGGGGAACTTCTGGACCTACAGGATCACCGTCTCGGAAGGAGAACGGCTCATTGCAGTCTTCGACGGGACGGCTTTTCAGGTCTCCCCCTGAGGCTGTCGCTGCACGTTCCCTCCCCGCGTGGAGCAGCGGCAGCGGGGACGGAAAATATTATGAAAATCCGAGGGGAAAGGAAGTTGACATGACCATAACCGACCGGCTTATCCCGTTCTATGTCTGGTTCGTTTTCGGGTTCGGGATTATTGCCATCCTGATCGGGATTGTAAATTTTGGGATGAACCTGGTCACAATGTTTACCGTAAAAGGGATCTACATGCCGTTCTGGATCATCCCGATCGCGGTAACCGCTCTCGTGATATTCTGTACCAGTATCGGGTGGTTCTTTGAAAAGTATGACATATGGAACAGGATCACCTCCCACCAGAACCGGCGGATGAACCCGGAGATCCGGCAGATGGCAGAAGATATCAAAGAAATCCGGAATCTGCTGGAAGAAAAGCATAAAGGGAAATGAGCCTGGCGGGAGCTGGCGTTTCCGACAGCCGGTTATCGCGTACGAAAAAATTTTTTTCAGGGATTTATCGATTGGTACGGTACGAGCGCATCATATATCGTGTAGGAATCTCCGGTTGCGACAAGAACGGAAACCTCGACCCGGTCGTCATTCGCGGTCCCCTTCAGGTTCCTCTCGTCACCGACCTTCGGCTTGTACATGGTCGCCGTCTCAACGACTCCATCAGAGCGCGTGACCTGAATATTTACCTGCTCGGTAAATGCCATACCGGTCCCCCCACGGAAGGTGACGGTGATAGTCGGGACCCCTGCCTGGTTCTGCTTCTCAACCTGGACCTCGACATAGTATTGCGGAGGGAGTGTCTGGGTCGGACCGGGTGCGAGTGATACCGCTATTGGTTCCGCGGTTGGGGGAGGAGTTTCGGGAATCTGTGTCGGCAGGGGAGTACCCGCGGTCGTTGTCATCGGTTCGGAACCGGAGAGGCATCCGGCAGATACGAAGACCAGCAGGATAAACACCGGCAAAAGGAAGAGAGCAGTTGATTTCATACATTGCTTTCGTTTGCAGTGCAAGGATATTACCATTACAGGTTTGATCCGTTCCGCCCGAATGTCTGTCGGGCGCAGGGGTGTGACTTTCCAGTCCCTCAATCTCCTGTGTTCGGACAGAGGCACCATGCCCGTGAGATTGCAATACCTTTATTCCTCAAAACGAACCCACTTTAGCGCATGACGCCACAACCGGGATGGATCCCCGAGATTGTCTGGTGCACTCTGCCTGACAAACGGGCCGGGAGGGCCTGACCATGACGGTAAGGAAAATCCGGGGGGGCGACCTCGACCTCGTCGAGTACGAGTTCAGGACCTTCTCCCCGGGCGAGGTTGTGTACACGCTGGGGTTCGAGAGACTGCCGCACGTTCTCAAACCCGGAACAGGGACTGTCATGGTCCGGGCGCCGGCCCGGATCCACCTGACGGTTCTCGACATGAACCGGTTTGCCCCGGACCATCCCGGGGGTGGAGGTGTGGGGTTCGCGATCCAGTGTTACTGCACTGCAGAGGTCTCCTGTACGGAAGAAAAGATCGAGATCGACTATGGCCGCGCGCCACTCATCCGGAACTTCGTGGAAGTTTTCCGGCGGGCGGTCGGCTATACCGGGGGCTTTTCGATCCGGGCGCGGGACCACCAGCGACAACATGTCGGACTCGGTTCGACCAGTACGGTCATGATCGCGGTGGCGACCGCGATGAATGTTGCTCTTGGCGCCCCGCTGACCAACACGCAGCTGCGCAAGCTGATCGGCCATAATTACGTTGAGGAGACCGCTGATGGACATATCGCCTTCGGTTTTGAGACCGGGGTCGGACCTGCGGTGAGCACGCATGGCGGCATGGCGATTATGGGCGACGAGCTCTCCCTCGTCTTCCACCACCCTTTTGCCGAGGGAAAATTCGTCCATATTCTCATCCCCCCGACAGATATTTCCTCTGCAGGGACCAAGGAATTCGACCTGCTCATGAACAAGGCCCGGACGCTGGACTACCGCGACCGCGAGCTCAAGGCATACCTTCTTCTGATGGACCTGATCCCGGCTCTTGAAGATAATGATCTGAAGAGGATTGGGGACATTATCTGGGAGATCGAGTTCCGCGGCTCGAAGCGCGCAGAGGTCGAACACCACAGCTACCGGATCTACCATTACATGAGCATGCTGCGTGAAGCCGGGCTCGAGTTCGTGGGGATGAGCTCTGTCGGACCCTCGATCGCCGTTGTCACCGAAAAGAACCATGCGGAGATGGAAAACCTGTTACGCCCGCTTGGTCTGACAATCGCCTTCACAACAGCAGTCGATAATACCGGGATGATTATCACGACTGGCCCATAGACGGGTAAGCCGGTCCGTTATTTTTCCCCCGGTGTGCCGGTATCCGGTGTACCGGCATCTGCGCACCGGCGCTGTTTCAGGTACGCGGAGACGAGAGAGGCGAGAATCATGAAGACGGTTGCTGCGGTAATGAGGATGACGAGATAGATCAGGATATTGAGGTTCTCCTTGACGACCGGGATCGAGCCGAAGAAATACCCGGCGGAGACCAGCGCGAGCGACCAGGCGACCCCCCCAAGGATGTTAAAGGTGAGGAACCGGCGATATTCCATGGAACCGACACCGGCAAGGAACGGGGCAAACGTTCGGACAATCGGGACGAACCTGGCGACGAAGATGGTGAGCCCCCCGTACTGTTCATAAAATCCGTAGGTCCGGTCGATATATTCTTTCTTCAGGATATTCGGAAACCGGCACTGAAGGACTTTTAAGCCGATATAATTCCCGATCCAGTAGTTGACGGTATCACCGACGATAGAAGCGAGGGCAAAGACAAGGAGGAGGTACGGAAATTCCAGAAGCCCGCTTGCCGCGCAGGCGCCGGCAACAAAGAGGAGGGAATCACCCGGGAGGAAGGGTGTTATGACAAGCCCAGTCTCCAGAAAAATTATGACAAACAGGATAAGGTACGTCCAGACACCATATTCCTGGATGACCGGTTTGAGGTTTTCGTCGATATGAAGAAAGATATCGATAATATTAATGACCATTGCCAGAACGGTTATGCGGGATTCCTATATCAACATGAGTACGGGAAACGCCGCAGCGATCGATCCATTCTGGTGAATCTGTCGAACCAAGTGCTTCCAAGGAATTTAAATGCCGGGACCTGCAAACGTGACGCTTTATGCAGCCGGATCATCGCCGCCTTGTTTGCCTGGGATCCCTGGTACTCTGCCTCTCCTTCCTCATGTGTCCCGGAGCTGCATTTACTGCGGACTCCCTGGTGATAACCGTTGCTTCCAATGGAGACGCAACGGCAATATTTGATTACACGCTGGAGGGTTTTATCGAAAATGCGATCCCGGAGTCAGTGCTCGAAGAAGAACTGGTGAAAGGTCTCTCCACGAGCACCGACCCTCCGGAAGTGATCGCCTTCTCACGATCGGGTGCAACGCTCCGCCTCAAGGACTTCGCCCAGCTGAGCGACACCCCCACCGGGACCGAGTATCTTACTACGAGCATGGACTTCTCCAAAGCAGAGATTGCCCTTCAGGATTCCGCGGTCAGCTCCGTGATCACCGCGGATTTCACACCCCAGACGACGACGGTCAACTTCCCTGACGGGTATACCAAGTCGTTCACCGACTCGTCGACGCTCCCGTCGATCCGGCATGTCGTGATCGACCCTTCGAAGAAAGCTGACACGGTAACAACTACGCCATCCCAGAGACCGGTCACAACCCGGGCGACCGTGAAGGTTACAACCATTGCCACTCCGGCGGCGACGGCTGTGCCGGTGATCGAAGAGACAACTGCGGTTCCTGCGACACTTGCGCCCACGTCGGGGCTGCCGGTCACAGCTACGGTCATTGCCATTCTCGGTCTTGCGGGGGCGGGCACCTATTATTACGCTGTCCGGAACGATTAGCCTCCTTCGTTTTCTCTCCTTTCCACCAGATCCTGCTGAAGAGACGACGCACCGGGTCACCAGGTTTTTCGTTTTGCAGGCCGGGGTGCGTCCCCGGGACAAACTGATTTGAATCAGAGCCGGGTGTACGTAGCCACAAGCTCAGAACGGTTGAATGCCTTGCCGCTGACGACCATGGGATGACTGACTGTTGCGAGACTGCAGATGCGGAACGGGCCCGGTATGGATCGGATCTCCTCCTCCGTGAAGTAATGGGTGATGATCCCGTTTCCGCGCAGGTATGTGCGGTCCTCAATCGCCTGGCCCCGGCCTGCTCTGAAATCCTTTTCGGAGAAGTCACAGAAGATCAACTGCCCACCCTTGCGCAGCACGCGTGCTGCTTCAAGGCAGAGTGCTGTGCGATCTCGTTCTGTCTGGTGACCGACGATATGGTATGCGACGACGACATCGATGCATGACGGCCTGATGGGGATGTGACAAGCATCCGCGGTGAGAATCGTTACACCGGGATCGCTGACTGCCTGCCGGGAAAGCCTGCAGGCGGTCCTCGAAAAATCGAATCCGATGCATTCTGATGCTTTTCCTGCAAGCGCTGCAAGCAGTCTCCCGCTTCCGCACCCCATCTCGAGTACCCGCGCTGCATCAGGCATATTTTCGACCGGAAACGGCGCACCTCCCCAAATCCTCCCCTGGTTTGTGTACGCCTTCTCCCATGCATCCATCGCGGCCGAAGCAGCATTCGGCCGTTCTTTTGGGTCAGACCTCATTCTCTTCCGTGCTTCCTGCATACAGGGGTGACCATGGGGTCATTCCCAGAACCGGTTTTGCAGAAAAGATCATTGCGGTATACCAAGATAAAGGCCGGCCGAACGCGGGGAGAACCGGGCAAAATCCCTGTTTCACCAGAAACAGCGATCGCCTCGCCCCGGGAAAGGTGACAGAAGATCCGATCTGGATGGATGTTCGGAGAAAATTATGAATTCAATCAGAAAATATCCTGATTAAAATAGAAATATTCATTAATGTGGACAATAAAATATCAAGTCCGAGAAAAAAATGACAAAATTTTTATGCACAAAATGTTCGGGCTTCTATAATCTCGATTGCACGCTCGAAACGAACTCCCCCCTTGGTCTGCCCGACCGCTGTCCGTTCGGAGTCATGAAGTACGGCATCACATGGGAGGTGGTGGAGGAGTTCCCCGGAAAGGACGGGCTGCCAACCGGATCCCCCTCGGACCAGCGGCCTGTCGCCATGAGTCCGCCAGGACCGGTTTGCACGGGTACTTCCCCCGGACGGAAACTTTTGGAGTATCTTGAGGGAAAACCCCTGTCCGATCCGTAATTTTCCCACCAAAAAATCCTCCGTGCATTTTTCTATTTTTTTTCACCGGTCCTTTCCCATCCTTCATCGAGCAGCGGGAGCATCCTTCCGGTATTCACGGTCAGGCTGAATTGATACGTTTCCGGACAGACGCTACACGCTTCGCAGGTGACTTCGGCGACCTGCACTTTCCTGACATCGCGGACATCAGTTTCGTACACTGAGGCATAGTAGTTCCGGATAATCTCTTCATCGGTCGGCATCCTGATGTACACCCTCCCGGAGTTCTCCTCCCAGACCTGCCATGGCGGTTTCTCGCATTTCTTTGGCCTGAATGTGAGGGATTCGTCAGATCCGATGATGAACTGGCCCATCTCATCCCAAAGGCCATCGATCACTGCAGAGTCGACACTACTGTCAATGATGGTGACCCAAATCGTATGGGGCGTGATAACCTGTGCGGTCACCTTCCCGGTACGGTTGCCGAACCCGGCATGGCTGCTCGTGAAATTATACGTGAGCACGTGGCGGACCGGGTCTGAACCCTGCCGGACGTAACCGACAGGCTGGAGACCGGAACCGTCATACGAATAGGTGGGAGCTTTTTGGATCCAGTCCTTAGCGAGCTCTTTGATCTGTGCCTCGTCAAGCGTCGTCACATATACGATGGTCTCCTGGAGTTTCTCCCGTATGGTTATCAACCCCTGCGGCATGAAGTCGTTGTAGTTATAGGTTGTCACGACCTTGCTCTTCCCGTTGGCGGTGAAATTGATGTCCGCATACCCGACATCGGTGACATGACTCTCTCCTTCGACATAGCGGTTGCCAAACGCCGGGAAATTGTTGTCGGCGAATACCTGGACGATCGCATCGTACTGTTCCTTGGTCAGGTTCCTCCTGTATTCTCTGGTGACAGCGCCGTCAGAAGAACGGATCGTAAACGTCGCCATGTGTTCAGTTACAACCAGCTCCTGAACTGCGTACGCGGGCATGACAAAACCTCCGTACAGGGTATAGGTAATGACGGCACCGTTCTCCACCGGTTGTTGTTCCGTGCACGCCGCGAAGGCTGCCATGAGGACAAGCAGCACTACTGTTCCGGGGATCAGATTCTTCATGACTCTCCATCATCACAGCATCGTATTTCTGTTATTCGATCCCGACAGCGGGTATCCCGTGGTTTCTGTTCCCGGTACATCAGCGATTCCCTGTATTACCAACAAATCCGGAGGGGGTGATGGAGATTTCGATATCCCTTGGAATCCCCCAGGGAGGGTTGGCCGATCTTCCTACATCCGCTTCAGCTGACACAACCCAGTCGGGGCCTTGTCTTCTCCTCTGACGTGAAAGCGGGTTGAGGGGATACCAGGAGCTGATCAGGCACCCCCACCCTCCACGATCGGGAACCCCCTGCCCCCCCCTGCCAGGGGGTCCTTCCTGCCGGGTCCTCCCCCTTCCCCCTAACCATTTGCAAAAACGTCGTCCACCGATATTCATCCGGTCCTTCGGGGAGCGCCCGACCCCCCACCCTCTGGTTCGCGTGGAAAAAGGGGGAGATATGGGACCGCGGGGGTGATCAGGACCCCCCCTGATCGACCGGCCCCCCATGACTTCCTGGGGGGGGTGCCCGATCTGCAGTTACCTCCCCAGCCAGGGGAGCCTTGGCGGTTCCGGGTCTCTGTTCGACGAAAATTGAGGAAAACGATCAGGCACGCTTGTACCCGATCTTCCGAAGGAATTCCATCCGCCATGCGACTCCGTCCGCTCCCTCGACCCCTTTTGGTGCAGCGCCGTCAATCACACCAAGGATCCCCCTGCCCTGTTCCGATACAGCTACGAGGATCTCGGCAGGATTTGCAGTCGCACAGTAGATGGTGCATACCTCCGGAAGATTCTTGATTGCGTTCAGGACATTGATCGGGTAGCAGTCCCGCAGGAAGAGGATGAAGGAATGACCGGCCCCGATCGCCTGTGCGTTTTCGGTCGCGATTCTTCTCAGTTCCCCGTCATTTCCCTCAACCCTGATGAGGCATTCTCCCGAAGACTCGCAGAATGCAAGCCCGAACTTGGCACCCGGTACAGAACTGACGACGACTTCGGCAAGGTCTTCCACGGTTTTGATGAAATGGGACTGGCCGAGTATGAAATTCACGTCGTCCGGTTTCTGGATACGGACAGTCATAAATTCTGGATTTTTGTTCACGGTCTCTCCCCGGCAGTGAGATGGAAGTGGGAGGTGATAAAAGATTGGAGCCGGTTGCAGGGGGATGTCGGTATCCGGGTTCCGTAAGAAACCTCTCTTTTGTGTACCGGCCCGGAAAACTTCTTCCGGATACTTTTGAGGGAAAATCCGGTGAAAATAAGAGTGCTGCTATGGGGCATATAGACCTTGGGTTATGTTCTGTTGGGAAACTATTATATAGAAGTTAGCCCAACTTTAATCCATGACCACGCCAGCCGGTCAAGAGAGCATTAGCCATTTTCATACTTCTGATGAGACATATCGGAGGTATTCGACGAGCGCCCTGTCAAGGGCGGTGACGGAGGGGAGGATCTCCCAGGCAGACGCGGACCTCATCCTTGAATTTACCCAGGAGCTTCGTGCGAGGAGCCGGAAGATCACGACAGCCCGGGTCTTTAAAATCACGGTGACGCTCATCGGAGTGCGTGAGTTCCTGCCGAGGCCATTCCCCGAATGTGGCATCAAGGATGTGTATGCCGCGAGGGAGGCGATCGAGACCACACAGAAGCCGGACGGGAGCACCCGGTATAAACAGAATACCCAGGCCGATTTCGTCCGGTTCATGAAGCGGTTTTTCCTCTGGCTTGTGGACAATGAAAGGTCCACTATCCCCTATAAGAAACTGAAGGAAATTTCCCCGCCGGCATACCGGTACGATGTCAAGACCGAGGACTCGATTTTTTCAAGGGAAGAGGTTCACGCGATGCTGCGAGCCTGCCAGAACTCCCGGGACCGGGCGATCGTGTCTGTCCTGTATGAAGGCGCCCTCCGCATCGGCGAACTTGGTACGCTGCGGTGGAATCAGGTCACGTTTACCAATGTCAATGCAACCCTGAAGGTCCGGTTCAAAACGGAGAAGACCCGGATTATTCCATTGTTCATGGCCCGGGAATACCTCTCGGCATGGAAGAATGATTACCCCGGGGAGCCTGCCGGGGACCGGTTCGTTTTCCTCACCGCGAATGGCGGCGGGAAACGCTCGGGTCGTAACCAGCTGCAGTATGCCGGCATCGCGAAGCAGATCCGGAAAATCGCCGGGCGTGCCGGTATCCAGAAACACGTTACCCCGCACATCTTCCGGCATTCACGGATAACCCACCTCGTGCAGGACGGCACCCAGGAGAGCATGATTAAACTCCTTGGATGGGGGGACCCGGCAACGACGATGTTTGACAAGTGTTATAACCATGTCGGGGGGGCTGATGTCGTGAACGAGATGGCCCGGGTAGCAGGGGTGGAGATGGGAGAGAGGACCAAGTCAAAGATCCTTGAGCCCCGGCAATGCCCTCACTGCGGGGAGATCAACGGACCGACCCGGAGATGGTGCGTGAAGTGCGAGACGGCGCTCACCGAAGAGGACCGGGAGAGGGTGAAGACCGTCATGGAACAGGCCGAACTTTTACCGGAGTTCAAGCATCTCCAACAGCAGGTGAAAGATTTGCAGGATCAACTGATTGCCGTCAAGAGAGGGATAGTATAAATCCCCTCTCATCGGCGTTCAATTTTCAGGTTTTTCGATATTTTCTTACCGGTGACTTTCGAGAGAGTGCCTTCTTACAAGCCGACCGCGGGCAGGCTCGGGCATCGCTCCGCATCGCGATAAAACGCCTCCCGCACCACTCGCACCATTTCATATTTTCCATTTCCATAAACCTCGCGAAATCCCGGCGATCGTGCTCATGAAGCTTATCGAAATCGGTTTTTGTCTTCGGCGGGGGGTAAACAGTCAATCCCTCGAACGGGCGGTCGGGGTCCCGTTTACAAACCCGTTTCTTCTCCTCTTTAATCACTTTTTTAATATACTCCCGGGGGCGGGCCTTGTCAATGTTGAACGGATTATACACCCAGGTTATGCCGCGAAGTAATCTCTTAATGACATTTTCACCAGAGGATCGGCGAGGATCATCACGCCACTCCTGGGGCCACCATTTCGGGCGGATTGTCCCCCATTCGCAATTTAGGACTGCAAGGAAGATAAGGCGACGATTCCCGGTACGCGACATACTTATCGAGATCTCCCAGGGCCGTTTGGGATCCCGGGACAAAAATAGATCGTCTTCTTTTCCCACCCAGCCAGCGCATAATATTGTTGTTCTTATATTTACGGGGGGATCATGGCGACGGAAAACCGTATCGCGCGGAACAAACCCTCCAGGAGTTGATTGAAGCGATCCCATGTAGAGGTTACTTTTAACCCCGTCGTATCGCTCACATTCCCCGGGACCCCTGTTCTTTTTGAACTTCTTTACCGGTACGTAAAATGCCATCTTGAGAGGCTGTTTCCAATAAGTTTTTGCCGACGTTGTTTTTATCAACGCTATGGCAATTGCATAGGACCAGCCAGTTACATCGGGATGGTATAAATTCTGAAGATCCCCCCCTCGATGGTTTTTCATTTGATGGGTGAGATCCTGTAATCGGAAAAGTGTTTCAGGCCGAATTTTGGCGGTATCCCTGCAATCAATCCAAAATAATCTCATCGTTCCAAATTAATTCGTTAGATATTGCGCGATTTCCTATATAATGCTATGCGCTATTCTACTATACATAATGTCGTCCGTTCGACGGGGTGGGATTGTCTACACCCAAACGAGCATCATGATCCCGGAAGATCTTCACGCCCAGGCACGGTCACTGAAGATCAACATCTCCGGCCTTGTCCGAGAAACGCTTGAGGAACGATTGAGGAGATGCGATGGGGGGACGCCAGTGCCAGCCGGTCAGCCCTCCACCGCACCGCCCATTGCCCGGAGGCAAAGGACATGACACCGTCTGCCTCTCAAACGACAAAACCTTTGCCAAAAGCCCGACCGATTCCCGGATTCACCATTGACCGGGAGACTCTTTCACACCTGCCGGACCTCCACCGGGCCGCAGCCGAGATCGCAATCGCAGATGGTCGGTGGCGGTTGATTTGACGGGAATTATCACCACCAACGACCAGATCGGGGGAACCGCCCCGGGAACAGAGAGGGACCATGTCGAGACAATTCTCGCCTAAATGGACCCCATCGACACGGGCGGATGCGCTCTCCCTCCTGCGCAGCGTCGATGACGATATCGAGCGCCTGACCCGGGGGCAACAGGAGCAGATCGCCCGCCTCTACCGGCTGCATAATGATGACCGCACGGTCGAGGATCTCGTAAAGGCCGGGGTGATCCATTGACGCGCTGGAATGGACGCCCGGATCTTGTCGCCCGCAGGCTCGTGGATCGATTCCACGAAGGGCGAGGCTTTACGATCGGGGAATATGCATCTTGGATCGATACGCTCTCCCCGCTCCCGATAGTGCTGCGAGAGTGGGTTCTCGAGCAATTGGAGCCAGTGATCGGACCTGACGGCATCCAGAGGATCCGGGTTATGCTTCCACCTGCACGACCTCCAAGACCGGTCCGCGGCTGCATGAGGTGTCGGTCATGATGCCCCGGAGCTGCAAAGCGAAGGGCAGGCATTTCCAGCTGGAGATCCGGCAGGACCTCATCACCCGGATCGGGATCCAGGAGGTCGATATCCAGAGCACCGCAATGGGGCAGGCCGGGTGCGATATCTACTTGTCCAAAGCAGCCCGGGACGTCTTCCCATACGGCGTCGAGTGCAAAAATGTCGAGCGCCTTGATGTCTGGAAATCGATCGAGCAGTGTGAGGCCAACGCCGCGAAGGAGGGCCTCCACCCGCTCCTGGTCTTCCGGCGCAACCGGACCGAGCCGCGGGTAATACTCAGGTGGTCGGACTTCCTTTCGCTTCTTGGGGGAGTGGAGACGTGACCGACGCCCCGGTTATCAACCAGAGCCGGTTCCAGGATCGGCTGACCATCGGCACACCCGGAAAATCCGGAGTTCTTTCCGTCAGCTTCGACTCGGCGGATTATAACGAGAGCATCCGTCGTGTCGATGTCGCCATCCAGGTCCGCGACCACCTGCTCGAAGAGCTCACGAAACGGGGTGCCCGTACATGAAAGGCTTTTCACGCGAGGATCTGAACGGCGGGAGGCCGGATCTGTCGACCCGGGAAGCTGTTCTCTTCTGTCTCGATCAGCTGTTCGATGACAGTACGCACGTAGTCACCGATGCGGTTGCCCTCTCGAATGGCGAGGTGCTGCTGACGTACGAGGAATTGATCGGTGCCTTACTTCTCGTATCGGACGAAATGGGGCGGGGGCGGACCCCATGACCTCTGATGCCACCGGGCCGGTCCCCGCGATGTCGCCGGACTTTTGGCCGCCGGGATATACCGACGAGCAGAAGGCAGCGTACTGGAAAAAGACCCTGTTCAGGCGGCGGCAGATGGACGGCGAAATCCCCCGGACCTCGCCCTTCAGTGAGCGGGAGCCGCGCCATGGGAGCAGCGTGCACGTGCCGGAGGCATATGTACCACCGGGCCGCGAGGCATTCCTCCCGCTCGGATGCCGCTCCGGATGGGAGTTGATGGTCGCCCTGGAGTATCGCCACGGGTTCAAGATCTTCGGTTACGATCTCTGCGCCGAGAAGGACATTATCGATCGATGCACGGACTTCATGGAGAGCCGAGGGTACCTGCCATGACGCCCCCGCAGGATATCGTCCTGACTCCTGAAGAGCAGGCCCGCGTCGATGCCCTCACTGAGGGCGCACGAAAGAAAGAGGTGGAACGGATCGCCCTGGAACGGGCTGCCGATGAGAAAAACACCGGCGTCGATTATTACGCGATCGCGCAGGAACTCCTCCGGACGGGGGATCTCGTCTCTTTCAACAATATTGTGTACCGGTACAGGGACGGTATCTTCACGGAGGATAAGGGGGAGCTGGAGAGCCAGATCCAGGTTATCCTGCAGTACCGCGGGATCGGTGCAAAGGAAAAGGTAACAACCGCAACCGCGCAGGTTTTGCACTATATCCGCTTCGACTCTCCCTGCAGGGAGTACCCGTTCAACCAGTCTCCCAACGCAATCCCGCTCGAGAACGGGGTCCTGGTGCTGGATTTCAATACCGGCGCCGTCTCCCTGCAGCCGCATTCCCCGGAGTTCCGGTTCAACTACAAGCTCAAGGCAAAATACATCCCGGATGCCGGCACAGCAGCGGTCTTAAAATATCTCGATTCCCTCGGGGTCGAGCGGGACCTCCTCCTGCAGATCCCGGCGCATGCAATCCTCTCGATGCTTGGCCGGGTTTACAAGCGGGCGTACTTCCTCCGCGGCGACAGGGACAGCGGGAAGTCGACCTTCACCAGGTTGATCACCCATCATCTCTTCGGACCTGCAATCTGCTCCAGCATCAGCATCCACGACCTTCTCTTCGACCGGTTCCGGCTCGCCGACCTCGACGGGAAGATCCTGAACGCTTACGCGGACCTCGCGGACTCCAGGATCTCCAACCTTGGCCTCTTCAAAGCACTGACGGGCGGGGATGCCATCACGGTCGAACGGAAGCACCGGGATCCATACGCCACGGTCAACAAGGCGGTGTTCCTCTTCTCTGCCAACCGGTACCCGAAAATCAAAGGCGCTGATGCCGCATGGTGGGACCGCTGGATCGCCATCAACTTCAACGGATCGTTTCCGAAGGATCCGGAGTTCGAGAAAACGCACTTCACGGACGAGTTCGTGTCGGGCCTCCTCCTCCTGGTCATCGAGCGTATGACCGCCATTATCCAGGCAAAAAGGCTCGAAACCACCGATAATGTCGAGCGGGATTGGCTGTCTGATGCATCCTCGGGTTACGCTTTCATCCGGGACAGACTGGAACGGTGCCGGGGGGCGATCCTGGTCAAGCGGGACGTGTATGCAATGTACGTCGAATACTGCAACGATGCCGAGTTCGAAGTCGAGAGCCAGAGGGCCCTGTTCGAGCTGATGAAACAGGCAGGGGCGATCGATACATACCCGTCCATCAGGTCCCGGAGGGAGCATTGTTTCCAGGGATTTAAGATCAAAGACAGTCTCGCAATCTTCCCGGACACGACACTGAAAGATGGCGATATCCTGAACATCCTGCACAATCACCCCGAAAACACGTCGGAGAAAATGGCTTCGGTGCAGGATGTGCAGGAAAGTTCCAACTTATTACGCGTAAAAGAAAAGGAGGAGTCCGGTATTTTACGTATAGAAAAAGTAAGTGCGTCAGAACCTGCACATCCTGCACATGTAACGTCGGGTAGCGACGTTGAAATTTCATGGGCTGGTAAATCCCTGAAAGAACTCTCAGAAATTCTTATGTCCTATCTGCCCGGCCGCCCTCCGCATTACGAACAATTCCAAGCGGCATGGAAGGCTGCCGGCGGGGGCTCGGATGCCGCCCGGGAGGTCGCTCGAAATGACTGGATGTAGATGTGGTATCTGTAATCACCCGGACCTCGAAAAAATCAACGCGGAGTTGCTTATCGGAACAAGTTACAGGAAAATCGAGAGACAGTGGAACGTTTCGAAGGCGGCTTTATCCCGCCACCGTCAGCACATGCAGGTCACGGAGCAGCAGCAGAAAGCGGTCCAGCGCCTGAAGATGGAAGAGATCGCGGCAACCGCGACTGGGGACGATGACGTGCTCGGGCAGGTAAAGGGCCTCGGCCTCCGGGCAAAGCGCCTCCTGGATGAGTGCCAGCAGGATCGGGACCGGAAACATGAGATCGCGACCATGAAGGAAGCCCGCGAGCTCCTCGACCTCCAGGCCCGGCTCATGCGCCTGTTGGGGCCATCTACCGCCATACAGATCAACAACCCTGTGGCGATCTCTTACCAAAAGTCCCCCGATTACCTCATTATCCTCCAGGTCCTCCAAAGACATCCCGAGATCCGGCAGGAGCTCGACGAAGCGCTCCAGGAGGCCGGGTTATGAAATGGTCTGACCGGGCCGGGCAGAACAGAGTTCGCATAACGGCGATTCTCCGCAATAATTCTACATCAAGTATAAAAAGTGCACGACGGCAGAAAATAAACGCGGCTCAATTCATTGAGATAATCCTTTATTATATTTCTCGTGTAGGATTAATCGAAAGTGTTCTTTTAAAGGTTACGCTGCCATTGGGACAAAACAGCACTCCGACGGAGGCCGCCCGATCATGACCTGCTCATTCATCACCGGCCCGCTCGCGGTCCTGCCACGTCTTCACTCCCGCCTCCCCGGTTATGTTACGTCCCCGACGGCCCCCCGCCAGGTCCTCCGATGTCTGAAAGAGCAGCGGGCAGCCCTGGAGGAGCACATAAAGGATATCGACCGCGAGATCACGTACGCCGAGGCAGTTGCCCTGGGTGGTGCCTCCGGTCCCTGCCGGAGCCTCACCGGTCGCGCCGGGTCCTTTCATTGCGCTGCAGAGGCCCTCGCACACTGCAGGCAAGCCGGGACCGTCCGGCAGGGTCATGTCGGGCCGTCCTGCTTCGGGAGCGATAGAGGAAACCCATCAAGGCCCCGGGTGCATCCCGACCCCTTGCTGACAACGGAGGAATGGATCAGATGACTACTTCCGCCCTCCGCCACTTCTTCGACCCTGCCCTCTGGGTTCGGGAGGTCCTCGGGCACGAGCCCTGGCAGAAGCAAGTCGAGATCCTGGAAAGCGTGCGGGATAACAAGGTGACAGCCGTCAAGAGCTGCCATGCTGCGGGGAAGAGTCACGTGGCAGCCTGCGCGGCCCTCTGGTTCCTCTACACTCACCCCCGCAGCCTCGTGATTACGACTGCCCCGACCGACCGGCAGGTGACCGGGATCCTCTGGAAGGAGATCCGGACGAGTCACCAGCGGGCGAAGGTCCCGCTTCAGGGCAATTGCCTCAACCAGGAGCTGAAGCTCGAAAACGACTGGTGGGCAGTTGGATTCACGGCGCCGGAATATTCCGCCGACAAGTTCCAGGGATTCCATGCCGTTTACATCCTCGTGATCGCTGATGAAGCGAGCGGCATCTCGGAGGACATCTTCGACGCGATCGATGGCGTGCTCACCTCTGATGAGTCACGGCTCCTCATGATCGGGAACCCGACAAACCCGGCGGGCCGGTTCTTCAAGGAGTTCGCGGGAGGGATGGGCGCCTCGAAGATCTCGATCAGTGCCTTCGACACGCCGAACTTCACCCGGTACGGCCTCGCCGAGCAGGACATCCTGGACGGGACCTGGAAGGAGAAGGTGACCGGCCCCCTGCCCGCCCCGTATCTCGTCACTCCTGGATGGGTAGCCGACCGGGTGAAACGCTGGGGACCCGAGAGCCCGCTCTACAAGAGCAAGGTCCTCGCGCAGTTCCCGCTCTCCGGGGCCGACACCCTCATCCCGCTACACCATATCGAGGCCGCGATCGAGCGCACCATCGAACCAGGACCGCCTGTCGAGCTGGGGGTGGACGTGGCACGGTTTGGGAGCGACGAGACGGTCATCTTCTGCCGGTACGGCAACCACGCCCGGATCCACAAGGTCCTCCCGATGTCCGACACCATGGAGACAGCGGGGGCCGTCATCCAGGCCATCAGGGAAACCGGCGCCACGCTCGCGAAGATCGACAGCATCGGCATCGGTGCGGGGGTCTTCGACCGGCTGAACGAGCAGGGGATCCCGGTCCAGGAGATGCAGAGCGGGATGGCAGCGAAGGACAAGGAACGCTTCGCCAACGCCCGGGCCGAGTGGTGGGGGGAACTCCGCACCCGGTTCGAGGAAGGGGAGATCGACATCCCGGACGATGAGACCCTCGTCTCCCAGCTCTCCGCCATCCGGTACAAGGTCAACTCCCGCGGGCAGATCCAGATCGAGAGCAAAGACGACATGAAACGCCGGGGAATGGCAAGTCCTGACCGGGCCGACGCCCTGATGCTCGTCTTCGGCTGCAGCCGGGATGGATTCGGGGGGTCAGATCTTACCCTTGAGCACGCTGCCGGGTTCGGCCCGGGCGGCTGGGGTCAGCAGCCAGGGAAGCGATCCCGGTCCTTCGAGGTGGATCCGCTATGGTGAACATATGGGCAATGACCCGGCATGATGAGGACCGGCGAGCCCTGTTCAGGAACCTTCAGACTCCTCTCAAAATTTTTCACACTAACTTAAAGTAAAGGATTGAAACCATGACAGAAACTCTTGACGAAAGAATGAATCGCCTGGCTGCAGAGATGCGCCAGTTCGGGCGCAAGGTCCGCGAAGATGTACGAAACCTCAAGTGGGTAAAATCCCCTGCTGCAGCAGCAGAGACTACCGATGAAAAGATGTTCCGGATCCACAGCGCCAAGCCGGCACCCCCGGCCCGCATCGCCGACCCGGACACCATCACGGCTACGAAGATCGTAATGAACGGCCAGGTGATCGAAGACTTTGGAGACCAGGAAAGGACGTACGGTCCTGCTTACATTCGGAGCGGTGGGAAGGAGTACAACCTCCGGAACGCAAACGACCAGTACAATTTTATGCAGGATCATTGGCCGGATTGCCCTCAGGACCGGTGGCCCTCGGTGTATGGCGCCCTTCATCTTCAGGGCCGGGTCACTCGCGAAGGGGCGGCCGAGCTCGTGCGGAAACTGAAGGCAGGCCATATCGTTGTTGCAGCGAAGGATCTCCCGCATTGAGAAGGTGACACTTATGGCACTTGTACAGATCGAAGAGACCGAGCTTGCCGAGATGAAGAAGCGGCTGGCTGAGCTCGAAGCCCGGGAGCAGAATATCCTTTCCAGGATGGAACTCTACGAAGGATCGATCATCCGGGAACGGCAGGCACTGCATTCCGGGATCCTCACAAACCGGAAATTCCTGCTGGATTGGGGGAAAAAGGCCCCGGCCCCGGTAGTCCCCCAAAAAATCGTAGACCGCGAAGCTTTCGTCGAAAAACTGCAGCTGGATGTCGATGAACAAACCAAGGTATGCCAGGAGCTTGACGATACCTGGCAGAAATTTACCCAGGATCACCCGGTCGCGACTGATGTCATACTGAGGTTTGAACGAGAGAAGAAGGAAAAGAGAGGTGGATAACGATGACGGATATCATCGGCACTCTTGCAGTAGTGCTGAGCCTTAAAGACGAGGCGAGCGGGCAAGTAGACACCGCCCTCTCAAAGATCGAGAGCAGCACCCGGAACGCCACATCAAAGATGATAGGGGACCTGACCGACTGGCGGGATGCAACGAATGCAAACACTCTCGAGATGGCAAAATGGGGTACCGCGATCGGTGCGACAGTTGCCCCTATCGCTGCTGTCGGCCTTGCAGCAGCTGCGACTGTTCAAGAGTTCAAGGAACTCGCGGACCAGGCCGCCGAGTATGTCAGCACCATGGACCGGCTCGGCACCACAACTGGCCTGAGCAATGAGGAGCTCCAGCGGTGGGGCAACGTCGCCCGGTACGCCGATAGCAACATCGGCGACCTCGCCTCGATGATCAACCGGCTCCAGCTCAATCTCAACGACCAGGGCGAGGCAGGCGACCAGGCCCGGGCCATCCTCGACCAGATGAGCGTCTCCTACAAGAACTCCGACGGCACCATGCGGTCGATGAACGAAGTCTTTCCGGAAGTGATCCAGGGACTAAGGAATCTCTCCTCATCCGGGGACCGGGTGACAGCCTCCAATGCCCTTATCGGCAGATCATACCAGAACGTCGCGGGATACATCGCTCTCGGAAAGGAGGGCATTGAGAACTATTACAACACCGCCAACACGCTCACGGCAGAACAGGAGGAGAAGCTCCGCGATTACGAGAAGAGCGTCAAGGACCTCGATGGCACATTCCAGCACCTGAATTATACTGTCGGCACCGACCTCTCCGGATCGTTCGCCGAGTGGAATGATCTCCTGAACAGCGGGGCGCTCCAGACCGGGGGGCCGATCGATACTTTCTTCAAGAACCTCGACGGGTTCCTGACGGCAGCCGCCCGGGGGTTCCATATCACCGGACAGGAAGCGAGGGCTGCCTTTCAATTCATCACAGGCGATGCCGCTGGCGCGATGAAGACCGGAAAGGATCTTGTCTCGTGGCTCCAGTCAGAACAGACGCAGGACGCCCTCCGTGCCGCCGGATATTTCGAGGGCGCGATCTGGGATACGGAGATGCAGAAGTGGGTGGATAGCACGGATGATGCTTCGGAAAAGGTCGCGCTCGGTATTGTCGATCCCCTGGAAACAGCGGTCGACCTGCAGAAAGAGCTCACCCGTGCAACCGATGCACACGCAGACTCTCTCCAGCGCATTAACGATCTCAAACAGGATGAGAACGATCTGACCACTGACGCTATCGAAGACCTGCAGGACGCCGTCGGGCTCGGTGGCGACCAGTTCCGGTCGGTCCTTAAGAATTATCGGAGAGCAATGCGGGAGAATGCACAGGACATCTCTGCCGAAGAGATCGAGGCATCCACCCTTGGCGCCACTGTCGTTGCCTTACAGGAGCTGAGTAGCCCCGCAGCGACTCCCGCTGCAGCAGTCCAGGGGATTAAGGATCCTTACGGCCTGACGGTAAGATCGGATTTTGGGATGCCGGCCCCATCTGTTGGAGAGCTGCCGAGGCCGTTCCTCTCGCAAGCAACGGCTGCCCCCCCGCAGGTCACCGAGACGAATACATACCATATCACCGTGAACGCATCAAAAGACTACCGGATCGACGAGATAATGCGAGATATTAAAGAGCTCCAACGGGACAAGATGACCGACAGCGATCTCGTACTGAAAGGAATACGTACCGACCACCTCATACGCCCGTTGGGATAAGGGATATAAATGGGGCACTGTGGACCGGGGAGATCGGGACTACCAGCCCCGCCTCTCAATGAGGGCGTCGACTTCTTTTTCGAGCCGGCCTCCCTCTTCACTTAAAAGCACTATGGCAAAATCAAGCGGCCTGATTCCCTTACCATTTATCGTCCATGAACAGTGACCATCTTTCACCGGGAACCCCTCTTCTTCCGCATCTCTCTCGAAAGTGATTTTACCCTCAAAAACCTTCGCGGCATCTCTGATTACAGAAAGACTCTTTTCAATAGAGCCATCAGGATCTTCGACAGGGACTATAAGGCTGACGTAGAACTCCCCCTTAGGCACGGGATTCACTCGATCATTTAATTTTCCATGCCCGCCACACGAGGCATACGTCCGAATCCCCGGAAGTAGATTCAGGAAATATACCAGCTCCCGCACATTCCGATCGAGTTTATCCCGGTCTGCCATGCTACCTTTCTTCCTCATCCAGCGGTTCAAGTAGTAGGACCTTCACAGTTTTTCCCGCCCACGTCTTCGGCACAAACACGCGGGCACTATTCCCACCATTCGAGACGGTCTTTTCAACCATATCATAGGCCTTTATCCCCTGCTCAAATCCTTTCCTCTCGATACGGACCGTATAAGTGTCGCTCATTGTAACAACATGTAGCAACAAAATATATATACGTTGGGGCTTATTGCTATTTGTAGCAACAAATGGCGACAGGATTACAATTGATGACCGAAACAACCCACCACCCGCAGCAATCGACCGCGATCCCTTGCACGGTAACCCGGAAGGCCGAAAGCATCACCATGGATGGCGACGCCCTGAAGATTTCCTATCATTCCTTCGGGGAGGATCACGCGGCCTACATCGACGCCGGCGGGCTGCTTTGTATCGCAAAGGACCGGTGGACCCTGCCGGTACCGGTCTACCGCAGGCACGAGGAGCCGGGCGGCCCGATGGTCCGGCAGAAGGTCGGCCATGCAACCCGGTCGATCTCCGGGCGGTTCCTGAAGATCCAGACGACCGATAGCGGCGGGGACCTCCTTGTATACTGGTCCGCGTTCCTCCAAGTCGTGCGGCGCGAGGCAACCAGGGCGATGATCCGGCAGTAGATAGCCCGGGGAGCTTGAAGACGCGATAGGAGTGATTGAACACATGGACGTGAATGTCATTATCGAGGGCGGGGCAGAGATTAAAGCGGCCCACCCCGAGAAGTACGATAAGGTGCAGGAGAAGATCCTGAAACTGATCTGCGGGTTCCCCGAAGTGAGCGGGGGCTCGATCGACAACGAACCCCGGCATAAGGGGGAACCCGGGACCCCGCCGTGGAACGGGCAGATCAGGATCATCTTCGAGAACGGCGAGCACCTGGCTGACGCCGATATGGATGCGTATTACGATCTCCGGGGAAAGATCCGGGACCTCGTGAAGGAAGCATTCCCGCAGGTGACGGTCTGCGATGTCGAGGCCTGGAGTGAGGGGTTCTATGGCGGCAGTCAGCTCCGGGAAGCGGTCGCGGCTGCCCTCAAGGAGAGGGAGGTCATCGGCAGGTTCGCCTCGGCGATCCGGAAGACCCGGGAGAATGAGGTCCTGCCGGATGGTATGGCAGTGCTGAAGATCAAGGTTCCGCAGGCCTGGGTGGATCTCATCGACGAATATTATGCGATCACCGGTAAAGACCGGGACGAGGACATGATGGACAATATCGAGGCGAACATCGAGGGCTTCATGCTGGGGGAGCGCTGCGGCCTGTCGAAACGTGACCGGGACCGGCTCGCGAAGAAGTACGACCTCGATCAGGAGCCATCCTGAGCGTAGCGCGTGAAAGCTCTCTCTACCCTCTCATTTTATTATCCCTAGCTGCTGTGACATTTTGTCCCTGCAGGGTAGTTCCCCGCCGGGCCCGATGGGGTCGGACGGATTTCCGAGGGCTTGTGAAACAGTCAGGACCCTTATCGTCCAGGCTACAGAGAACAGCGGAGTGGATTCAGGAAGATAACCGAGAGTGATTATAAATGCAATCTGGTTCAGGACTGACCGACAAAGAACGACACAATGCAACCATTTATCGGAGGATCGAGACGAAGAAGAACGAGCGGGGGCGGAACAGTATATCCGGCCCTTCCCTCGTAATTATCCTTGGGGCATTGATCTTCACCTGGGGATGCCTCGGCTACTTCTCACTTCTCCTGGTTGTATCAGGGGCTGTGATCGCAGGGTTCGGACTCTGGTGGATGCAAAGGCGGCAAAACGATTTTGAAAAATTGAAGGATGAGATCCGGAAGCTCGAAACAGAATTGATCTGACCCTGCCCTCTCTTTTCCAACCCTCCACGTTCCCCGGGTGCGGTGCAGAAAGGACGCCCGGGAAACCGCCTCATATCTTCATTCTGTGGCACTTTATGGAGGGGGTCGGTATGTTCGGATGCCGGAAAGGGAAAAAAGGCCACTATTGCAATCTGCGGTATTTTTCAGAATCGTATCGAAAACAGGCTCTATTTTTGAATTAGAACGCAACCCATCGTCCGTATGCTGCTATGGGGATTTGAACCCCAGTCGCGGGCGTGAAAGGCCCGCATGATTGGCCGGTCTACACTATAGCAGCGCGTTGCTTTATCTAATTTCACGCATCCCGATAAATATGTTATGGAACCGGACGCCGGGACAATGTTTTTGGGATCTTTTCTACCGAAGAAAAATTATTTCCGGCCTTTTCCGGATTTCCTGGCGACGTTTCTCTTCGCAGGAGACTTCGCAGTCTTTGCGGCGGCGATCTTGGCAGCAGTTTTCCGGGCAACCGAAGACTTTGCACCTATGACTTTCCTATGGATGGGGTAGCCTTCCTTTTCAGTCACGACGCGGAATGCTGCCATCAGCTGACGGGTTACCGGTCCCGGCCTGCCGTTCCCGATCACACGGCCGTCGATCCACGTTATCGGAGCAACTTCCGCAGCGGTCCCCGTGCAGATAACCTCGTCTGCAGAGTAGAGATCGAAATACCCGAGGTTGGTCTCACGGACCGGGATCCCGAGTGACTTTGCGATCTCCAGCACGACCATCCGCGTTATGCCCCGCAGGTTGTTAAGGGTCAGAGGAGTGAGAATTTCACCGTTCTTCACGACATAGAGGTTATCGCCGCTCCCTTCCGAGACATACCCGTTCGTATCGAAAAAGATCGCCTCGTCTCCGCCCTTGTAGTTTGCCTCGATCTTGGCGAGGATATTGTTAAGGTAGTTCAGGCTCTTGACATTGGGTGGCAGAGCTTCCGCGGGATTCCGGCGGACCGAAACCGTGATGGCCTTGAGACCCTTGTCGTACAGGTCGCCGTACATCGCTCCCCAGCTCGTTGCAATGACGACGACCGTTGGCTTGGGGCACTTGCGGGGATCGAGTCCGAGATCTCCATGTCCACGGCTGATGATGGGCCGGATGTACGCATTGTCGAGATCATTCCGGCGCAGGACTTCGCAGATGACCTCGGCCATCTCCTCTTTTGAAAGCGGAGGTTTCAGGTCGATAGTCTTTGCCGAGTCAAAGAGCCGGTCGATATGCTCTTTTAACCGGAAAACCCTGCCGTTGTAGGCGCGTATCCCTTCAAACACACCATCGCCGTACAGGAACCCATGGTCGAAGACCGAGATCTTCGCCTGGTCGGCCGGCAGGAACTTCCCGTCGATGTAGATCAACATACGGTGATATACGTTCCCGGGGTTTTTTACTTTTTTTACACACCAGCATACAAGGTGAGATGGACGGGATATCCCGAACGGCAACAATCCATGATGACGATCCCCAACGCTATGCTTTTTTCCGGCAGAGATCAACGAACCGTGCGAACATGCCCCGGCTCGCCATCGGGTGGAGGTGCGTGTAACTCCCGAGAGTGTTCCGGAAGAGTGCCCCGTCATAGTTATCCCGGATCCCGGTCCCCCGGGAAAGCCGGTAGGCATACTCCGTGTCATTCGCAAGGACGACATCGGAATAATGGAACTCGTGGCCCCGGAACCGTCCAGCCCCGAACGGGGACTTCCTGCTTCCCGATCCTTCGACATAACTTACAACGCGGCGGGCCGGGATCCGCGTCTCGCCGGAGAAGATCCCGCACATCTCTGCAGAGCGTTCAACGGCGTTCCCGTCTCGGTCTTTAGCGATCCGGATCCGATCGGTCAGGTACATGAGCCCCCCGCATTCTGCATAGACCGGAGTCCCGTTTGAGGACACTTCACGCAATGAAGAACGCACGCGCTCATTTGCCTCGAGCCCAGGGAGAAAGAACTCGGGATACCCTCCGCCAATAATGTACCCGTCTGCTTCCGGAAGCCGGTCATGGATCGGGCTGAACGGGACCACATCGGCGCCCAGTGCCGGCATGAGGTCGAAGAGATCGGCGTAGTAAAAATTGAACGCCTCATCAAGGGCGAGACCGATCCGCACGTCTGCCTGCGTATTCCTCCGGAAAATTTCAGGCGTTTTTTTCTTTACCGCGCACTCCTTCATCGATGAACGGAACCGATCGAGATCGACATGGTCTCCGATGATCTGCGTGACGATCTCGATCCGGCGACGGAATTCCTCGTTCTGCGCTCCTTCACGGAAGGGAACGAGACCCAGGTGGCGCATGGCCAGTTCCATCTCTCCCGTACGGGGGATCGCCCCGATCACCGGGATTTTGCAGAAGTGTTCGGTTGCAGCAACAGCTTTTTCCCGGTGGGAATCTCCTTTGATGTTGTTGAGGATGACCCCGGCAATGCGGACTTTCGGATCGAAAGTCTGGAACCCCCGGACAATCGCCGCTGCGCTCCGCGTTATACTCCGCGCTGAAACAACAAGGACAACCGGTAGGTCGAGAATCTTTGCGATCGACGCCGTGCTGCCGGTATCGCCGATGGCTTCGGCGCCCTCATACAAGCCTCGTACCCCTTCAACGATGGCGAGATCGGCACCGCGGCACCCGTTGGAAAAAATATTTTTTATCGTTGCTGTATCCATGGTAAAACTGTCGAGGTTCCGGCACGGGCGTCCCGAGGCGGCGGTCAGGTAGGAAGGATCGATGTAGTCCATGCCGACCTTGAAGGTCTGGACATTTTTCTCTTGTGCGAGAAGGGCTGAGAGCGCAAGGGTGATGCTGGTCTTTCCCGAGCCCGATCGATCACCGGCGATGAGTACCGCTTTCATCGCAGGCTCCTGAGAACCGCACCGAATTCGCTCTCAACGATCGAGCGGACCCCCAGCGTCTTCGGATGCAGGTCGACTTCGACCATTACGTGCCGGTGCCCGATTACTTTCAGCGGGGCGACCTGCCGCGGACCATTGGTGATGGAGAAGCACTCGATTCCGTCCGTGAAATCCGGTGGGATCGCGTGGGGGACGCCGGCAATCAGTGCGAAGGAGGGGGCGATCGCGCGGATCCGATCCCCAAGCGCCGGTCCGTTGGCACCATATTCGTCCAGCGCACCGATACACTCAGGTCTGACACCTCTTTCCTGCAGGCCGGAAAGGATCCGTGCTGCATCTTCACGGACCTTGGCAAGCCCGCGCTGTTCGAGGTTGGCGATATACGTTATGTTAGCATCCGGGCAGACGTCATGGAGGGCGACCAGTTCATCGGCAAACATATACGCGGTCTCCTTTTTCGCGTTCAGGATCGCAACCCCTCTCTCGCCGCTTCGTGCCAGTTCGAGCAGGCGCCTGCCGGCAACATGCTTGAGGTCACCCCTTTCCGGTTCGATGTATGCCTGCGATGCTGCGCCACGGAGACGTTCCACCTCGTTTGCCGCCTCCATCATGCGCCGCTGGCGGGCCATTTCGTCGCTGCTGATCCACCCGGCAGCGGCTGCCGCCTCCAGCGTCGCCAGCACTCCGGCAATATTCTCCGGATATCCGGCATGGATGTCGACAGCGATTGTCGGGGCCGTAATCGCTGCATTCCGGACCGCAGACTGGAGGTCTTCCCCGATGATCATGGCGACACACGTCCCGATAACCGCCATCCGTCCCGGGTTGAAATGCTCCTCTGCGTACCGGAGCACGTCTTCGAGAGGTTTCTCGCCCCCGAAGATGAACTCGTTGTCCGCAAGCGACGTTGTGAGCACCCTCATCCCGTCCTCCTCCAGAAGGCGGGCGTGCTTGAAGGAGCAGCCGGATGGCCCGTGCAGAATGGAGACGTCGACGTTGAGGTCCCGTGCCGTATAAAGCGCCGCGACAATTGAGCTGGGGCGGGGGTGCATGAACTTCATTCTTACCTCCACGTCTTTACGGCAAGCACGATCGCGCCCTGATCCGTTGCACTGATCGCTGCCTCCCGCGCAGCGGAAAGCGTGGGTGCGCGGGAGACGAATGTCCCGGAAACGGCATCCGGCGGGAGCAGCGGGGGATCGAGAACTCCTCCGACGAGAATAAGGCGGTTCGGACGGATCCTGCAGATGGTATCGGCGATCTCGGCGTCGGGGAATCCTTCGCATACCCTGCCGTCGCCCTCCCCGGTGCCAATCACGAGAGTCAGCGTCTCGCAGCCGCTTGTATCCCGTGCAAGACTCGCTGCAGCGATGGTCGTATCGCGGTTCGTGCCGCTGTTGGCATTGTCGACGATGACGATCCTACCCTCTTTCCGGACCTCCATCCTCCCTTCCACACCGCAGAATCCGGAGAGCGGCGCGGGATCAAGCCCCAGCAGGCATGCAGCTGTCCCGGCGAGCATCAGCGGAATACGGTATGCCTCTTCTGCAAGGAGGGGATTTTCGAACACCCCGCCCCCCTGTTTCGTCGCTATCTGGCACCTGATCCCTTCAACTTCCGCTGCATCGTCAACACGGACAGCCCCCGGCATGCTCCAGGCGATGCCGGGTGCAAGGAGGACATTTTTGCAGGACCGGAGAGTTCGCACCTTATATTCAAGTGCATCCCGTTTTCCTGCGGCAAAACGGTACGTCTGGCCCGAGGTCAGAATCGCGAGATCCCCTGCCCCGGTCACGCCGAGTGACTCCTCGGCGATGAGCCAGCCTCCCTGCCCGACGGCGGCCTGTGCTGCTGTTATTACGGATGCCGGGGTGATACTCATCCGTATGCCGTTCTCCTGATCCGGGAACCGGATAAGACCACGGGAAGAGAGAAGCACGCCAGGATTTTCCATCAGGGAAGCGAGAGCATGCGCGGTTGTGGTCTTCCCCTGAGCCCCCGTGATCTCTACCATCGGGTGCGGGAGGGCATCGCCAAGGAGGGTCCGCACGGCTTCGTGGTGGGTGATAACCGGGGATTTCTGAGAACGGATCAGCGGGTGGTCCGGATCGAGATGCACGGGGGCCGTGACAAGGTCATAGGTTCCGGAGAGGGCGGTTTTTACATCGATCCTGCTGCTGTTCCTGTACACATCGACCATATCGACGGTGCAGCCTGCTGATTCGAATGCCGATCCGATCACGGCGCCGCCATGGATGGTATCGAGTACCAGGATTTTCATATGACGGATCAGAGGAGATTCAACGCAGCCTGCGCATTCTTGACCATCAGGGATGCAAGCAGGGGATCGCTCCCGATGGGATCCGCGTATACGAGCGGGATGCTCCTGCCATTGAGAGCAAACATACCTTTCTTTACCCCTTCGGGAAGGCCGATCTCGCCGGGAATGTCTTTCTCAATGTGGACACCTTTTGCAAGGAAGAGCGGGACAACGACGAGCGTGTCGATTGGGTCGTGCTGAAACGCCTTCAGCGCATCCCTGATAGACGGTGTGTTGATGTTCATGAACCCGCACCTGACGATAAAACCCTTGTCCTGTGCCCGGATGATCTCCGCAGTCTTTTCGACAAGCTCCTTGTTATACGGCATGGTGCTGCCATGCCCGACGAGTAACATTCCCTTCATACCCATATAGCACATAATAATACGTACTTCGTTAAAAATTATTACTAAATCACCTTAATATCCCTTGAAAAAGTATAAAAAAATCCTTTCAGTCCGAAGGACAATTTTCCGACCTCTGTCGTCCGCCGGGATGGCACCCCCCGGTATCATGGCTGCCGGTCAGGTTACAGGTCGTTGCAGGATATTTGGGGATCAATTGAGTTATTTCTATCGGAAATTGCCTGCTGTAAAGCATATCAGGCCGGCAGTCCAACAGGATGATGATGAGTGATTTCGAGCGGGAGGTTGTCCAGTGCTTCAACCGCTTCTTTACGGCGCAGCATATCCGGGGATTCGCCTACCGTCTCAAACAGCACAAGTTCTCGACCCAGTATGTCGACGTTCTGGTCGATTGCATCAATCCTTCGTACTATTGCGCCGTGGAATGCAAGTCCATTGGCGATAAAAAACTCTACTTTTCCCAGCATTTCCATGCAGACAAAAAGAACATCCACCAGGTCGACGCCATCTCGGGATTTCTCGAAAAGACCGGGCGGGTCGGCTACCTTGCTGTCGAATTCCGGACTGCAGGAAAGCCCAACGAGGCATTCCTGATCCCATGGACGATCGTACAGGAACATTTTTCAGAGAACCGCGGGATTACCATCGATGATGCGCGGCAGGGTACGCAACTCGTCCGGGCACGCGGCACCTATACTCTTGGGTCCCTGAATGCAAAGTAATTATACCGAATACTTGCAACGGATATGAACTCATGACAGATGCCTTTGAACGCTTCGGTCTTGTCCTCAACGACCGCGTCGTCAAAACCCCGATTGCGATCGCCTCCATGGCCGGGATTGTCGATGCGGAGTACGTTCTTTCCCGCAAAGACCATATCGGCGCAGCGTTCATCGGAGGATACTCGATCGATCCCCCAACCCTTGCAGCAGCCCGGGAGGTCGCGCGCTCGGGGGATCGCAGGGAATTCCTGTATGACGACCCGGTCGCTGAGATCTCAGGGCAGATCGGGAAACTTGCTGCGACCGACGTCATCACCGGCATCAACCTGCGGGGAAGCTCCCCTGAGTCATACCGTTCGGCAGCCGAAGCGATGGGCGATTCGGTCATCTATGAGATCGATGCCCACTGCCGGCAGGCACCGATGATCGCCGCAGGCTGTGGTGAGCATTTTCTCCGGCACCCCGGCGACCTGATCGCGACGATCCGTACGATGAAGACCCTCGATATAACGGTCTCGGTCAAGATTCGGGCGGGGGTCTCCGCTGATGACCTCCAGCTTGCCCGCCGGATCTGGGGCGCAGGTGCTGATATCCTCCACGTGGATCTCATGGACTTCGGATCCTCAAAACTCCGTCAGATCCGGAACAGTTGCCCGCTTGTACTTGTGGCGAACAACTCCATCAACACCTTCGATGCCATGCGTGACCGGCTTTCCCATGGCGCCGACCTCGTGTCACTTGCCCGGAAATCGGATGAGCGCACCCTTGCGGGTCTTGATGCCGCGATTTCACGGTATGCCGATGAAGAAGGATGGTACAACTCCCCCAAACAGCTCTGCCGGGGTGGCGATCTCCGTGCACTGACTTTCTGCTGCATGCCGGTCAAAGAGTGCCCGCTCATCCCAACGCTGAACCGGATCGGGATGGACAAGAAGGACTATATGGCGCTCAAGCTCGGTTCTGTCCAGGGAACCCCACTTGAGACCGGGGCACAGACCTGTTTCGGGAGCCTTGCATGGTGCTGCAAGACCTCCTCACCCTGCATGTTCCGCGACATGACCCTGCGCCAGACCGGGCTCTCGAAGAAAGAATATATGCGGTTGAAACACGAGCTGTCTGATACGATCATGGGCCGTGTTTTCCATGAAGTGCCACCTGACGAGTCGTGCTGAGCGCGCCCAGCTCGCCATGATGCTGGAGGTCTGCGCGTACCCAAAACCGGGGAATGTCGACCGCTGTCATGACTATCCCGATACCACGATCGAACACTTTCTGGCATCCACGATCCTTTCCCGCCCGGCACTCGACGAGGCGGAACGGGGCGAGGGGAGGATAGGGGAGATAATCCGTCATGCGGTACAGCAGACCAGCTGCCATAGTGGCGGCAACACTCATTTCGGTGCATTCATCCTGCTCATCCCTCTCGTTTATGGCGGCGACATCCCCGGAGCAATGAAGGCAATCGCGAAAACGGATGTCTCCGATGCCGTTGCATTCTACCGGGCATTTGCACTCACCGCGGTCCGGACCCTTCCCACCGATTCTATCGATATCAATGATCCGAAAGCGCTCGAAATGCTCCGCGAGCGGGAGATGACGCTCTCGGATGTGATGCTCCACTCGGCAAAGAACGACATGGTTGCCCGCGAATGGGTGACCGGGTTTCCCCTTACGCGGCGCGGGGCCGACCTTCTCCACACGTCCGGATCCGGTCGCGCGGCCATCGTACAGATGTTCATCACCCTTCTCGCAACGGAGCCGGACACGTTCATCATTAAAAAACACGGGAGACCCGTCGCAGAACAGACCCTTGCCCGGGCCCGCCTCGTACTTGACGGCAGGTTGCCGCTTCGTGAATTCGATGACGAATGCATCCGGAAAGGGATCAATCCCGGGTCGATCGCAGATATAACCATCGCAGCGATCTACCTTGCACTGTCGGAAGGATGGTCATGGGAATCCTGACGGATGGCATCAATGAGGTCATTGCGACGACCAGGTCCAATGCAGCCCCAATGGGGATCATCGCCCGCAACGGAGTGTACCGGATTGTCTGCTTCAACGGTTCTCATACTGAGAAGAACATCGTCCGGGACCGGTGGGTGGTTGCCAACATCGTACACGACCCTGTCCTCTTTGTCAGGACTGCATTCTCCGATCTGCCCGAAACTGCATTTGTTCAGGAGGATGTCGACGGGACTCTGATGGACCGGCTTGCCGATACCGAGGCGTGGATCGCGTTCTCGGCAGTCATCGAGAAGAGGGGGACACAGTCGATGACTGTCCGCATTACTCCGGTCGTTGAGAAGGTCCTTTCCTGCAGACCCCGTCCTGTCAACCGGGGCTTTTCTGCAATCATCGAGGCGACCGTCCATGGGACCCGGTACCGGTTATCCGGAAATCCCGACTTAAAAAAACTCATCGACCATTACCGTTCAATCATCCGCAAGTGCGGTGGTTCCCGGGAGCTGGAGGCGCTCGCCCTGTTCGACTCCTTCATTGCGGACGAGCAGGGGGGTCACTTCACCGGGGAAATTCCACGATAATCCGGAACGGATAGCAGGTAGTTGCAGGGCCCTTACGAACAGCCCCGGTGAAAATTTTGGAAAAAGGCTGCCCGTCAGCAGCTTCCCGATGCCGCAACAACCTCTGTCGAGAGAACCGTACTGCACGCTTCGGGGGTGGCGTCGAAGTGGTCGCAGATCCCCTGCTTGATGGATTCCGACGTCCGCCTGCCGGTATACTTCTGCCCGTTGATCATGATGGTCGGGGAAGAGGTGATGCCGGCACCGTTTACCGCCGCTGAATCCGCCTTCAGCAGTTCATAACCTTCGTTTCCGGTCATGCATTCCTTGACCGTTTCGGTGATTCCAAGCTGGTCCGTCACATTCTGCTGGCATGCACCCAGTTGGGTCTGGTTCATCCAGAGAGAATAGCACTGGGTGTCAAAGGCACCCAGATACTCCCAGTAGCTGGCAGGAGAACGCGCAAGAATGCAGAGCTGGCGGGCATCCTCGATCGCCTCTGCATTCCCGTGGAGTGATTTTGCGGTTGAGAGGTCGGTGCCGGGAACGTTCGCGATATAGTATACCCTGAAGTCCGTGCTGTTTGCAAGCAGCGCGACGACAGGCTTCATGACCTTTTCCACCTGCACGCCGAACGGGCAAAACGACATCACATACAGTTCCACGGTTGGCCGGGCGGTCTTGACGACGGGGGTAGTCGTAGGAGGGGGAGTGGTCAGGGCAGGCGGGGTACAGGTCCCATCCCGGGGATCACAGCCCGGCGAGGGTGATCCGCTCGTTCCCAGAACCGCAACAGCGAAGAGTACAATCGCAATGACAATGACGACGATTCCTGCAATAATCCCCCGGTTCATCCCCGGTCCTGTTCCCGGGCCGGGTCCGGGGGATTTTTCCTTTTCTTCCCCGGGTGACATCCGTTATACAGTGTTGTTGTTATGCTTAAAAAGGATTCAGGAGGGGATACGTGCAAAAACCGCAGGTTCTGCGATCAACAGACCCGGGGCACCGGGTCACCCATCGGGGGTTCGATAAACCGTTCGCCACCGATTGCCGTCTCCATGATCACCTGCGAGCCTGCGGTGACCGTTCCGACAATCGCAGCATCTTTCCCGTACCGGTGAGTACGAACTGCGGCGAGGACCGCGTCCGCATCGGATGCCGGAACGCCCATCACGACCTTGCCCTCGTTCGCCACTTCAAGAGGATCGATGCCCAGCATGCCTGCGGCACTGCGGACGCTCTTGTTGATCGGGAGATCCATCTCCCGGATACGGACAGAGACCCCGCTCTTGCGCGCCATCTCGTTGATGGCGCTCGCAAATCCGCCACGGGTGGGATCTTTGGCCGCATGGATTATCCCGGCGGAAATAGCATTCTTCATCAATCCGTTGACCGGGGCGACATCGGAATGGATCTGTTCACCAAGATCGAATCCTTCCCGGTGCGCCATAATCGCAATCCCGTGGTCCCCCAGCGTTCCGGAGACGATGATCACATCCCCGGGAACGAGCCCGTTGTCACGGATCACCCTATCCGCGATGCCGATACCCGCAGTGTTAATCGCGATCCCGTCGAGCGCTCCCCGTTCCATCACCTTGGTATCCCCGGTGACCATGCTTGCGCCGGCTTCTCCAAGGGCTTCATCCATCGATGCGACAATCCGGGCAAGGTCCGCGACCTCAAAACCTTCCTCGATGATCATCCCGCAGGAAAGCGCTATCGGCTGCGCTCCCATCATTGCGAGGTCATTTACGGTGCCGGAGACTGCAATCCTCCCGATATCGCCTCCCGGAAAGAAAATCGGGCGGACAACGTGGGAATCCGTCGTAAAAACCAGGTTCTTCCCGCAAAACGGGATAACGGCACCATCATCAAGCGATTCAAGGCCGATACCCCCTGCATTGTTGTTCCTGAATTTCGTCAGGGTGGCAAGGAGTTCGCCCATCACTTCACCGCCGGCACCGTGCATCATGGATACTTTCATCTAATCGTCCACCTCGATCTCGACATTTGTCACCACAATCTCCCTTCCTTTCACGATCTCGGGGAGCGCTCCGCAGGAAGGACAGACATGGACTTCGTTGCCGCGGTACCCGCATGTGCAGGCCGTCTCCGCCAATACTTCCCGGCATTCAAGCGTCGATTTTGAAAAAAGCGGGTCATCTTCTTTTATGATGTCAAAGAGGAAGACGACCTGTTCAGGATTGACCATCGCGAGCTTTCCCACATCAACGTTGACCCTGAGAACGCGATCCGCATGATTCTCGAGCGCTGCACGGCGGGCGGTCGCATAGAGATCATACGCGATCCCATACTCGTGCATTCACTCCTCCAGTGCAGCATACACCTGCTTGAAGATCTCCCGGGTCTCCAGTCCATCTTCGCGGGAGAGCCGCTGGATCGCAAAACCGACATGGACGAGCACGAATTCCCCGACTTTCACGTCAACAAGATCGAGACGGACTTCCTGCTGCAGGTTACCGTAATCGACAACGCCGATATTTCCCTCCTTGATCTCCAGCACTTCTGCAGGGACAGCAACGCACATCGATGATCCTCTTTGTTAACCTGTACTCTTTGTTTCCGGATCTTTTAAAAACAGTGATAGGACCGATAATCAGAGGGGGGATTTACCTTCAGTACCAGCGAGTCAGGAGTTGGAGAATATCCTGATAACGCCGGGGAAGAGATTTGAACTCTTGAGGTGCAGGGCACCATTGGTTTTCAAGACCAACGCCTTCCCAGACTAGACTACCCCGGCTGCGTCATACGGGTATGTCGGGCGATCCTAAAAAGGCTTCTTAATCCGCAGAACGACCCGGCGATCATTCCCGCGATTTCCCGCTGAAAAAATGGGGGACAGAGTTCAGCGCCGGAAAAGCAACAGAACGCCTGTCGAGAAAAGGGCGCAAAATGCGGTCAGGGGGTCAACCCGCGCCTGAGTCTCGGATGGGGGTGCTGTGGTATCTGCTGCGATAAAAACGGCAGGGACCGTGGGGCTTACCCTGATTGACCGTGCGTTTTCGGCATATAAGAATACTTCCCCGCTGTCTGACTCGCGGAACGGGTATACCCTGAAATACACCGTCTTGCCGTTTCCCATAAGATTGACCCTCTCGGGGTTGAGTTCACCATGGTTGTTGACGGTCCGGATATTCCCCGTTTCGTCGCCGTATTCGATGACCCAGTTGACGTTGGAGGATGTATAGATGTCCATGACGCCTGAGCCGGATCTCACCTCAAAGTAGGCAGGTGCTTCGCGGGAGGATGGGGCATGGGATGAGAGCCGCTGGACGGGGGAGGTTACGAGTACAGTCTGAATTGTCGCCGGTCCCCCGGTGACCGTTATTATGCGTTCTCCGATATAGCCTTGAGTATCGGTAAAACTGACTTCATACTCCCCGCCCACGGGGATGAGGACGGAGAGTGAAAAAATCCCCTGGGGGTCCGTCGGGATATATTTCGGGCCGTAGATCCTGTCCCCGTCAGGCCCGGAAACCTCGATCTGGACACCCGAGTTCTTATTGTTTTTAAGTGTGCCGGAGATCACGAGCGTCCCGGTAAATTCCTGGGATTTCACGCCGGGGCTGAGCACGATCTCATCCGACCTGTCAATCAGCTCGACCAGCCGCATATTGACCGAATCGCCAAGACCGCTCGCCGGAACCTCGACCTTGTATGTCCCCTTCTCCAACCCGCTTGTATCAAAGACAACACGGAAGGTATGGTCTGACTGGACATACGCGATCCTTCTTTTCAGCTCCGTGCTGGTGGTAAGTTGCCGGTAGAGGACGACATCAATAGGGGTCCCAATCCCGAAATTGGTCGTCCCGTTGACAACCAGCGGTTTCCCGACAGTGAGGGTGGCAGGAGCATCGATGTCGATCTGGTACGCGGATGCAATCCCTGCAAGGAAGATAAGTCCCAGCACCGGCAGGACGAGCTTATACATTGCACTAAGGTTAACTACTAGGTTGTTAATGATTTGCAAAGCATCGGATCGAACCGTTGTGTCATGGCTGGGAAGTGATCGTTACGACGGAGAAGTTCTCCCGTGCCTCACCATCATTTTCCGGACTGCCGGTTGTTCGTGGAGCCGCTGTTTCATGTGCAGCTACCGGTATGAGCGGTATGGCGGCAGCGAAACGCCGGAAATGTATGCAGAATACATCCTGAGCCAGCTCAGGTCGATCCTAGCTTCATACCGGCCCGATCAGTACCGGATGGTGAAGATCTTCACCTCGGGGAGTTTCTTCGATCCCCGGGAAGTTCCGGAGTCTGTGCTGAGAGCGATTGCATCAGCGTTCCGGGGTAAACTGGTAATTGCGGAAACCCGTCCGGAGTATGTCCAGGAGGATGCCCTTGCCGCGTTCATGGAGGAAACGGACGATGGCACGTGGAAGAAACCCCTGTTCTGCGCGATTGGGCTGGAAACGGCGGACGATACGATTCGCACAAAATGTATCCGGAAAGGGTTTTCGTTCCGGGATTTCACCGAAGCCTGCCAACGCGCTGGCAGAATGGGCGCAGGGATAAAAGCGTACCTCCTCCATAAACCGCTTTTCCTGACCGAACGGGAGGCGCTTGAGGATATGGTCTCCTCCATCCGAATCGTGGCGGGCTATGCGGATCTCATCTCGATGAACCCGTGCACGGTCCAGGGAAGGACTGAACTCGAACGGTACTGGAAACAGAAGGCATACCGCCCACCCTATCTCTGGAGCGTCCTTGAGATCCTCAGGAATGCTCCGGTCCACGTCACCTGCGATCCGGTTGGCGGGGGTCGGATCCGGGGCCCGCATAACTGCGGCGCATGCGATAAGGACCTTGTTAACGGGATCCGGGACTACTCACTGACCGGGGACCGGGACCTTGTTGCAGCCTTGCTGGCGACCACGTGTGCCTGTAAAAAGGAGTGGGAATTCGTACTCGAGAACGAAAAACCGTTCGCGATGCCGTTGACCCGGTGAACGTCACCTCTTTCCCGTGCTCTGGATCTCAAGTTGTTTTGCGAGAAGGGGGAAGAATGTCCCGGCGTCACTGACAATGCCGATTGCCTGTTCCGTCCCCCGGTCCATCAGTTTTGTGAGGGATGCAGGATTGATATCCACGCAGATGGTCTTGACGCTGGAGGGCAGGCAGTTGCCTACGGCAACCGAATGCAGGAGCGTTGCGACCATCAGAACCATATTGCACCCTTTCAGTTCCCTGCGCATGGCATCCTGTGCAGCCATGGTATCGGTAATCACTTCGGGGAGGGGGCCATCGTCCCGGATCGATCCCGCAAGCACGAACGGGACATTGTTCCTGATACACTCGTACATAATCCCCCCCGTGACCTGTCCTTTCTCAACAGCGTTCCTGATTGAACCTGCACGGATGATCTCGCTAATTGCATAGAAATGGTTCTTATGCCCCCCAAAGACCGGTTTTCCGGTGGAGATGTCCATGCCAAGGGATGTTCCGAAAAGGTTATACTCAATATCGTGCGTTGCAAGGGCGTTACCCGCAAGCACCACGTTGATGTAGCCTTTCCGGATCATCTCCGCAACGGATTTTGCTGCACCGGTATGAATGATGGCAGGGCCCCCGACAAGGACAATCTTCCCCCCGGATCGGTGCACCTCGAGGATCTCCCGCGCGATCTTGGCAATCAGAGTTTCGATCGGCCGTTCCGATGAGACCGTCCCGTGCATGAACTCGAACGAGGTCTGTTCGCGGGGACGTTCCGGATAATGCACAAGGACACCCTGCTCACCGACAACGACATAATCTCCTTTCTTCAGTTTGCCGAGAGGTAAACAGCGTGCCGTCTTTTCATGACGGTCGACGATGATCGTACAGTCCATTTCGATGGAATCGACCGGTATCCATTCACCGGAAAATTTTATCTCAGTTGGGTGATTGGTTGTAGAATAAAATCCTTTAGGGAGGATTCGGTCACCCTCAGCTGCAACGATGTGGACATCCTTCTCTTCCAGCGGTCGGGCTCCGAGCCGGTGGAGTTCGGAGAGGATGGAGCGGAGTTTTTCACGGTTTGCCGCAGCAATCCTGAGCCGTGCGTGGCTGGGATCGGCTTTCTTCTTACCGATGTCGAAGATCAGGATCTCGAAGTTCCCTCCCATGTCCATGACCTTGTCAAAGAGCTGGGTCATGATCCCGGAATCGATGATGTGACCGGAGAGTTCGATCTCCTGCGATACTGCCATAATACTGTATAATAGGGGATGTGGGTTAATATGCGTTCTCTTAAATCATCCAGATTCCACGCGTTTTTCCCCAATGATGCCCGCAGAGGGATTTCTGGAAATTTTTTCCGGTCGTATGCAACTAATTGCCGGTTTTTGAAAAAAATGCGTTTACATAGGCGAGATCAGTCCGGGAATTCACGTTATGTGCGAGGCGTGGCTCGGCGAGAAGGAACCGGTACTCCTCCTGCGGCTTTCGGATAATGTCCCCCCGGAGGATATTGATCCCTGCCGGGCACGCAGCGACTCCGTCAACCTGCCCGGCGTACCGTACACCCTCCTGATTGTGGACAAGTACCAACGGGACCCATGTAGAACAGGCATCTTTACCGCACTCCCGGTATGCCGTGTGGATGGTCCCGATTACACCGGCATGGAGACAGGGGATATCACAAACGGAGACAAAGAGGGGATTGGTCTCCCCGAGTTCGCTGACCGCATGGACCATATCCCCGATATACCCCGTCCCTTCAGTGGGAATCATATCGATCCCCATGATCCGGCACCAGTTCCGGGTCATGGGGGTTTTACTCGTGGTAACGACAACAATGCTGCACCCGTAAGAATCAAACGCATCGATGACCCGGGCTATCATCGGCCTGCCCCCGACGGAAACCAGGGGTTTCTCTCCGAGATTGAGGCGACTTCCTTCTCCTCCCGCCATGATCAGGGTAAGCATGACCCGATTTCCCGGATAAGGATCTCATTTTCCGGTCGTGTGCGTACGGCGACCCGGATTTTTGTTGGGAGACCAAACGATGTGCAGTCACGGACGAGAATTCCCTTTTCTTTCAGGTTCGAACAGAGATGACGGACATCATTTCCCGTTTCCACGAGCAGAAAATTCGCCGATGACGGGGCACTCGAAAGACCGGATGCAGCAAGAGCTTTTTCAAGGAAGGATCTCTCCTTCACGATGCGGCGTCGGGATTTTTCCAGTTCGTCATACCGGAGAAATGCCTGCAGGGCGAAAGCTTCTGCAAATGAGTTCACGGTCCAGGGCAGCCGTGCGGCCTCGATCTCCGCGATAAGATCGGGATTGCCAAAACCATACCCGAACCGGATGCCCGGGACCGAGAAGCATTTTGTCAGGGACCGAAGGATCAGGACGTCCGTAGCGCTGATGGTTACCAGGCTCTGCGCCGGATCAGAAAGTTCGATGAAGGCTTCATCAACGCAGAGGAGAGATTCCGGCTTTTTCTTCCGGGCGAGCAATGAACACATCTCCTCGCGCGTCCTGAGTGATCCCGTCGGGTTGTTCGGGTTGCAGATGAAAAGGAGGTCGGCATCTTCCATACGCTCAGCGCGCGTTCCTCCGTAAAGCTCGGCAGAGTATGCGTACTCTCCGAATGTTGCGATCTCAGTATAGTACGATCTTCCCTTTCCCGAGTTGGCGACCTTACAGCATGTACGGATCAGCTCGATGGATCCATTCCCGACACAGATCTCTTCCGGTCTCCGGTGAAACGTCGTTGCGATGATCTCCTTTAACCGCGCATAACTGTCATCGGGATAGTGTTCCAGGAAAAAAGAGTCACAGTTCCATGAGAATTCAGGGGGATAAGGATTAACACTGGCACTGAAATCCAGGACCCTTTTCTGACTCCTTTCACATTCACGCTTTCCGGATCCCCCGTGAAGTACTTTTTTTCCCGATCCCGGAATCATGAAAAAAACCCGATATTCACCCTTCTGATTGCGTGGGAATCCATAAATTCGTTTTGAAGCAGATGGAGGCGTCGGGAACAAAGTTTTTATAGATTCATGTGTTATTTTGTTTCATCTGGTTCAGTCAGACACAAAGGTTCTCCTTGTCTGACATATGAATGACAGATGTCTGACATATGTCAGACACAGGGGGATACGAGATGCAACGGATTACGATGCGGTTGCCTGAACAACAGATCAGTCTGCTCCAGCAGATGGTCGATGCCGGGGAATTCCCGAGCATTTCCGAAGCGATTCGGGCAGCTGTCCGCGATCTCGTTGAAAAACGTGCCAACCGTGTCTTGAAGGAAAGCGACCAGGTTTCATTTAAGGTTTGAGAGGGTAGAGATATGCAGAGCATTATTAACGACGCGTTGAAAAACGCCGAGCTTGAGAAAGAGATCAACAAGCCCGGCGCCAACAGCATGGAAGACGATTTCGTCGGCCAGCCACGAATTGTAATCGTCGGCTGCGGAGGCGCCGGGAACAATACCGTCAACCGTATCCACCATATGGGTGTTGCCGGTGCGGAAACAATTGCGATCAATACGGACAAGCAGCACCTGGACATGGTTCAGGCTGACAAGCGCGTTCTGATCGGGAAATCCCTGACCAAGGGTCTTGGTGCCGGGGGCTACCCGGATGTCGGCAAGCGCGCCGCGGAGATGGCCCGCCCCACACTTGAAGCGTTGCTCGAGTCCGCTGATCTTTGTTTCATCACCGCCGGCATGGGTGGAGGTACCGGTACCGGGTCTGCACCCGTTGTCGCACAGATCGCAAAGGAACAGGGCGCAATCGTTGTCGGTATGGTCAGTTATCCGTTCCAGGTTGAGAAGGCACGCCTGATCCGGGCAGAGGAAGGGCTCGAGGCACTTGCATCTGCGGCCGACTCGGTAATTGTGCTCGACAACAACCGGCTGAAGAACTTTGTCCCGAACCTCCCCCTCGGTCAGGCATTCTCCGTCATGGACCAGCTGATCGGCGAGACCGTCAAGGGGATCTCCGAAACGATCACCGAACCGTCGCTCATCAACATCGATTATGCCGATGTCCGTGCCATCATGAGCAAGGGCGGCGTCGCGGTCATGCTTGTCGGAGAGAGCAAGCAGCAGAACAAGGCAGAGAGCGTTGTCCGGGAATGCCTCAGCAACCCGATGCTGGATATCGATTACCGTGGTGCAACGGGCAGCCTTATCCACATCACCGGGGGTACCGACTTAACGTTACAGGACGCTGAGGAAGTTGCGACGTCCCTGACGTACGAACTCGATCCCCATGCAGATGTCATCTGGGGTGCACGTGTGCGCAATGATATGGAAGGCAAGATCCGTGTGCTTGCCATCATGACCGGTGTCAAGAGTGCCCAGATCCTGGGAACCCGGCAGTCCTATAAGACCGTCGTGCAGGAACTCGAGAACAAGCGTGCCAACCCCCGCGCTGTTGAGATGCCCCAGAAGGCAAGAACCGTCCGTGACCAGGCAAGCGGTGGCGGAATGCTGGAATGGGTTGGCTGATCCGTCCGATAAAAACCTGTTAACGGTTGAATCATCAAACCAGACATCCCCTCTCTTGCGTCCGAGCAGGAACAGGGTAACAGACGACGAGGTTTAACGCCTCAGGTAAAGTGCATTCAATGATAGAGAACCCGGATTTTCCCGGTTTCATCTCTATTTTCGGGATATGATCCCTTCCTTATGAATTCTTTCTGTCCGGAATTCCCGGCCATGGGCATCGCATCTGCACCGGGAGACGGGTCAGGAACCAGGCATTCCGTTACCGGGACGGCCTCGCGCTCCCGTTTCATCCTGAAATGACCGCAGAACGTATTGGGGACTGGTGCAGGGATCTTATATCGGGAAAACGAAGAAAAATTCTGAGAGAGACCCGGCAGTATCTTCCCGGATGGAACAATCTTTGCCGTAATCTCCGTGTTCCTTGATTTTACACAGTGACCGGTCATTTCCCAGGATAACGGATAGAGCACATCGTGAGATTCTTATCGTGTTTTTCCAGGATCGAGGAGAATTTCATTCGGGAGGCCACTGAGTGCAACTGCCCCGAGGGCACCGATCACACCATTCCCCCCATACAACTGTGCATTAAAACGCTCTGCAACGGCCTCTGCAACCGGGCGGGTTACGACTGTGGACCGGGCAAGCCACCCGTACTCCCGAAGACCATCGGGGATAGTAAAGCCCGCCCGGATCGCGAGGCCCCACTCTGGCGAGAGCGATTCACCGGCAACGAATTTTATTGCTCTCTCCACGACCCGGGAGTACTGGTCCGGCTCTGCCCCGATCTCGATAATGCTTGCGGAGTTACCGGCGGTCTTCCCGTATATGGATGGATTGAGCATTGCGACATGGTGAGCGATCGGGAGGACGCCGCGGATAGCACTCAGGTGCGCAAGCAGGGCAAGGGCAAGCGCGAAGGTCGCTCCGCCATCTTTCGAATCGGTATCATCAATTCCTATGGTGATGTGACGTAGTGCACGGGTCCAGACCTTCCCTTCGATTGTCGGGCTGGCCCGGCTGATCTCGATCCTGCAGACCCCTTCTGCACGAGCCATCATATCGGAGAGTGAATACGCGGGCCCCCCGATGCACCGGATATGCTGGACAATAAATTCCCCGTCACATTCGATGCCGTTCACAGCAACCGCGGGGAGGGGGGGGAGCCCCACGTTCGTCTCCCTAACGCCGATCGCGGCACGTTCACGGAGGAGTGTTCCATCCCGTTCGATCTTCGAGATCGCGCCTCCGGCAAGCAGGTGATGAAATCCGCAGTATGCGGCGCAGGCACCGCTCAGGCAGTCGTGGAATATTTCGATCTGATTATCCTCAAGGGTTGTGAAGATCCGCCGGCAGGTACTCTGGGGAACTGCGCTGATGGATGCATACGTTGCAGCGTTCCTCCCGCGTTTTCCTTCCCGGACAATTACACAACCCTCGATGACGAGCCGGTTCACCCAGTCCTGCGCCGTACTTCTTGGGATCTTCGCAGCCTGCTGGAACTCGGTTACCGTAAAAAAACCCTTTTCAAGCGTGAACTGCCGCAGCATGCGCAGGTATTTGCGCCGGTGTTCAAGGACGCCTGCCATATCGTTCAGCAATAAACAGGAGATCTCCGATAATAGCGCTCGCCGTCTCAATCGAGCCGGCCCCCTTCCCGATCAGGGTAATTTCCTTCGCCAGGTCGGTTTCAATGGAGATCGCATTCAGCGAGCCTTCGACAACGAGAGGATGGTTCTTCCGGATGATCCGGGGCGAAACCCGAAGCAAGCCGGAACTTTTATCGGCTTCAGCAATGAGGCGGATAGTACAATCCCCTTCCTCTGCAAGACGGATCGCTTCCGGAGTCAGCCGGTCAATGCCAGTCCTGTCGACATCATCAAGCGTCACCCCGTTCCCCCAGATCGTGTTTGCGAGAATGACCAGCTTGATTGCGGCGTCGATTCCCTTAACATCATAGGTGGGATCTGCTTCAGCATACCCCATCTCCCGCGCTTCGAGGAGTGCCTGCTCGTACGTAAGCCCTTCTTCAGCCATCCTTGTAAGGATATAGTTACAGGTTCCGTTCAGGACGCCGAAAACAGCGCGGATATCATTACCTGCCAACCCTTGTTCAACGGTGTGAAAGACCGGAACAGCCCCGGCGACGGTGGCTTCGTGTCGCAGGGCAACTCCCTTTTTCTTCGCCAGTGCCTTGAGTTCTTTATACGCGAGCGCAATCGGTCCTTTATTCGATGTAACCACGTGTTTCTTCCGTTTTATTGCAGTCTTCATGTAGGAGAGCGCCGGCTCTCCATCCGTTGCATTGGTCGGGCTGACCTCGACAAGAATATCGTAATCCGCCTCCCTGACAACATCCATGGCGGTCACCCCCGCATCCCCGCACCTGCCGGTCTTCTTCTTCTGCATCAGGACTTTCTTTATATCAATTCCGGAGGGATCAATATACCCGCTTTTTGAGTCCGCAATACCCGTGACGGAGAGACCTATATTTTTTCCTGCAAGAGTCTCCAGGACGCCCCGCCCGACGGATCCCAGGCCAATAACAGCAATCTTCACGCCATTTCCTCCAGGGGTTCGATTAAAAGGAGATCTTTTTCCTGGGACACACTGCGCAGGATCTCGATTGCTCTCTCCATATCCTCTTTCGTCACCGATTTGATCGTGAGCCGGGAAGACGAGCGTTCGCTGATGGCAGGCATGCTCATCGCAAGTTCGGAGACTTCTGCAAAGCCGGTAGAATCGATCCGGTCGATCGTGTCGGAGAGATCCGTGTGCATCAGGTGGCCGATCATAATTACGGTCCTGCGGTACAGAAGCCGTTCCCTGCCGATCCTTTGGATATGGACGCCTTCCTTTTGCAAAAGCCCGACCAGTTCGTCAAGACGGCGTTCAGGGAGATCGAGAACGATCTGGACATTCAGCAAACCGTCATGCGATCCGGGTTCCCGCTGGTGAATGACCGCGATGATATTTCCGCCGACATCTGAGATCGGCCTGAGCGCGGCCACGAGCTGACCCGGAGAATCCTTCATCTCGAGCTTCATGGAGACCTGCACGAAATCACCTGATAAAAATAGTTCGACGCTGCAACCAGATAAGCTTTGTATTCTGATCGCAGGGATACTTGTCGGACGATAACGAAAAAAACGATCACGGGAAGAATCAGAGATGACGGAGTTTGTCATCGACTTTTGCAAAAAAGTTTCTGCCGGCATCGACAAACAGGGCGGGTTGTTCGGACCGGCTCACATCAATGGTATCGTTACTACGGAGATTGATGGTCTGCTGTCCGTCAATAACAAGATGGGCCGGTTTTGAGCTTTCCATCCGGATAGCGATGCTGCGATCGCTGCTGATAAGGTGGGGCCGGGACGAGAGCATATAGGGAGCAAGTGGTACCAGGAGGATACCCTGGATCCGGGGATCCACGATCGGTCCTCCGGCACTCATCGCATACGCCGTTGAACCGGTCGGGGAACTGACAAGAAGTCCGTCAGCACGGAACTGTTCTGCGGGAACGCCATCAACCAGGACAGAAAATCGCAGCATCTTTGCCGGGCGGCTTGTCACGATTAATGCTTCGTTCAGGGCATCGCCGATATGAATGCCATCCTTAAAAAATGCCACCCTCATTCGTTTCTCAACGGAAAATCCGGCATTTAATCGCGAGAGAAAGGAACATGCTTCCGATGGTTCGAGATCCGCGAGGAATCCGACCTCCCCCCAGTTAATCCCGATGATGGGAACCTGGTGCTTCATCTGCTGGACGGTCCGGAGAATTGTACCGTCTCCCCCAACGACAACGACAAGATCCGGATGGTGAGGTGCAGGGGTTTTTTCCGGAAATTCCGGCATCTGCGCGCTCTCATCATTGAAAGCAATCGTATGCCCCGCATGTCCGAGATCATCGCCAAGGCGCCGCGTGAAGGTCAGGGCATCAGGAGAATCAATGCGGGAGACCAGCAGGATCTTCATGAAAATCACCGGAGATATTCAATGACTTTGTGGTGCAGGGTTCCGTTTGTTGCGACAAGGCATCTCCCGATCGTTACCTCATCGGGAAAACGGATTGTTCCGCCTTCGAGGTCCGACACCCTCCCGCCAGCTTCCGTACATACAAGCATGCCCGCAGCAGCATCGGTTACCCGCAGTGTGCCCCGCAGATCGATAAAACCGTCGATCCGGCCGCACCCGATGTAGCAGAGTTCGAGCGCAGAGGCGCCAAAAAGACGCCAGCGACGGATCTTCATCCCGAGCTGCATCACCCGCGTCGGATCGAATTTCCTCCCGTAGACGCTCATCGCAGCAGCATCGAGATTCTTAACGGACGAAACCGAAACCGGTCTTCCGTTACATTTTGCATATTCCCCCCTGATTGCGGTAAATGTTTCCCCGCTGGCGAGGTTCCTGACATATGCCTGGCGGACTTCCCCGCCGACGGCAAAAGCGATCGAGATTGCGTAAAACGGAATACCGGCGACCGCGTTGTACGTTCCGTCGATTGGGTCGAGGAAGATCGTTCCCCTCCCGCCTTCAAATTCCCTTTTCCCCAGTTCTTCGCTGATGAGGAGGCTGCAAAGGGGATGTTCAGAGAGAAAATCAACGACACAATCTTCTGCAACCTGATCTATCCGCTTGGTGGGCGTCAGATCCGCCCCCATCCTGATGGTCTCCCCTCCACGAGGTGTTCCGACGAGATCGGCGATTGCCTCCTCAACACTCCGCGCCATCTCCCCGCATGCTGAAAGAAATTCCATCATTCCTGCGCCGTTTTGCCCTTTTTCCGTTGTATTTATTACTGCAAGAAGAATAAATTACTAACGCGTATTTGTAGATTAATCTGGTTGGAGTTACATAAATGAAAGAACAGACTGAGATCGGAAAGATCAAAGAGGGGCGTTACATCGTCATCGATGACGAACCCTGTAAAGTACTCGGGATTGCAACATCAAAACCCGGGAAGCATGGGGCGGCAAAAGCACGTATTGACTGCGTCGGGATTTTCGACGGAGTAAAACGCTCTATCGTTCAACCGGTCTCGGCAAAGACCTATGTTCCGGTCGTCGAACGTAAAAGCGGACAGGTCATTTCCATTGCCGGCAACATGGCCCAGCTGATGGACATGAAGGATTATTCCAATTTCGAGATCATTATTCCTGAAGACAAGAAAGGGTCGATCGAAGTCGGAAAAGAGATAATGTACATCGAGTCCATGGGCAAAAAGAAGATAGATTGATCGGGAATATGGACGTTTTTTCACATTCTTTTTTTGCTGATTCGGATACACCGTACGATGACGCGCGTTATGTCATTTTCGGAGTTCCTTTCGATGGCACCACCTCATTCAGGCCGGGAACGAGGGCAGGGCCCCGGGCAATCCGGGAATTATCCTACAATTTCGAAAGTTATGTCCCGGCGTTCGATCTCGACCTTGCAGAAATCCCGTTTACGGATCTGGGAGATCTCGACGTCAGCGTATGTCCGAACATCATGGTTGAGGAAGTTGTGGAAGTTGTCCGGGAGATCATACAGGACAAAAAGATCCCGGTCATGCTCGG
>JAKLEQ010000029.1 GCA_022711635.1 Methanoregula sp. | reverse complement strand
ACTTCAGCCTCGCGTGCGAGAAGGCACGGGAATGGGACTACAATGCCGATTCCCCCCTATCGCTGGGGGTGTTCTATGAGAAGACTGCCGGAAGACCGGAGGGGAAGGTTGATGGTGCACACCTCTCAGAGAAGGAGAGGGAGCAGGCGCTGTATGCCTTCCTTGCTTCACGGCAATGAACCGGGGTTAACGGGGCGCATGCGGACGGGGAGGATAGTTCACGGCGGGATCTGAGGATTTTTCCGGGCAGGTACCCGGTGTCCCTATCCCGGGTTTCACCGTGCATACCGGCGATGCGGCCCCGTCCCCTGTCCGGCTCATCGTCATCCCCCTGATCATCTTCTTAATCTGGGTGCTAGAGACGTTCCTGCTCGAAGGCAGCCTCGGGGTTTTCCCGCGGTACCAGCCGGTCGTATACTTCATGTACGTCCTCGTTGCCTGCATCCTGATCGGGACGTTTGCGCCGGTGCTCCTCTTGAAATCCGGGTTCCTCAGCGGGGCAGTTAACATGTACCAGGCAGGATTCCGGAGCCTGCGCCGCACGGTGATCACTGCCGGAATAACTGCCGGCCTCGGATACATCATTCTTGGTGCGGCAGTCCCTTCCGGATCGTCGCCTGCACGTCTCATCGGCCCGATTCTCTTCCTCCTCCCGGTGGCAGTCTCCTCGGTCATGGTCTGCTGGGTCCTGATCGGTACCCACTGGCAGGCATATGTGCGGCAGTACGGCGCATTTGTCTCGATCGTCAGTGGAATCGCCGTCACCGGTGTTCTCTTCGGTATCTCGTTTGCCGCCCACAGCCCGCCGCTCTCCGATCCCCGGTATATTCTTATCGCGATCGGGATCGGGGCGGCAACAGCCGTCATCTTCTTCGCGATCCGGGACGTCTGGGCGACGGTAATCTTCGCATCCTTCGCGCTCGCCGCTTTCACCCACGACCTGATCGATCCCGCGTACGCAACACCCGTATCCCTCCCGGTCGTCCTCTCGTCCATCCTCGCTCTTCTCGCCCTTGCCGTCTCCGAATGGTACCTGATGAAGCGTTTTATCACCATACGGATACCGGCACAAAAGCGTGGGTCATAGGAATCCGTTTGCGGTTTCGTATTGAACGGACCCCGCAGGGTCCCCGTCATCCATGCCAACCACGGGGCACGGTGCAGCTGACCGGGTCGTTTCACGCCGGAAGATACCGGGACCGCCCGCGCGTTCTTCCGGTACCGGCATGCTGCTTCGTACCTGTCGGGTGCGAAAAAACCGGGGCACTCAAACGGGGTACTCTTTCCCAGCACAAAATAATTAATGAACGGGGAGGCAAGCTGTACTGATCGTTTCATGAAAGGGTACCTGCTCGCTGCCGTCGCTTTCATCCTCCTGTTCCTTCTCGTTGCAGGATGCTCTGACCAGCCGGAGGGATCGGGGGAGGACCTCCCTCCTCCGCCAACACCGGCACCCCGGTTTACGGCCGGGGATATCCTTTCGAAGATCGGTTCGCAGGAAGAACCCCTCTGGCTGATCCTCGGGTACGATGACAGTACGGATATGTACGAGCGGGCATTCGTGTACAAAAAGGGCGACGGCACCTGGGGATACCGGAAAGACACCCGGACCGACAACTACCCCCGGGCTGAGATGGAAAAACTCTACCCGGTGAAGGTAGCTCACGTCAAACCAGCCCTGGTCCCCGTCCTGTCCGGAACGGTCGAGGTGACCGGAACCCCGGCCCAATCCGGCCTCGCACCCGAGCTGACTGCCATCGCTCCCGATACCGGTGCCGGGGGCGTTCTTGTCACAACAGAACTTACGGGAAAACGCTTTGCATCGGGGGTTACCGTCACCCTTGCGGGAGCCAACTCCCCGGCGATTACGGCAACCGATGTCCGGAATACGGGGAACAAGATTACCTGTGTCTTCAACCTTATCGACGCACCGACAGGGAAACGTGATGTTATCGTAACCAATCCTGACGGGCAGTCCGATATCCTTCCGGACGGGTTTACCATCAACAATCCTGCCCCGGTCATCGGCGGCATCGAACCCTACACGGTTAAGGCCGGGGACACTGTCACGATCACGATCACCGGTGCAAATTTCAAGACCCCCTCCATGGTCTATTTTGTGAAAGACGGCGAACTGCTGGAAGGGGGAAATGTTCTTGTCCGGACCACGAGCCAGCTGACCCTTGTCCTCGCCGTCCCCGACAATGTCGCGACCGGGACATGGGGTGTCATTGTCCGGAATGTGGCAGATAACCAGAACAGTACAACGATCCGGAAGTTCGTCATCAGAGCAGCATAATCCCGGTCCAGGCTCGTGCCCCCGTCCCGGGACCACCGGACTGCGCAGGAAGGTCAGGAGCGGGAGATTTCCTGAAAGAATCCTTTTTTCTATCCGGGGGTAAACCAAAGTAATTTATCGTAGTATATGTGATAATTCATTAGAGGGTTCCATGGTTCTGAGCAACTTCTATCGGCTCATCGTATCCTTCGTAATCTGTTATGGAATTGGTTTCGCCGGCGCGTTGTATGCAGTTCCCATGCTTTCGCTCTGGTTCTCAAAACTGAGCAGGCCTGATTTCACTCCCCCCAATGAGACGATGATCTCCCTCGGGATGTTCGTTTACCTGCTGCTCTCGCTGGCCCTGTATTTCCTTCTGAGTGCCGACACGGTAAAGAGAGAGGATACGAAAACAGCCGTCTATTTTTTCATCTTCGGGCTCGGGCTGAATTTTCTCTGGATCTACATGCTGTTCGGCCTGCGGTCCCCCTTCCTCGCCCTGATCACCATGGTCATGCTGATCGCCATCCTCCTTTCAACCATATACCAGGCGGTCCACGTCTCCCTGCCGGCAGCGATCCTCCTGGTACCCTATTTCATCGCATGTATCGGCGCGATTGTCATCAACTATTACGTGTATGCCATGAACCCCCAGCTCCCGTTGTTCATGATGTAGGTTCTGTTGCGGATCACCCAATAGACCTGTACTTTTTTAAGGTGTCGCACCCACCGATGACCGGGGGATTGTATGCCGATCACACGGATTGCGGTATCAAATTTCAAGAGCTTTTCAGAGCTGGATGTCACGCTCTCGTCCATGAATGTGGTTATCGGGTCCAACGCTTCCGGAAAATCAAATTTTATCTCAATCTTCCGTTTTCTCCGCGATATTGCGAGGAACGGGCTCTCGAATGCGATCGCGATGCAGGGGGGGCCGGAGTATCTCCGGAATTCAAGGATCGGGCTTGCCCGCCCCCTCTCCGTCCGGGTTGACTACAACGCCGATCCCGGGTTCGAGACCATCAGGGAAACGGAAGGGAGCGATACCGTCATTGCCGCCCGTTCTTCCGGATCGACCTACGAGTTCTCCGTGCAGTTCCATGAACCAGGCAGGGGTTTTTCCATCCCTTTGGACCAGCTCACGATCCGGTGCCAGGTATTCGAATGTAAAAAAGGAGCCATCAATCCTGAGAAGGAGGGCCGGCTGATCGGAGAAGGATCGATCGTCGTCTCCAGCAGCGGGGGTTTTGCGACGACCACGATCACGCTTCCCCCGTCCTGCCCGTTCACCGCGAACGATATCATCCCCCCGATCTACCGGAGGCGCCCGATATCGGAAAAGTCGCTCCTCCTGGAGACGCCCTTTGTCTCCCCCCTCCCCCATGCAGAGAAGTTCTTCGACCAGCTCGCGGTCTATGATATCGATCCGAAGCTGCCAAGGAAAGGCGTCGTTATCACCGGCAGGAGCGAGCTCGAGGAGGACGGGGGGAACCTCGCCCTCGTCATCAAGATCATCAGCGAGAACCCCGAGAAGAAACGGAAACTCGGGAACCTGATCAAGGATGTCCTGCCGTTTATCGAGGACTTTTCCGTCCAGAAGTTCATGGACGTCTCCCTGATCATGACCATGCGGGAACGGTATGCCCGGCAGCAGGATCTCCCGGCATCCTCGCTCTCCGACGGAACGATCACGATCTTCGCGCTGATCGTCATCCTCTACTTCGAGGACAAGCCGTTCATCATCATCGAGGAACCGGTCAGCCATATTCACCCGTTCCTCGTCGGAAGGCTGCTTGCCATGATGAAAGAGGTCTCGGGACACCGGCAGCTGATGATCACGACCCACAGCACGGAAGTCGTCCGGCACGCGGATCTCAATGATATCCTGCTCATCACCCGCGACAAGGAAGGTTTCTCGGCAATCTCCCGCCCTGCCGACAAAGAGGAGGTCAAAACGTTCCTCGAAAACGATGTCGGGATCGAAGAACTCTACGCCCAGAACCTCCTCGGCCTCTGATCATGAAACACCGGCTCTTTATCCTGGTCGAAGGAGAGGACGACGTACGGTTCTTCGGGAGGATCATAAAACCCCTCCTGAAAGGACTTTACGATTCCGTCGAGATTGTGCCGTACGCCTGCACGAAACGGGAGAAGGTGAGCCGGTTTATCAAAAGCGTGCGGCTGATGAAGAACGACTACATCTTTGTTGCCGACATCGACAACGAGAACTCTGTCCGTGACAAGAAGCAGCTCCTGTACTCCCGGTACAGCGAAGTCGATGGAAGGAGTATCATCATCGTCGTGATGGAGATCGAGAGCTGGTACCTCGCCGGGCTGACGGACGAATCCGCCCGTCACCTGGGAATACAGCCGCTTCCGACGACGGATTCGGTGACCAAGGAGGAGTTCAACAGGATCATCCCCCCGCGGTTCAACTCCCGGATCGATTTTATGTACGAGATCCTGAAGTTCTTCTCGGTCCCTGAAGCCGTCCGCAGGAACCGCTCCTTCTCGTATTTCAGTCACCGCTATATCGGGGACGAGAATCTCTTCTAGGGGACCCGATTCTCCCGGCAAATGCACTTTTCCGCGGGTTCCTACCCGTATCGAAAAAAATATCCCGTAACTCATGGTATGGATACTATACACCAGGAGTTTTCCATGGCGACATACATGTGCATGATCTGCGGCCATATCTACGATCCTTCCGCCGGGGAACCGGTTCAGGGGATCAAGGCAGGCACTGCGTTCGATCAACTGGCCGACACCTGGAGCTGCCCCGTCTGCAGTGCAGAAAAGAGGCTGTTCCAGAAGGCATGAATGGGATTGACATGACAGCACGCGAGATTGTCCCCGGTGTCTTCTCGGTCGGGGCGATTGACTGGGACCGCAGGCTCTTCGACGAGCTGATCCCGCTCCCGCAGGGGACGAGTTACAATGCATACCTCGTGAAGGGGGAAGAGAAGACCGCGCTCATCGATACCGTCGATCCCGCCAAGGAGTACGAACTGATCAGCAACCTCTGCCGGATGGGGATCGAACGGATCGACTATGTCGTCATCAACCATGCGGAACAGGACCATGCGGGATCGCTCCCCATGATCCTCGAATTTTTCCCGGATGCAGTGATTGTAACCAACGAGAAATGCAAGGATCTTCTCATCGCCCTCCTCCATGTACCGGCCGAGAAGTTCCGGGTCATCAGGGACCGGGAGAAGATCTCTCTCGGCAAACGGACGCTGCAGTTCATCATCACGCCCTGGACGCACTGGCCCGAGACCCAGCTGACCTTCCTTGAAGAAGACCGGATCCTCTTTCCCTGCGACCTGTTCGGTTCGCACATCGCAACGAGCGATCTCTTCATGTCCGATGAGCGGACGACGTATGTCGCTGCCAAACGGTACTATGCCGAGATCATGATGCCGTTCCGCACCAGCATCCGCGGGTATGTCGGGACGGTGCGGGGGCTGAATCCTGCGATCATTGCCCCGAGCCACGGGCCGCTCTACAAAAACCCGTCCTTTATCCTCGACGCGTACGCCGACTGGACGTCGGATACGGTAAAGAACGAGGTGGTCCTCCCGTACGTCTCGATGCACGGGAGCACCTTAAAGATGGTCGATTATTTTACCGATGCGCTGATCGCCCGCGGGATCGCAGTCAAACCTTTCAACCTCTCGAAAACCGATACGGGCGAACTTGCTATGGCGATGGTCGATGCCGCAACCGTTGTGATCGCAACCCCGACCGTCCTGTTCGGCCCCCATCCGCTCGTCGTCTACGCCACCTACCTTGCCAACCTGCTGCGGCCCAAGGTACGGTATGCTTCGGTGATCGGGTCCTACGGGTGGGGCGGGAAGGCTTCGGAGACCGTGGTAAAGATGCTCGACCATGTGAAAGTCGAGGTCCTTGAACCGGTGATGGTCCGCGGGCTCTCCGATGAAACCGCCCTGCGCGGGCTCGACCGCCTCGCGGATGAGATCCTGAAGAAACACCAGGAACTCAATCTTGTGTGACCGCACCAGGAAGGAAATTTTTTTGTCACCGTTCATCCGTTAACCCGCTGATGGGAATTGGTTTTAAACCAAATCCCGTTCTCCGGTGAAATCCCCGGGTTCCCATACTACCCCTTTTTTAATCTGCTGTCAAACACTGGATAGAAGAACGAACGGCAGGTGGTTGGCATTTCACGGATGATGTTCCTCTCGACGGTCATTGCTGACCTCGGGGACTCCTTCATCTTCGTCGCGCCGCTCGCGTGTGTCCCGCTCCTTGTTGCGATCATCTTCTCCGAATGGCAGATGCTCCTCCCGATGGCAGCCGTCCCGGTTCTCTTTCTCCTTCTCGGGTCGTTCACCAGGACGCTTCCCCGGTATGGGTACGAGAAACGCCTCTCCACCGGTATGTGCTCGGTCGCACTCTTCTGGCTTGTCTGCGCTGCGATCAGCGGGATCCCGTTCGTCATCAGTCTCAACATGAGCTTTACCGATGCTCTTTTTGAGGGCATGGCGGGCTGGACCGGGACTGCATTTACGATGACGGAGGAGCTCGGCGCGGTTCCTTCCACCCTCCTCTTCTGGCGGTCGTACATGCAATGGATCGGCGGGATTGGGATCATCGCGTTCTCGATCGCGATCGCAAGCAGCACCGGGCTCTTCTCCACCCGGATGCTCCGGAGCGAGAGCCGGGAAGAGACCCTTGCGCGGGCCGTGATCTCTGCCGGAAGATCCCTGTATGGCATCTATGCCCTGCTGACCTTCATCTCCATCGGGCTCATCCTCTTTACCGGGCTCTCCCTCTGGGAGTCCGTCAACCTTGCCCTGACCACCATCTCGACCGGGGGATTCACCCTGCATCCGGAGGGGATCCTGTTCTATAACAGTGTCATGCTGGAGCTGATCCTCATCCCCATCATGATTGCAGGAGCACTGCCGTTCAAACTGTACTACCTGATCGCATCGAACCGCAGATGGAGCACCTTCGGAGACGAACAGGTAAAATTGTTCTTCCTCCTCCTTGGTGCGGGCGCTGCCGTCATTGCGTTCGACCTCGTCTACTTCGACAGTGCCAACATCTTTTCCGCCCTCTGGCAGGGGATCTTCATGTCGGTCTCTGCCTTGACAACGACCGGCCTGCAGGTCGTCAATCCGAGTGCATGGGCCGGTGCCACCATCTTCGTCCTGACCATGCTGGTCTTCATCGGGGGGGCTTCCGGCAGCGCCGCCGGCGGCGTCAGGCTGAGCCGGGTTGCAATGGCATACCGCGGCCTGCTCTGGTGGTTCAAGAGGGGTTTTGTCAGCGAAAAAGTCTTAATCCCGTTCCGGATCGAGGGGAAGGTCATCCCGCGGGCGACAGCCGAATTCGAGACGGCAAAGAACATGCTCATCATCATCCTCTCGGCCGTAACGGTCTTTGGTGCGACGCTCTGTATCCTCCAGTTCCACATCACCTCCTTTGCGTTTACCGACGTGCTGTTTGAAGCGGTCTCCGCATTCTCGACCTGCGGCATGAGCACCGGGTACGTTTCTCCCGAAATGCCCCTCATCTCCAAGTGGATCTTTATTGTCCTCATGTGGATAGGGCGCCTCGAGGTCATCCCTGTCCTGATGCTGTTCATCGCGGTCTTCCGGGGTCCGGACTAACGGCACATGCGCCGGAAGATACGAAACGTACGATACGGGACAAAAAAGAAGGGATGAAAAACAACCTATCTTGGGTTAACACCAGCAGACTACATATAAAATGCCGCCCAATGGATCATGATGAAACAGATCGCCCTGTATGGCAAAGGCGGCATCGGGAAGTCGACGACATCGGCAAACCTCTCCGCCGCGCTCTCCCTGCAGGGCTGCGATGTCCTGCAGATCGGCTGCGATCCCAAGCGCGACAGTACCCGGATGCTGATGCACGGGAGTTTCATCCCGACCGTCATGGACCTTGTCCGGGAACGGGGGGACGCAAACCTCAGGAAAGAGGACATCGTCCATACCGGGTTCAACGGGATCCGCTGCGTCGAAGCCGGGGGCCCGGAACCCGGTGTCGGGTGTGCGGGGCGGGGGATCATCGCGGCGTTCCAGCTGCTGGAGAAATTCGGGGCGCTCAAAGGGGATATCATCGTCTATGATGTCCTTGGCGACGTCGTCTGCGGGGGGTTCGCGATGCCCATGCGGGAGGGGTATGCGCAGGAGATCTATCTCGTTACGTCGGGCGAGCTGATGTCGCTGTATGCCGCAAACAACATCTGCAAAGCGATAAAACGGCTCTCCCTGCGGGCCATGAGCACCTGCCGTCTCGGCGGTGTCATCTGCAATGCCCGGGATACGCCGCGGGAAGAGGAGCTTGTCGCTGAATTCGCAAAGAGGGTGAACAGCACGCTCGTCCAGTATATCCCCCGCGACCGTATCGTGCAGCTCGCCGAGATGAACAAGCAGACCGTTATGGAATTTGCGCCGGATTCGCCACAGGCGGAGCGGTACCGGCAGCTCGCCGCGTGCGTGACGAAAAACACCCGCTTATCGATACCAACGCCCCTTGAGATCGATGCCCTCGAAGCCCTCGCCCTTGAATTCATGTAGGTCCGGAGGCTGCACCCTTACCGGGGCGCTCTCCGTTACGACATCGGTTGTCGATAGTGCTACCATCATCCACGGGCCCGCAGGGTGCGCCCACCATAACTTCTCGCTCCTCCACGCCACCGGGCTTGACAATGACCGCATCACCTCCTTAAACCTCTTTTCGTCGGGGATGCTGGAGCCGGAGGTCATCTTTGGGGGAGAGGACGCGCTCGAACGGGCGATACGGCGTGCGGTCCGCGGGGATTATTCCGTCGTGTATGTCCTTTCTGCGTGCATTGCCGATACCATCGGGGACGATGTCCCTGCTGTCTGCAGGAAGGACTGGGGGGTTCCGGTCATCCCGGTACCGACGGCAGGGTTCCTCGGAGGGTCGTTCCAGGACGGCGTGAACAATGCCCTCGTATCGATCGCCGGTACGCTTACGGGCACTGCGGAGAGAAAGAACGGGATCTGCGCGAATATCATCGGCGAGAAAAACCTCGAGTTCGAGGTTGAGGAGAATTTCAACGAAGTGTCCCGACTCCTCTCCCTGCTCGGGATTACGATCAACGTCCGGTTCATCCACTGTGCCGGGACCGGTGAACTTGCGTCTCTCGGCGGGGCGACGCTCAATGTCCTCCGGGACGAAGGGATGGGGTCGCTCGGGGACCTGCTGAACAGGAAGTATGGGACACGGGCCGTCCCGGCATTTCCCGCGGGACTCTCCGGGACCCTCCGGTTCTTACAATCCGCCGGCGAGATCGCGGGCACGGATGCCGTCGAAAGTATCGCAGGCGAGACCGGGGCCCAGGCGTCTCTCCTCGAAGACTTCTCGGATATTGCGGGTTCGTCCATCCGGTTCGACCCGGTATTTCCCGGGTTAACAGACGATTGTTCCGTGTCGGAAGTGATCGAGCGGCTTGGCCTGGAGATCTCTTTGGAAGGGGTCCGGGTACCGGCACCGCTGTCCCCCCCGGTCGGGACCGCAGGCGTCCGGCGGCTGCTCCACCGCTGGAGGCGGGCGCTCCATGCCTGAGTGTGTCAACCCCCTCACCCCCTGCGCGATGACCGGGGCAGCCGCAGCTCTTGCCGGCTTTGATGGGATCACCGTAGTTATCCACGGCTCCTCGGGGTGCTATTACTACCCGGCAACCCTCCTCCACGCCCCCCTCCTGGGAACGTTCATCGTGGGGCAGGACGTCATCATGGGATCGGAAGCCCGGCTCCTGGAAGTTGTGGCGGAAGCGGCTGAAAGCGGGGGACTCACGGCTGTCGTGACCAGCTGCGTGCCCGCGATCCTTGGCGAGGATATCCGTTCCCTGCTCTCGCCCTATGATGTTGTCCTTGTCGAGAGCCCGGGGTTTGCCGGTTCGTTTGCCACGGGGTACCGGAACGCCCTTGCCGCGCTTGCCCCGCGGGTCGATACCGGGGCAGCCGGCATCAATATCGACGGGATCTGTCTCTTGGACCCGTTCTCTGCCGGAAATATCCGCGAGCTGACCCGTCTCCTCGCGATCGCCCGGGTTCCGGTTGCAACCGTTCTCTGCTCGGATGAGCTCTCCCGGCTGCATGCCTGCTCCCCGTTTACCATCACGGCTGATGGCGATCTCTCCTCCGGCATCGGCACAAATCTCGGCGGTACACTCGGGCCGGATGCCGTTCGGGAGACGTTCCGGAGGATCGGGGATGCGTTGGAAGGCTCGGACCCGGGACCAGTCTTTTCCGAGATTGACGCAGAGGAAGAACGGCTCATCCGTGCCTGCGACAAATACCTGCGCCGGTTTGACCCGCCGGTGACCGCAATCTTCTCGGGGGGTTCGTACTCGGCGTTTGCCGCTGGAGTCCTTAAAAAATATCTCGATGCCGAGATCGCCTGTATCGGGACGCGGACCTTTGAGGAAATCCCCCGGGGGTTCTCCTCGGTTCCTGCCCCCGGCCTGAATGATGTCACGGCCCTGATCCAGAAGTATGCCCCCGACCTTGTGATCGGTGCTTCGTTCGAAAAATCGGTGAAGGGGGATGCCGCGTTTGTCGGGCTCACTCCCCCCCTCAGGGACAGGGTGCGGCTCGTCTCCCGTCCCGTTGCCGGCATTGCGGGGACACTCTCTTTCATGGAGGAGGTGCTCAACGCCTGCATGGACCGCATGGCACGGCGCTGATCCTCTGATCACTTTCACCCTGCGCACGCCATGCAGTCTTATATCCCCCCCGTCAATCGCATACTACGGTTGAAGGTGGACGGTATGATGGAAAAGTCCGGGTACTTCCGAAAGACGGGATCTCTCGCGTACGATGCGGAGGGCAGATCCCACGAGATCGTCGAACTGCATATCCGCGGCGTGCGCTATGCAATCCGCCGGGCAGACCTTGCCCGCGCCGTTGCCGGCAGGGTCTGCGTGCAGGTCGAAGCACTCGTCCACAACTGGAAGTATTACCTTGGGTCCGTCGCGGGGCTTGCCCAGGTCTCTGCATCCGGGAAAGCCCTGAACATCGACCTGTTCGGTGCCGGTGACTTCACAGTCTCGCTCCTCGCCCTGAGGACCGTCCTGTTCGGGAAGGAACGTACCGCGGTCATCGTGAAGATACCGGAAGGCCACGGATCACAGCGCCGGGGAATGCAGTACTGCCAGCGCCAGCTTGAAGCGGGAATCACCTGAATCCCTCTCGCATTTTTTTGCGTGTTCCGGAACACGGAGGTCCGGACGGTTTCGTGCAACATTAATAGTCACGGAACAGATCTGTACTCAGGAATGGACCGTTGTTTTCTGAGGATCCGGCAGGGATGCAGGTGTCGCCAGGGTGGTGCCTGAATGGATGCGGACGGTGAGATGTACCGGACCCTGGTCGAACAGCAGCAGGATTTCCTGGTACGGTTCACACCGGAGGGCAAGCTCCTCTTTGTCAATACTGCATACTGCGATTTTGTTGGAAAACCACGGGAAGAGCTCACCGGAAGCATCTTCATGCCGGCAACGGAACGGCAGTACGCGGACGTGATTGCAACCCAGATGGTCAAGCTCTTCCGCCCCCCGTTCTGCTGTTCCGTGGACCAGTGGTTCCAGACGAAGAAAGGGTTGCGGTGCATCACCTGGTCTGCCCGTGCAGTACGGGATGAGAGCGGGTCGGTCGTCTCCATCGTTGCATCCGGTCGGGACACGACGGATACCAGGAAACGGGAGAAGCAGATCCGGAAGCGTGACCGGCAGCTGATGCTTCTTATCGAAAACGACAGCCGGATGTATTATTCCCACACGCCTGATCAGGTGCTGGAGTACGTCAGCCCCAAGATCCGGAATCTGCTCGGCTGCAAAGGGCGATCGGGAAAGAAGATGTGGACGGATTACCTCTCCGACAACACGGCGAATGCTGCCGGGCTGGAGAGGACGATCCGGGCATGCTCCTCCGGCAGGCGGGAACCCCCGTACCGGCTGGAGATGGTCCGGGAGGACGGGGGGAGGGTATGGGTTGAGGTCAGCGAGATCCCCGTGCAGAAAGACGGGAAGACGGTCGCCATCGTCGGCTCCCTCATCGATGTCACCGAGAAGATGCAGATCGAGGAAGGGATGGATGAAGCAGCGATGCTCTTCAAGACCTCCCGCGGAAAACGGGACGAAGCGGGAGACAGACGGGGGACTGCACGGCGATCTCCCTTCGGCTTCATCCGTTCGATCCTCGGAAGACCGGAGGAGGACGGGGACGACACCGCAGTGCAGGACCCTCCGCGGAAGTAACCCGAAACGGTCCGTCCTCCTGATACCATGTCGCTGAAAAAACGGCTCGAAAAGTTCTTCTCATCCCTCTTTGCCCGGAAAAAAGAGGATCCCGTCTATGCCAACTGCGCAACCTGCGGGGAACGGGTCTACCTCCCGTATCACTGCCATTACTGCGACCAGTATTATTGCGGGAAACACCGGCTCCCCTTCAACCATGCCTGCAGGAACATCGACGCATGGAAGAACCGGGGACCGCGCCGGTGAGCCTGCGACCGGTTCACCATGAACGCGGTTATCAGCCTGGACCGCGTTGACGTTGCATCCGCTTCCGACACCCTCATCAGCGCGGCGGGGACCCAATGGTGGGGGACTTCAGGATCCAATAGCGGGACCGTGAGGTTTACCGCTGACAACGGAATGCGGGTCGGCCATCGTACAACCGGCGATTTCCGTTCAATTGACGCCACGCGGATTTTCCTGTCACATCCGGCATGTATAAGAATCCGGCGGGACAGTCAGTCTGTTCAACAGTACAGGAGTGAACACAATGGAGAAGGGGACCGGAAACCTTGAACTGCTCTCGGACAGGAACAGTGTACTCGTCCTCGTGGACTTTCAGCCGGCGATGTTTGCCGGTGTCGGGTCAGGGGACAAGACGATCATTAAGCATGCCGCGTACTGCGCCGCAAAAGCTGCGGCTATCCTTTCTGTACCGGTTGTGCTCTCGGCGATCAACCCGCAGAGGAACGGGGCGTTTCTCGCCGAGATCGCCCGGCTCTTCCCGGGGCAGGAGGTGCACTCCCGGGTCGTTCCCAGCTTCGATGCGTTTGAAGATGAGAAGACCTGGAATGCCTTGAAAAAGACCGGGCGGAAGAAGATCGTCATCGCAGGACTCTGGACGAGCATGTGCTTCTGCTATACCGCCCTGCACGCGCTGAAGGAGGGGTACGAGGTGTACGGGCTGATGGATGCCGCCGGGGATTCGACGCGGCCTGCCCACAAGTATGGCGTCCGGCGGATGATGCAGGCAGGGGTCATCCCCATCACCGTGGAGTCGCTCGTCTCGGAATGGATGCATGACTGGGGTAATCCGAAGTCCATGGAACTGATAAAGGAGGTCTACTCGCGCTACGGCGCGATGCTCGGGCTCGGGATGTCGTAATGTCACGGTGGTAAGCGGCGGGGATCCGGGACGGATCCCGGATCCCGGCTTTTTTGAGATGATTAAGGAAATGATGTATTGACGGGAAGAGGCAGGAAAAAAGAGAATTCAGCCGTTTTTCCTGACGCAGTCGGCGATATAGGACCCGGCCTTTTTTGTCCCCGCATTGCCGCCGAGATCCTTCGTGACAACCCCGTCCCGGATGCTCTTTTCAATCGCGGAGAGGACCGCTGCGGCGGCAGCGTGCTCCCCGATATGGTCGAGGAGCAGGGAACCCGCCCAGATCGTCGCGATGGGGTTGGCGACATCCATGCCCCGGTATTTCGGCGCCGAGCCGTGGATGGGCTCGAACATCGACGTCCCCGCAGGGTTGATATTCCCGCCCGGCGCAAGCCCCAGCCCCCCCTGGATCATGGCCCCGAGGTCGGTGATGATGTCCCCGAACATGTTGGGGGTGACAACGACATCGAACCACTCCGGGTTCTTGACAAACCACATCGTGACCGCATCGACGAAATTGAACTCGGTTGTAACCTGCGGGTACTTCTTCGCGGTTTCGGAAAAGACATCCCGCCAGAGCCCGTAGACGTCCGAGAGCACGTTTGCCTTGTCGACCGAGGTCAGCTTCTTCCGGCGCCGCATGGCAAGATCGAAGGCGTACGTCTGGACGCGCCGCGCCCCCTCGCGGGTAATCACCCCGATCTGGTAGGCGATCTCCTCGGCATCGCTCTCGATATCGAGACCGAATCTGACGTTATACATTTCGCGTGCGACCGTAAGCCCGGTCTTCTGGCGCCCTTTGAACCGTGACCCGATCCCGACATAGAAGTCCTCGGTGTTCTCCCGGACGACGACGAAATCGATATCCTCCGGCTTCTTGCCGGCAAGCGGCGTCTCGATGCCCGGAAGGAGCCGGATCGGGCGCAGGTTCACGTAGAGGTCGAAGTGGAACCGCAGGGCGAGGAGGATCCCCTTCTCCAGGATCCCCGGTTGCACCCGCGGATCGCCGATCGCGCCGAAGTAGACCGCCTTGTAGTTTTTCAGTTCGGAAAGGTCTTCCTCGGTCAACAGTTCCTTGTTCTTCAGGTACCGCTCCGCCCCGATATCGAAGTCCGTCCACGCGATATCGAAGTTGAACCGTTCCCCTGCTGCGTCCAGCACCTTCTTTCCCGCATCAACGATCTCGGGACCGATCCCGTCCCCGCCTATCGCCGCGATTTTGTACACAATGGAACCTCCTTGAGCTGTTTTGCGTACCCGACGAGCCCGGCAGCCTCGACGATGTTGTACATGAACTCGGGGACCGGCTCGATCCTGTACTCCTTCCCGTCAACGATGATCGTTCCTTTACGCTCATGGACAACGATGGAACTCCCGTCGCGGATCGCGCTCGTGTCCGGGCAGACCAGGGGGAGAAGCCCGACGTTGATGGCGTTCCGGAAGAAGATCCGGGCAAACGACTGCGCGACGATGTACCGGACCCCTGCACCTTTCAGGGCGAGGGGGGCATGCTCCCGGGACGAACCGCAGCCAAAATTCCGGCCCCCCACGATAACATCTCCTTCCTGCGCGAGCTTCGCAAAATCATCCCGCGTGCCTTCAAAGGCATGCTGCGCGAGTTCTTTCTCGTCGTTGATCGTCAGGAACCTGCCCGGGATGATCGCATCCGTATCGATGTCATCCCCGAATTTCCAGACCCTCATGGTCACACCTCCCGCGGATCGGTGATCTCGCCGGCAACCGCGCTCGCCGCCGCTGTTGCCGGGGAGCAGAGGTAGACGAATGCCTCCGTGCTGCCCTGACGGCCCCGGAAGTTCCGGTTCGATGTCGAGAGCGACACCTCGCCGGGCGCGAGCAGGCCGAACGATCCCCCCATGCAGGGCCCGCAGGACGGGGCTTCGACAAGAGCTCCGGCGGTGACGAACTTCTCGAGTATGCCCGCCCGCAGGATCTTCAGGTATTCGTCGCGGGACGACGGGATGATCAGGACACGCACCTTCTCCGAGAATTTCCGGTCGCCAAGGACTTCGGCAGCCTCCGCGAAGTCCTCGAACCTCCCGTTCGTGCACGACCCGATGAAGACCTGGTTGACCGGGGTTCCGGCGACTTTTCCCACCGGCACGCCCTGGTCGACGTTATGGGGTACGGCGACCTGTGGTTCCAGCCTCCGGACATCGTAGCTGCGCCGCTCGGAGTACGGGGCATCCGGGTCGCTTGCAAGGCTGAACGGTGTGACCGCCCGGCGGCCTTTCAGGTATTCCCAGGTGATGGAGTCCGGTGCGACGATCCCTGCCTTCGCACCCATCTCGATCGCCATGTTGCAGCAGGTCATCCGCCCCGCCATGTCGAGCCGCCGGATCGTCTCCCCGCAGAACTCGATCGCCTTGTAGGTCGCCCCGTCGGCGCCGATGTCGGCGGCGATCGCGAGGATCAGGTCCTTTGCGCCGACCCGTGGCTGGAACTTGCCCGAAACTTCCGTCCGGATGCTCTCGGGAACCCGGAAGTACAGGGCGCCGAACTTGAGCACGAACCCCATGTCGGTCGACCCGATGCCTGTTGCGAATGCCCCGGCGGCCCCGTACATGCAGGTGTGGGAGTCGGCGCCGACGATGATCTCCCCCGGTGCCGCATGCCCCTTCTCCATCACGACCTGGTGGCAGACCCCTTCGCAGATGTCGTAATTGTGGATATCCTGCTCTGCGGCGAACTTCCGCATGAAGACGTGGTTCTTTGCCGCCTCGATGGAGTCCGCAGGGATCTGGTGGTCGAAGAGCATGATGATGCGGCGGGGGTCAAAGACCTTCTCCCCGCCCATCTCGTAGAATTTCCGGATCGCAAGCGGCCCGGTGATATCATGGATCATTGCTCCATCGACCGGTGCCATCACGACATCCCCGGCGTGTACGGTGCCTGCGCACCTGCCGGAGAAGATCTTTTCTACGATTGTTGCTCCCATGCTGATTCGGAGTACTATGGACGGGGAGGGCACATCTATTTTTGCTGCACCAGCCGGGCATCCCGCACGTTCCGGGGACAGGAACGACATCTCCCTTTGGGGAGGATGGACAGCGGGCCTGCTGATTACGCGGGGGCCAGGTACGGCAGATGCAGGGAAATCCTTGGATAACTTCAAAAAAAACTGTAGTTAAAGGAACCTTTAATCCCGATTCCGGAGAAGGTTATGCGAAATACCATGAAAGCACTCCGAATAATGGTCATGGGATTCATCATCATGATGGCCCTTATCGGCTGCGCAGCTGCAGCCACGGACACAACGAACGAACACGTCATCCAGACAACCGGGACCGGCAACATCATTACGACGCCCGACCGGGCGCAGGTCACGTTCGCGGTCCAGACCGAGAACAGGGATGTGAAACTCGCCCAGGCTGAAAACGCCGCGAAGATGGCAAAAGTGCATGATGCGCTCATTGCGGCCGGAATCCCGCGGGATGCCCTCAAGACGACCGGATACACTATATGGCCGGTCTATGAGGAGTCCACCGGTTTCTTAAAACCGAACATAAAGACGTACCAGGTCACCAACAGGCTCACGGTCACACTGCACGATATCAACAGGACGGGAGAGGTCATCGATACGGCCGTTGCCAGCGGTATTAACGAGGCCGATTCCATCCAGTTCATGCTCTCCGATGAGAAGGCGCATCAGGTCAGGACCGAGGCCCTCAGGGAAGCGGTCTCGCGTGCAAAATCCGATGCGGAAACCATATCCTCTGCTATGGGGACTACCATTACGGGCGTCCAGCGGGCTGAAACCGGCAGCAGCTATTCCCCGGTGTATTTCCAGAACTATGCGCTCGATGGTGCCATGGCAAAAACAGAGGCAGCAACTCCCATCCAGTCGGGCGATATCACGGTTTCAGCATCGGTAACCATCACGTACCTGATCCAGTAACCCACCAACCTCTTTTCACAATCTTTTTACGCAAGAAGCGTGTGATCATTCCATACCGAAAGCCGTGTGTTATCGGGATTTTTTCCGGCCGTATCTCTGCCGGGACCAAGCATCGAATACCAGCAATCAGCGGATACAATAGGAATGATCGAAAAATGGAGCGAAATATCGGCTTTAAGGAGCGCAGGTACATTGAGGAGTTGCGGATTCTTACCAAGGCGACTGCGCTGGACTGTGTCATCGATGACCGGTTCGAACGGGTGATCTACGTCATCCGGCCCGGCGATATGGGGCTTGCCATCGGCAAGAAAGGCGAGAATATCAAACGGCTCCAGAACGTGCTCGGCAAGAGGATCGAGATGGTCGAGTACGCCGAAACACCGGAATCCTTTATCGTAAACATCTTCAAGCCGGCCGAGATCACCGGCAGTGAACGCCCGGTGGAGAACGGCCCGATCAACGTCTTTGTGAAAAAGAAGAACGACCTCGGCATCGCGATCGGGAAGGCGGGCTGCAACATCGAGAAGGCCCGGCTCCTCACCCGGAGGTTCTTCGGCTATGATGTCGGCGAAGTGCTGCTTGCGCAGGAGGCGGTATCATGAAGCGGCCGGACCCCGCGGTCATCGCTGATCTCTGGGAGGTCATCTGCGACCGGGCAGAGAACCCGTCCGCGGCGTCATACACGACAAAACTCCTCTCGGACAAGAAGGGGATCGACAAGGTACTCGAGAAAGTCGGCGAGGAGTCGACCGAGTTCATTCTCGCCGTTAAAAACGGCGTCCCGCAGCGGACGGCGGAGGAGGCGTCCGATCTGGTCTACCACCTCCTCGTTGCACTCCGTGCAGCAAACGTTGACCTTTCGGACGTCTTTGCAGAACTGGAACGCAGGCGGCGGTAATCCCCCGGTCCCCCGCTCTCCTTCCTCTCCTCTCTCCCTCTCTCTCACTGTTTATAGAACGTTTCCAGCCCCACGAGCGGAG
>JAKLEQ010000028.1 GCA_022711635.1 Methanoregula sp. | reverse complement strand
GCGTACTCGATCTCCTCCGGGTCCCGGATGTCGATGTCCTCGTCGACGACGATGACGTGCTTGAGCGACGTGTGGGCGGCAAAGGCTGCCATGATGGCATTCCGGGCATCGCCCTGCGTGCTCTTTTTGATCTGGATCACCGCATGGAGGTAGCCGCACCCGCCGCGGGTGAGGATCACGTCCCGGACCCGGGTCACGCCCGCGACCGCCCGGTAGATCTTCGGCTCGTACGGGCAGCCCATCAGCACCTTGTGCTCGTTGCCCCCCGGGAGGATCCCGTGGTAGATGAAGTCCTTCTTCACAAACATTCCGGTGAACCCGATGACCGGCTGGCGGCGGACCGGGTCGTAGGTACCGGTAATATCGACAAACGGCCCCTCGTCGGTCATATCAGCGCCAACGAACCCTTCCAGCACGATCTCCGCGTCGGGCACGAGGACGCCGTTCCCGCAGCGGTGCACCGCGATCTCACCGCCGAGCAGTTCGGCGGCATAGGAGAGTTCCTTTCCCTCCGGCACCCGGGTGCAGCTCGCGAACGTTACTGCAGGGTGGACACCGATGGCGACCGCGACCGGGAGCTTCTCGCCCTTCTCAAGAGCGCTCTGCAGCATCACGTGCGTGTGCCTGCCCTCGACGAGCCGGGCCGCAACCCGGTGATCGTCAAGAACGAGCATGCGGTGGATCGAGGCGTTCTCGACCCCGCCGTACCGCGAGAAGACGATGCCGGAGGTGATGTACTTCCCGGCGTCTTTTGGGAAATGTTTCAGGACCGGGATCCTGGTAAGGTCGGGCTTCTTCGTCTTCAGGGGACCTTTCACGACGACTTTCCCTTCGAACGTGGCAAGCGAGAGCTTCTGCACGATCTCCCGCTCGTCCATCCCGAGCGCGACGGCGATCGCCTCCCGGTCTGCCGTCACGTTCATGACCGCCCGGGCGCCGCCGATATCGTGGAAGAAGAGGACCTTGTCGGTGCCGGCAGCCATCTTCGCCGCATCCATATCCGTCGAAACCTTGCGCTCGATATCGATGACACGGCCCCTTCTCCGCATCTCATCGATAAATTCACGCATCGGGGCCACCCCATCGCTCCGCGAGGTCGTGTTCGACGTGAAGATGGTCGAGGATGCGGGCGACGACCATGTCGACGAGGTCGCCGATATTCTCCGGGTGGTGGTAGAACGGCGGGGATGCGGGCATGATGGTCGCCCCGGCACGGTGGGCGCGGAGCATGTTGGTAAGGTGGATTTCTGAGAGCGGCATCTCGCGGGGGACGAGGATGAGGGGGCGCCTCTCCTTAAGGCATACGTCCGCGGTGCGGGTGATGAGGTTGTCGGCATACCCGTGGGCGATGCCCGCAAGGGTCTTCTGGCTGCAGGGGATGACGACCATCCCGTCGTACCGGCGGGAGCCGCTTGCTATCGGGGCAAACATCTGCGAGTTCTCGTAATACTGCGCCGGAAAGCCGGAAAAGTCCACGCCCTCGTGGCGGGCGATCCTCTGTGCGACATCCGATACGATCACGTGCACGGTGGCACGGGCACTGAGCACATCCAGCAGCCGGCGTGCATAACAGGCACCACTCGCCCCGGTGACCCCGATGACATACTCTTTCTTCATCCCAATCGCTCCGCTCGCTTCGCGTTTCGTACCAATGTCGGAGCCGGGATTAAAAAGAGCTTCCTTAAAAAGGATTATTTTCTCGGGGGCGCGAAGAACCGGAACCGGACCTGCGCCTCCTCGACGCTCTTCGCGTGGCTGGTATTGAGGTCCCGGCGCGCCTCGATCACGAGGGCGTTGAGGACGTTGTGGAGCCGGAGGGCGTCGAAGTCTTTCCCCAGGTGTTCGTTGAGGAAGTCCAGAAGATCACTCGTGCACCGGAGCACCCCGGGGCTTGCGACGAGGTTCAGCCGGTTGACCGTGAACGCGAGGTTCTTCTTCGCCCGGTCCAGCTTGTAGCCGTCGTCGCCCGCAAGGTTCAGTTCGGTCACGGCGTGCAGGAGATCGCTGTAGACCTTCAGTTTATACTTCTCGTCAGCAAGGCGACGCTGCTGCCGCTGGAGGGCGACAAACGTCGCGCAGAAGAGGCACGCAACGATCACCGCAACCGCGCCCACGACAAGGATAACGAGCCCCTCTTCGGTCATGATCCGCCCGCCATCACGGATTCCTCTTTGCAACGTTGAGATCGACTTTGACCCGGTTCCCCTTCAGGGTTAATACGTACGCCCCGGGGGAGTACATCGGGTACTGCTGGTAGGTATCAAAGCTGAAGGTGCGGCCATACCCGAAGGTCTCGTTCCGGCCGGTATTGACGTTGGATACCGTCAGGGTGAACCAGCAGTACTGGGGATCATCGTTCAGCGGGAGGATAGTATATTCGATGCCCCAGGAGGGATCGTCGATGCGCAGTTGTTCGGTCCTGACATCCGACTCGCTCTGGAACGAGTAGGACTTCTTCAGGTAATGGTCTCCCATCGTGAACGAAATGGTCTGGGTCGGGGTGGGGGACGGGGTCGCCGTTGTCGCAACAACCGTAGTCGGCGTCGGGGTTGCGATCGGCTGCGTCCCCGTGCAGCCGGCTGAGACCAGCGCGGCGGCGATGACGCAGATGATCAGGGGGGCTGCGGATTTCATACGGGAATCTTTGGATCTTGGTGCTATATTAGATATGCAGATATGCATGGTTAACCGGGAGTTTCCGGTCAGGCTTTCAGTGAGACATTCAGGATCTCAGGTTCCTGCCATCCGTCCTGATCGCGACAAAAGAGGGAACCGATGAAAACCCGGCAGGTCAGAAAAGAGTTCCCTGCCGCGTCGGTTTTTTGACATGCAGGATCTCCGAAGCGGCGTCTGCGACGGCTTCGCGCTGGTCCGGGAGCGTGTAGACGCCGAGGCGCCACTGCTCGTGCCGGGTCTCGTTCAGCGTCCGGACCCGGGGGGAGATCTCCTCGAAGCTGACGACCTCGTGCCGGCTCTTTACCCGCACCCCCATGAACATGTCGCGGGGAAACGGCGGGATGTCGACGAGGACGCTCGCGGGTTCGACACCGGCGCCCTCCGCGATTGTTCCGGCGAGGGCACGGCCACGCTCCAGCGTGATACCGGCGGGAAACGCGGTCGCGTTCACCTGGTCGGCACCGGCGTAGATTGCACGCTTGTAGAGCTTCCGTTCGAAGATCCGTCTGACCAGCGACCGGGAGACTTCATTGGGGGCTGTCCGGAGCGTCTGCATGCATGCCGCATCGTCCATCGCGAGCAGGGCCTGCGCGTCCCCGCCGTCTTCCGCGAGGTACTCCTGCACGGCAAGGTGGAACATGCTCTCGCCGATCCTGCTGACATGGTGGTAATAGACCGTGGGACGCATCAGGGTCCGTGCGATCAGGAGGGACTCAGCCGCATTGATCCCGTTCTCGTCCAGGACGATCCCGTCGGGGATCCGGATCATGTTCCGGATCAGCCGCTGGGCATCGACCGTGCCGTACGGCGCTCCCGTGTAGTAGGCGTCGCGCAGGAGGTAGTCCATGCGGTCGACGTCGAGGTCGCCGTGGATGATGCCGGCGAGAGGGTGGTCGCCTTTCACGATTGCGCAGACTTCGTCGGGATCGATCCCGTGCCGGCGCAGGATCTCCCCTGCCTGTTCGTGAAGGATCGCCGAGATATCGTCATGGGACCGGTGCAGGTACTCCTCCATGATCGGCTCGCTCGCGTGGGAGAAGGGACCGTGCCCGATGTCGTGGAGGAGCGCCGATGCGACGACAAGGATCCGGTCTTCTTCGGGGAACATGAACTTCCGGCAGGCGACATCGGCAAGGTACATCGTCCCGAGTGCGTGCTCGAACCGGGTGTGGTTCGCCCCCGGGTACACGAGGTAGGAGAACCCCAGCTGCCGGATGTAGCGGAGGCGCTGGAGCGCGGGAGAGTCCAGGAGGGCGAGGGCAAAGTCCTCCACCTCCACATACCCGTGGACCGGGTCCTTGATGATCTTCAACAGGTACAAATCTTCATATGCAGGGGATAAAAGTATTGAGTAATGATCACGTTTCTCTCGGGGGGTACCGGCACCCCCAAGCTGCTCCGGGGTGCGATTCGGGTCATGGACCGGCACGAGATCGCCGTCGTGGTCAACACCGCGGAAGACATCTGGATCTCGGGAAACCACATCTCTCCGGATCTCGACACCGTCATGTATCTCTGTGCCGGCGTCCTCAATACCGATACTTGGTGGGGGATGCGGGACGACACCTTCGTGACGCATGATGACCTGCAGCGGCTCGGGATCGACGAATTCATCGCGATCGGGGACCGGGACCGTGCGGTCCACATCGCGAGGGGCGAACTGCTCCGGGACGGGATGCGCTTAACGAACGTTACCAAGGCGCTCTGCGACCGGTTCGGGGTCCGGGAGACGGTGCTCCCGATGACGGATACCGAAGTGACGACCCAGGTGGTAACCGACCTCGGCCCCATCCATTTCCAGGAGTACTGGGTGCGGGGAAAGGGGACGCTCGGGATCCGGGAAGTGGTGCGGACCTTCGCCGAACCGCCGGTCGCGCCGGAGGAAGTCCTGCAGGCGATCGAGGGGAGCGATGCGGTCGTCATCGGCCCGAGCAACCCGATCACGAGCATCCTCCCGATCCTCGAATGCGAGGGTATCCGGGAAGTCCTCGCTGAAAAATCCGTCATCGCGGTCAGCCCGTTCATCGGCGATGCCCCGGTGAGCGGGCCTGCCGCCGCTCTGATGCGGGCGCGGGGGTTTGCCCCGTCATCGCAGGGGACCGCCGACTGTTATGGAGACCTCGTCGATCTCTTCATCCAGGACATACGGGACCCTGTCAGGGTTAAGGAGGCTGTCCGGTACGATACGCTCATGACGGATGAGGAGAAGAGCATTGCCCTTGCAGAGGAAGTCCTGCGTCGTACAGGGGAGTTCTGAGCGCCGGGCTTTGGCAGGTATTCGGATATGCATGCGGATATTATAGCAAATCTTTTTATCGCAATGAAATGACGGTTATCGTGAGAGTTATGAGAGAGACCTGTGTCCGGTGTTTCGTCGTTCTGCTTGCCGCCAGTTGTATTTTCCTGGCAGGGTGCACAAGTGTCCCGGGCATAGAGACGGGCACGCTCCAGTTCTCCTCGTCGCCCGCGGGCGCGGAGATCTATCTCGACGGCGAATACCGGGGGACGACTCCCGCCACGCTCGCGGGGGTGGCGCCGGGAAGCCACACCCTTGAGTACCGGTATCCCGGCTACGCGAGCTGGACCGATACGGTGAACGTCCCGGCCGGAACGTCCCAGTTCTACGCGGCGCTCAGGTTGGAGCCCGCGACCGGCGGCGAAGACAAAAACGGCGGCAGTACGGTGACGGAAGACCGGCCGGAAATCACACTGAAGGTCAGCAAGGACCCGATGATCATCGGCGAGTCCATGGTCTTCTCCGGCACTGCAACGAATACTGTTACCGTGTTCCTGACACTCTACGGCCCCGGTTCGTACAGCAAGGGTGTCGGACTTACACGGTCCAGACCGAGCACGCTCGGGCTCTGGAGTTATACCTGGATGCCGGGGACAAAGATCCAGTCGGGCACCTACACCATCAAGGCAAGCGACGACTGGAACATCACCTCAGCCCTCGTGAACTTTAACGTCATCGGGGGAGGCGTCGTCACCGTCGTTCCGAGCCGGTATGCCGCATCCAAGGGTTCGACCATCACGTTCTCCGGCCGGTGCACGAGCGGTACGGACAACGTCCGGCTCGTGCTGCTCGGCCCCGGGAGGTTTTCCGGCGGCATCGAACTGGGCATGGTTCCGGTCCTCGAGAATGATACGTGGTCGTTCCGGTATCTGCTCGAACCAACGATGCCGACCGGGACGTATACCATCACGGTGTACGATGTCCCGAAGACGACCTCGGGATCGTCCCAGTTCACGGTCGGGTACACGTCCTAGCGTACGTACTGGGGTAAAAAATCCCCGGTTTTCCGTTTTTCCGGGTTATCTTTTCGGAAACGATAAACGGGGCATCGATACCTATTTGAATGATTTTATTCCAATAATCGGTAACGGAGCTTCGATATGGGAGTAATGAAGTCGTTCCTCGACGTTTTCCGGTCAGGGAAGCGCGAGGATGAGGAGGAGGAGGCGCGTGCACCGACCCAGAAGGAGCGGTACGACAACTTCCTTGCTGCCCTGACCCAAGGCGACCTTGACGCCCGCTGGAACGCCGTTCGGTCCGTCGGCGATCTCGGGGAGTCGTTCATCGGGCCCCTGATCGGCGGGCTCTCGGACGAGTACTGGATCATCCGTCGTGGCTCTGCCGACACGCTGGGCAAGATCGGCGTTCCGGCAATCGATCCCCTTATCGAAGCATTCACCACCCCGCTGGATGATGTCCGGCAGGAGATCAACCGCGCCCTCCTCCTGATCGGCGAACCCGCCGCATCCCCGCTCATCTCGGCGCTGGCCGACCCCCGGCCGCTCGTCCGCATGGGAGCTGTCCAGGCGATCGGGAGCATGGGGGACCCGCGGGGGCTCTCCGCCCTGATCGCATCGCTCAAGGACGCTGACCCCGGCGTGCGCCGCGAGGCGGCAGTCGCGCTCAGGAATATCGGTGACGGCACGGCGGCCGCCCCCCTGATCGAGTGCCTGAGCGATTCCAAGGAACCGGTACGGCTTGCGGCGATCGCGACCCTCTGCTCTCTCGGGGAGCCGGCAATTGCGCCCCTGATCCGCACCCTCATCGACCCGGTCGAGGACGTCCGGCGCAGGGCGGCACTCGCGCTGGTGACCATCGGCGAACCCGCTGTCGGGACCCTGATTGCGGCGATGGGCGACTCCCACCCGGGGATCCGGCGCGGGGTCGCTGAAGTCCTCGGGGAGATCGGCAACACCCGGGCGATCCCGTGCATCATCGCGGCACTGAGCGATCCCGACCGCGAGGTCAGGAACGCGGTCGTCCGGGCGCTCGCGGCGATCGGGGTTCCGGCAATCGCCCCCCTCATGCAGGCGTTCCGCGAGGGAGAACAGCAGGTGCGCAACGGCGCGATGGAGGCGCTCTGGATGATCGGGCAGCCGGCGACGACCCCGCTGATCATGGTGCTCAAGGACAACCAGGTCGATGTCCGGAAGCGCGCGGTGCTCCTCCTCGGCGAGATCGGCGACCCCAAGGCGACCGACCATGTCACGGGGATGCTCGCGGATGATAACGTCGCGGTCAGAAGGGAAGCCTTCGAAGCCCTCGAGATGATCAAGAAACAGAAACCGTCCCCATGATACCGTCGGGTACGGTCCCAACCGACACCCCCAAATTTTCTTTTCTCCTGCGTGGCTCTTCGTATAGCACCCGTAGGGACAACCTCTGGCAGACCGACAGGATCCGGGAGGAGGCATCCAGTCCCCCCTCCCTATTCCCCGGCAGGAAACCCTGAGAGGAAAACTATAGGATTCAGGAAACGCACCAGACTGGTGAGGGCATGAGATGATCGAAGGGGCGATCTGCAGTTTTCTCGATGGATTCTTACGGGAGGCAACCGACCCGATCACGGACTGCATCGTCACCCCGTTCCCCGATCGTGAGGGGATCCCGATCCGGATCTTCATCCGTCAGCGGAACAACCAGTTCTACCTGTTCCACGAGAAAGAAAGGATTATCCGGGAAGAACAGGTCGGCCGGGGGATGCCGGAGGATCGGAAGGAGGATTTCCGCCGGGTCCTCCGTCGGTTTGACGTCTATTACATCAACGGGGAGATCACGACCGGGGCAACGGCAGAGAGCCTGCCGGCCCGGTTCCGCAACCTGCTACAGGCATTAATAACGCTCGATGCGATGTTCTGCTGAAAGGGGGATTTGGTGGGAGCCGTGAAGGTGGAGGGGAGGTAAGGGAGTGCAATGATCACGGTCCAGTCGATACGGGATGCGGCAGCGCGGATCGGCCCCCACCGGATCCGGACGCCGCTCGTCTTCTCCCCGACATTCTCCGAGATGACCGGTGCCCGGGTATACCTGAAGCTCGAGACCCTGCAGAAGGCCGGCTCCTTCAAGATCCGGGGAGCAACGAACCGTATCCTCTGCAACCTGGATATCGCAAAGGCGCACGGGGTTGTCGCGGCATCCGCGGGAAACCATGCGCAGGGCGTTGCCGTCGCTGCACACCGGGCTGGCGTCGCAGCGACCATCGTCATGCCGGTCTGGGCATCGGGAGCGAAGCAGGCGGCGACGAAAGGCTACGGGGCCCAAATCGTCCTCGCCGGCCAGACCCTCGAAGAGAGCGTGGACCATGCACGGGCACTCGCGCGCGAAGGGATGCTCTTCATCCACCCGTACGACGATGAAGAGGTGATAGCCGGGCAGGGTACGATCGGCCTGGAGATCCTGGAGGACCTCCCGGATGTCGACCGGATCATCGTCCCCGTCGGTGGCGGGGGGCTTATCGCCGGCATCGCAATCGCCGTGCGGGGGCAGCGGCCGTCCTGCAGGGTGACCGGCGTCCAGGCTGCGGCTTGCCCGTCGGTGTATGAGGCTCTTCGGACAGGGACAGCCCTCTGCACCCTGGCACAGCCGACCCTTGCCGATGGGATCCGCGTGACGCAGGCCGGTTCCCTCACGATCCCGATCATCCGGGACCATGTCGATCCGGTCATCCTCGTTGAGGAGGATGAAATTGCTGACGCGATGCTCGCGCTCATCGAGCGCAAGAAAGTCATCGCCGAAGGGGCCGGTGCAGCGCCGCTTGCGGCCCTGCTGAGCGGCCGGATCCCCGTTGAACCGGGCAGCGGGGTCGTTCTCGTCATCAGCGGGGGGAATATCGACAGTCCTCTCCTCGAACGGGTCATCCGCCGGGCGCTCGTCCTGCGCGGGAGGATCCTCGCCTGTTCGGTCCTCCTCGAAGACCGGCCGGGGGCTCTTGCCGGGCTCCTCTCCCTCATCGCGCAGGAGCAGGGAAACATCCTCGACATCCACCACGAACCGGCAGCACCCGGGATCCCAATCGGTTACGTCCGGATACGCCTCGAGATCGAGACGCGGGGAAAAGACCATGTCGCGGCAATACTCTCCTCTCTTAAAAAGGCCGGCTATGCGACAGAACCGTCCTGAAAATTGCGCTGCGTCGCGCCTTTTTTGACCGGATCCGTTCCGGAATGATACCCTGAAACGGCCTTTCGTGTCCCGGTCTTATAAAAAAAAGGTTCGATCTCCCGATCGAGCCGTTACCTGCCTTCCAGCCCCTTCCAGTGGTCGTACTCGTGCGTCCAGAGATCCTTGTTCATCATGACGAGGCGTTTGAAATACTCCCGGCGCTCGGCCTGGACTTTTGCCTGTGCGGGATCCTTCCACTTCGTCCGGATCGCGTCCGCAAGCTTCCTCCCGAGCTCCTTTGCCTGTTTCTCCGCGGGAAGGATCGCGTCGGGGTTTCCGAGGAAGTTCAGCCCGACCGCCCCCACCGTGGTTGCGCCCAGGTGCAGCAGGGTCTGGTTCATGTACGCCGCCACGGCATCAGCGTTTGACCCGCCTGCCGTACAGACCGCACACCCGTACTTGCCGGTAAAGTACTGGCAGTGGATCGAGTCCGCCATCCGGTCGAAGAGGGTCTTGAGCTGGGCGGTGATCGAGTCGATGTAATTGGGGGAACCGAATACGATCCCGTCAGCCTCCATCATCTTCTCGAAGACCATCGCGAAATCATCGTCGTGGATGCATTCCCCTTTCGCGTAACAGTTCCCGCAGGCGGTGCAGTACTTCACCGTAAGGTCGCAGAGGTCGATGAGCGTGATATCCGCCCCGGTCGACCGCGCCCCTTCGAGTACGGCGGCAACAAGCCTCCGCGTCTGGCTCTTTTCACCCTTCGGGCTTGCACTAATCCCAATGACCTTCATGGCTCATTCACATGGTATCGTTGCACAACGGGGGCGCATAAAGGTACGTATCCGTGCGGCAGCGAGCCCGGCCATGCGGGAATCCTGAATCCGCCCGGCACCCCCTCCACCCCCGGCGCGAAGGAGTCCCGGCGATCCCCACATCTTAAAGAGTATCCGGGACGTGGGACAGTACGATCCGTATGCTCATCCGCGACAGCAGCACCTGCCCGCACCACCGGGCGATCGACCCCCGGTCCTCTGCGAACTTCTCCATCCCAGCCGTACCATGGAATGTGCTGCGCTCTCCTGCAGCGTCGCCCATGCCATCGTCCCGCCGGGCGATGCAACCATCCCGCACCGGCTCAGGACCGCGACGGAAATCTCCTCCACCCTGAGCGGTACCGGGCGGATGCACATCAGGGAGGACGTACGGGAGATCCGGGCTGGACACGCTGTCCTGCTCCCGCCGCAGGAGGCCCGGTTCATCGAAACTCCCGGAAATCCGATCTTGTCTTCCCCCTGCATCGTCTCTCCCCCATGGAGGGCGGATGACGAAGAACTGGTATCGCAAGGAAATAACGGTCCTTTGCCAGATAATATATAGAGGATAAACGCAGAATTACTCCTATGGAATTACCCCGGCAGCAGCCGGACAAAAGGACCTACCTGTTCTTCTTCCTCATCCTTCTCGTCGCCATCCTCTGGGCGACCTTCCTCCTCGTCACGGGGACGATGATCTATCTCAGCGTCTCCATCGTCATCATCGCCGCTTTTATCTCCCTCTTCTCGTTCACGTACTACCGGAAACTGCGGACATGGATCTTCTTCTATCTCATCGTTCTTGTCGCGCTCCTCTGGGCGGTCTTCCTCTTAAAGCAGGGCGTCATGATCTGGATGAGCGTGCTGCTCTTCATCGTCGCCGGGGGGATGAGCATCTTCTCGTTCGTGATGACGGACGAAGAGGGGCCTGCAGAATCGCATCCCAAATAACCGTCGTGAAAAAAATCAACAACCCCGGGTTTCCGGATCCGGATCGCCATGTCCGCGGAAGAATCAAAGATATCCAAAAGCCGGCTCGAAGCCCTCGTTGACGGCATCTTTGCGTTCGCCATGACGCTTCTCGTCACCGGCCTTACGATTCCGGTCCTGCCCGGACCGGTCGCGGCTGCAGAACTCCCGGCCCTGGTTGCGGCCATGCGGCCGGAGTTCATATCGCTCCTCATCGCCTTCTTCATCCTCGCCTCCTTCTGGCTTGCCCACCACCGCCAGTTCCACCATGTCAGGATGGTCGATATGAACCTTGTCCGGATCAACCTCTGCATCCTTCTGTGCGTCATCCTGCTGCCCTTCACAACGAGCATCAGCGGCGACTACGACCACGTCCGGATCGCCGTCGATTTGTTCCATTTCAACCTCTTCTTTTTGGGTCTCTTCTTTCTCGTTCACTGGTGGTACGTAAACCGCACGCCTGCCGTAACCAACGGGGAGATCCCCAAAGCCGATGCCGGGAACGGGATGCGGCGGTCCCTGATCGTGCCGTCGGTTGCGGTAATCGGCCTCATCATCGCTTTCTTCGACCCGCGGTTGTCGATGATGGTATACCTCCTCCTGATTCCGGTATTCTTTCTCCAGTCACGGTTCTCTGCCCGGTACTAGAAAAGAGAGGGGCAGTATTTTCGTCCCGATGTGGCTCTGTTGCATGTACGGGTCGATGAATTCTGTCTTCAATGGGGTTTACCCCGGAATTTTTCCCATCAGTACAGGTATCGGCTCTCCCCGCAGGGAACCGGAACCTACCGGACCGGGGGGCGGGATGCACGCTGGAAAACAAGGACTATCCGAAAGGAAAAAAATGAAACGCCGGCAATCCTTGAGGGTTTGCAGAATAACGACCGAAAAGATAGACGCGCTTTCCTTAAAACGCTCCTGAAAAAACAAACAGCGATGGCGCCGGCCTCGTATCCGTGCCCAGGAAAGCGGCGTGGTAGGGCCGGGTTAAAAGATTCCTTCTTTAACACGTATACCTCTGGCTCTGATACTGTGTTGGTTCGCAGGGAACTATCAGGACAGACAGGAATCGTATTCAACCGTCAACGTATCAGAGCCCTGATGCAATCCGGCCTCCTGTCCGCACGGGATTGCCCCCAAACAGGACGCGAAACGAAGACCGATCCAATGTGACTGAAAGCTGGATGAAATCCAGATTACTACGAATATTTTCGAAGTTAAAGGTAATTTTATCAGACTTTCTGCGCAATAGCCATTGATATACTATGGTTCGCACGCTACCCCTCCTGGTTGCGGCAGTCTTCCTGCTCTCCTGCGGCATTGCTCTCGCAGGGTGCATGGGTACGGCTCCTGCCGCTTCAGGAGAGATAAAAAAGTTCGGCTCGGCAGACGAGATCGGGCCGTTCATCAAAGAGAACATGGCAAAGGCCGGGGGATCCGGTTCCTGGACGACCGACGGATCGATCCGGCTCGCGGAGGAGTCGTTCGCCGCCCCGTCTCTGCAGGGTATGACAAAGGGCGTCTCCGATGCAACGGGCGCGGGTGCGTCCGGCTACTCGACAACGACGGTACAGGTCGCCGGTGTCGACGAGCCTGACTTTCTCAAGAACGATGGCCGGTACATCTATGTCATCTCGGGAGGCCGGCTCGTCATCGTTGACGCGTATCCGGCAGAAAATGCACGGATCGTCTCCGAGACGGACCTTGACGGCACCGTGCAGGAGATCTTTGTTAACGGCGACCGTCTCGTCCTCTTCTCGACCGGGATATCGGCGGTCTCCGCGGGCACCGGTTCAGGAAGCACGGTATCCGCAGAGAAGGCTTCCGTAATGCCGTATTACCGGACCACGGAAACCACGGCAGCGATCTACGACATCTCCGACCGGAAGAACCCGTCCGTCGTAAAAGAGTTTGCAATTGACGGGGACTATGTGGACGCACGGATGATCGGGGAGATGGTCTACCTGCTCACCCGCGAGTACGTGTACTCGTATGACAATATCGTTGTGCCGGTCGTACGGGAGGGCGGGACGGTCATTGCACGGCCGGACGTCTACTACTTCGACAACCCCGAGTCCAGCTACGTCTTCTCGACGGTAACCGCCCTGGACGTGGCAGGGGCACACGAGAAGGATGCAAAGACGTTCCTGCTCGGGTCGGGAAACATCCTCTATGTCTCAAAGAACGCCCTGTATGTCAGCTACCAGCGCTATCACCCGGTCTACCGGACCAGGTATGGCGACGTTGTCCCGGTTGCCGCGGTTGAAGGAGACCGGGCGGCATCACCTGCTTCTGCCGGCATCACCTTTGAAGAGTTCAACAAGCTGTCTGAATCCGAGAAGCAGGATGTCATCGCTTCGCTGAAAGATCCGGAAACGACCGACTTAAAGCGGGAAGCAGACCAGACAACAACCGTGATCCACAAGATCGCGATCGACAACGGGAACATCGCCTACGTCGCGAATGGCGAAGTTGCCGGGTACCTGAAGAACCAGTTCTCGATGGACGAGTACGACGGCAACCTCCGGGTTGCAACGACCTCGAACGTCTATTCACGGACCGGATCCTCCGAGTACAACAACGTCTTCGTCCTCGACAACACCATGAAGAAGGTCGGGTCCATCACCCATATCGCAGAGGATGAGAAGATCTACGCGACCCGGTTCATCGGCGACCGGCTGTACATGGTGACCTTCAGGCGGATCGATCCGTTCTTCGTCATCGACCTCTCCGACCCGAAAAAACCGGCGATCCTGGGCAAGCTGAAGATCCCCGGGTACTCTGACTACCTGTACCCGTACGACAAGAATACGATCATCGGCGTCGGAAAGGAGACCGCGACAAATGACTGGGGCGGCGTCTCCACCCGCGGGGTGAAGCTCGCGCTCTTCGATGTCTCCGATGTCGAAAAGCCGAGGCAGATCGACAAGGTCGAGATCGGGGAAGCGGGGACCGATTCGGCGGCGCTCTATGACCACAAGGCCTTCCTCTTCGACAAGGGCAAGAACCTCCTCGTGCTGCCCATCCGGCAGGTCGCCACCGGGGTGACCGGTGACCGGAAGGATACCGGCCAGCAGGTCTGGTACGGGGCATATGTCTTTGGCGTGACCCCCGAGACCGGGTTCCTGCTCCGGGGAACCGTGGAGCATGGCACGGCATCCGGCGGCTACTATTGGTACGGCAGCTCGGCAAACGAGGTGAAGCGTTCGCTCTGGATTGAAAACGACCTGTATACCGTCTCAGCCGCGAAGATCATTGCAAGCGATCTTGCACAGGTCAACACAACCCTTGCCACGATCGCACTCTCCGGTGAACCCGACTACCCGGATCTTCCGGAACGGACGCTCTGATGTTTCCTGCAACTTTTTTTCGCAATCAAGGCGGGTGCCATGGAACATCCCGGGAAATAGGTGATCCCTCAACAAGGACTTCCAAATAAAATTCAGGGAATTGCTCATTTTTAGATATTACCGCAATTCATTGTCCCAGAATCTGTTGAACCGATTACCAGAAAGGGGATTCACGAGACGATTATCTCCCGCCCAACGCGGCGCCTCGTCGGGCCGCGTGGCGGGCAGGCGGTCGAAATCCGCATGTAAATTTTTCATACAGTGGGCTTGGATTAGGAATCACCAGATTTCATTCGGTACTTTTCGAAGAAGTCATCGCAGCTCTTCGACTCTGGTGGCGCGCAAGAGGGGGGGCGAGGAATTATTCACAGATTATTGCAGAGCATAAGATTCTGCGTGCGATGAATCCGGATATTTTTATGTCATAGTGTTTGAGGACCAAATCCTTCATCCCCAAAAAAATGGAAGGAGCCGGAAAAAAGGGCGTATCCCGTTTACCTGCGTTTTAGACCGGTCGGGCGTCAATCTCGGACGGGAGGAGGCGGCGCAGCAGGAAGTCGGGGACCTGGTTCTCGGTTTTTACCGTGAGATCGAAATAGGCGCGGTTATCCCGAACCCCTTTGTAGGTCAGGAAGATTTGGAAATCCGTCTCAAGGAATGGGGTGCCAAGGACCGTCACCTTTGCATGCCGGGGGGACATCTCCCGGGTCTCGCCGACGACAAGTTTCTCGCGGTCGCCGTCAATGTCCGCGACCATCTCGTTCTCGTAGGAGAGTACGAGAATGTGCGTATTCCCGATCGTGATCGTCTCCCCCTCGGGGAACGACACGCCATACGTTGTCGTGTAGGGAAAGCTGGCGCCTTCGGAAGCAGCGGTAGTCGTTACCCCGATGGTGAGGAATGCGACGATGAGGAGAATAACGATGATACCAATGACACCGAGGATGAGTTTTGACGTCAGGCTCATGCCGCGGGGCTGGCTCTTCTGCTTCTCCGAGCGCTCTTCGTCCAGGGATTTTAAGTCAGGTGTCGCCATCAGATCAGAGTTTTAGGGCGTTTTCATTTATAGTGTTGTATGCACCGTCCAGGCACCGGTCCCGCGGATCGTTCCGGCGTTGATTGTGGCGACGGTACCGGCAGATGCGGTGAACCGGCGTTCCTTTCCTGAGCAAAAGCCATTAGCCTTAAAAAACCATTGTTATAGGAATTTTCATGCGCATCCCCATACAGTCAGTCACGCCGGCCACCGGGTCGGCAGAGATCATCGGGTGGGTCCACGAGGTCCGCGACCTCGGCGGGCTCGCGTTCTTCCTGATCCGGGACCGGACCGGCATCATCCAGGTCACGGTACCCAAGAAGAAGGCCCCCGAATCGGTACTCGCCGCAATAAAGGCAGTCTCCCGCGAATCCGTCGTACGGGTCATCGGGAACATCAAGGCGATGGAGAAAGCGCCGGGCGGGCGCGAACTCGTCCCCGACGTCTTCGAGATCATCAATGCGAGCGAGAGCCCTCTCCCTCTCGATGTCGTGGAGAAGGTCCCCGCCGAGCTCGACACCCGGCTCGATGCGCGGTTCCTCGACGCCCGCAGGCCCAGGGTTGCGGCGGTCTTCCGAATCCGGAGCGCGGTGATCCACGCGATCACCGCATATTTTGAGAAGAACGGTTTTACCGGCATCACCACCCCCAAGATCGTCGCCGCCGCAACCGAGGGCGGGACCGAGCTCTTCCCGATCGCGTACTTTGACAAGGAAGCCTTCCTCAACCAGAGCCCGCAGCTCTACAAGCAGATGATGATGGCGGCGGGGTTCGAGAAGGTCTACGAGATCGGCCCTATCTTCCGCGCCGAAGAGCACAACACGACCAAGCACCTGAACGAGGCGACCAGCATCGATATCGAGGTCTCGTTTGCCGACCACAACGAGGTGATGAAGATCCTCGAGGATCTCATCGTTGCCACCTATGCGCACGTTAAGGACACCTGCGGCGACCAGATCGCGAACCTCGAGCTTGCAGACTTTACTGTCCCGAAAGCCCCGTTCACGCGCCTGCCCTACGCGGATGCCATTGAGATTGCGAAGAAGAAGATCGACGAACCGATCAAGTACGGGGATGACATCAGTTCCGCAGCCGAGCGGGCGATCGGCGCTGAGATGGGCAGCCATTATTTCATCGTGGACTGGCCGACCGAGATCCGGCCCTACTACGCGATGCCGTACGAGGACGACCCGTCGATCTGCAGGGCCTTCGACCTGATGCACCCGCGGATGGAGCTTTCCAGCGGAGCCCAGCGCGTCCACCAGCACGACCTCCTCGTGCAGCAGATCGCGAAGAAGGGGCTGAACCCGGAGAGCTTCGAGTTCTACCTCCGCCCGTTCCGGTACGGTATGCCGCCCCACGCGGGCTGGGGGCTCGGCGCCGAGCGTCTCGTCATGACGATGCTGAACCTTGGAAACGTGCGCGAGGCCGTCCTCTTCCCCCGCGACATGCACCGGCTCGTTCCCTGACCAATTACCTTTTTACTGTCCGGGTCGACCCGGATCTCACTACCCATATGGCAAAAGACTACTTTGTCAACAAGGTCCTTGCAACGACCGTGGTCGGCAGCTACCCGGTGGTGAAAGGCGGGGGGATCCGGAGTATCTTCGACCCGCTTCACTCCGCGCTCGAGATCGCTGTCTCCGACCAGGTCGTTGCAGGCGTCGATATCATCTCCGACGGTCAGGTCCGGGGCGACATGATCGGCGCGTTCTCGGGAAAGATCCCCGGTATCAAAGGGCAGGAGGTCGTGGGGAAGATCCAGCCCGCGGCGTCCCCGATCACCGTCTCCGACACCCGGTTCGCCCGCAGCAAGGCCCCGCGGGTGAAGGGGATCGTCACCGGCCCCTCCACGCTTGCCCATGGCCTGCATATCGCCACACCGATGTACCGGAGCAAGGAAGAGCTTGCAACCGATCTCGCAGCAGCCCTCATCCCCGAAGCCCGCGCCCTGGAAGCAGCGGGGATAACCCTCCTCCAGATCGATGAACCGATCCTCTCGACCGGCATTGCAGACCTCTCCGTCGCAAAGGATGCGGTCGAGGCGATTACCCGTTCCGTCCACGTGCCGGTCTGCATGCACGTCTGCGGGAACCTCGGGAACGTGATCGACGAAATTCTCAAATTCAGCGTCCAGGTCTTCGACTTCGAGTTCTCGAAGAACCCCGCAAACCTCGACCTGATGTCGCGCCGTGACCTCGGGGGCAGGATGATCGGGTACGGGTGCGTCGACTCAACAACGGACGAGGTTGAACCCGTCGCCGAGATCAGGCGGAGGATCGAGAAGGGTGTTGCCATCTTCGGGCCGAAGACGATGCTGATCGACCCGGACTGCGGGATGCGGATGCGGACCCGGAACGCGGCATTCGCCAAGCTGAAGAACATGTGCGAGGCCGCAAAGGAAGTCCGGCTCGCGCTCTGAAACGTCTCTTTTTGACAGTGTCGGAGATCCCGCATTATTTTCCTTAAAAGCGGGGTGTTCACCTTTATTACAACAGAATTTTTCCCGGGGGATCTCCCCATTCGTGCGAAACGACCATAAACCTGATGTAAACGGATCTCTTCTGATATTTTCAGGAGCGCCACAATCGGAGGAACGGAGCCTTATGAACGTCGGGAAAATTACGCTTTCAGGAAGACCTGAATCCCGGAAAAACTGAGACGAAAAAATTATACAACCCGCGACGTTGTTGACGCCTCGATGCCGCTCTCGACGATGTTGAAGGGGATCATGCGCGAAGGGACCGCGTTGTCCTTGTTCTTATGCACGCAGATGAGCCGCTCGACATCGTTCTGGGACGTATGGCTGGTGAGTTCGATGACGATATCCGCCGCCCGCATCATCCGCGTCATCTCCATCGGCGTGTGAATGCCGGAATACACGACAAAGAGCATGTTTGCCCCGCGTTTCTTGACCTCGTCGCGCGTCATGCGCAGGAACTTGAGCGCCTCTTCTATCCCGTACTTGTTGACGACGATGGAGAGCGAGTCGACAACAATTCTCCCCCCCACCATCTGGTTGAGGTACATCTCGGGGTGCTGGTCCGTGGCATCGATCATGCCGGTCTCCACTTCGCCGTCGTTCATCAGGTAGGTCCCCTCTTCCCCCTCAACCCTCCAGAACTGGTGTGCCGCAACATCAAGTCCCGAGGTCGGCGTCCCGTACAGCATGATAATCGTGCCCTCGGGATACCCCCCATCGAGGAGGAGATTGAGGCCGATGATACCCGTTGACCGTTTTTTGGACTTCCCGCTGATGGGGACGTCTGCGATCCGGCTTTTTGCATCCATGGAGATTATATCGGTTAAGCTTTATTCATGGACTATTTAAAAGGTTTGCGGAAGATCCCGGGCGCACCGTTCCAGCGGAAGATGGCGGTGGCGCCCCTGCTTCAGGCACGGTCCCTGCAGTAGGTCTCGCGAAGCGTCCTTCGCAACAGTTTCCACCCGTGAACGCGGGGCAGGTTGTCGGTGATGATGACCCGGCGCGGCACTTTATACCCTGCCAGTTCCTTCCGGCAATATACCTCGATCTCCTCCGGCGAACAGGGCGTCCCGTCCCGCGGCACGATCGCAGCGACCGGCATCTCGCCCCTGCGTTCGTCCGGGCAACCGAAGACCGCAGCGTCCCGGACGGCAGGATGCCGGAGGAGGACGTTCTCGACCTCGGTGGGATAGATCTTCCAGCCGGACATGACGATCATGTCCTTCTTCCGGTCCGTCACGTAGAGGATCCAGTCTTCATCGAGATACCCGATGTCGCCGGAGAGGAACCAGCCGTCCGGCCGGAAGACTTCCGCGGTCGCCTCCGGCATGTTCCAGTACCCCTTTGCCACCGCGGGTCCCCGGATGGCGATCTCGCCGTTCTCGTTTGGGGGGAGTTCCCGGTTCGGGTCTGCGGCATCCACGATCCGGATCTCGGTATACCCGACGGGGACGCCGACGCTCTGGTAACTCTTGGTGAGGTGCGGGTATTCCGGGAGCGTGGTTGTACCCGAGCCGATCACGATCGTCTCGGAGAGGCCGTAACTGTTCGCGACCGGTATGTGGAACCGGCGGTCGAACGCCTCCCAGACAACCGGAAGGAGCTGGCCACCCCCGGAGATGATCACCCGGACGGTGGCAAGAAAATCCTCTGTCCCCGGGGAGCTGTGGACAAGGGTATGGATGACCGGGGGCATCCCTGCAAGGACCGTGACCCGGTACTGCCGGCAGAGCGCGAGGTATTTTTCCGGATCAAAGCGCTCCATCATGATAAATGTCCCGCCGGCCCTGAGCATCGCGATCCCCCACGACAGCCCGACGTGCCCCATCGGGTAGATCCCGAGATAGACATCGTCCGGGGCCATCCGGAGCGCCTCGCGCTCGGCATCGAGGGCCGTCATCCAGTTCCCGTGCGTGAGCATCGCACCCTTGGGCCTCCCGGTCGTGCCGGACGTGTACTGGAGGTGGCAGAGGTCGTCCAGGGCGCAGTTCACCGCCCGCATCGATGAGGGCGCTTTAGGAAACGATTCCCAGGCAACGGTCGCAGGACCGCATTCGCCGCCGATGCAGATGACCTGGTGGAGCGCCGGTGCCCGTGCACGGATCTCTTCAACGACCCGGGCGCCGTTGCGATCGGTGATGATGGCGCGGGCCCCCGCGTCGTTGATCGTGTACAGGAGCTCCTCTCCCCGGTACACGATGTTGGTGGGGACCGCGACCGCCCCCACCCGCCAGATCGCAAGGTAGCTGACGAGATACTCCGGCGAGGAGTCGAGGTAGATGCAGACCCGGTCGCCCCGAGCGATGCCGAGCGAGATGAGCCCGAGCCCGATCCGGTTCATCTCGTCCCGGAGCCTGCCGTAACTATAGGTCTCGTTTCGTGATGGGCAGACAAGCGCCGGTTTTGCTGCAGGCACGCTCTTGGCATCGAGAAGGGTCGTGATATTCGTCATGAGGGTCCGCACCTTGACTGGCAGAACAGTGTTGGCTGCGAGGGTATTTATAACGATGAACTTTGCCTTTCGCCGGGATATGGGGATGAGGCGGAGGGATTTTTATGTCCAAGACGTCAGGCCGCGGGGGCGTCATCACGGCATGGCATGCCGGGTCGGATACGCATTCAGATTTTTTCAAAAGCCGTGAGGGCCGCAGATAGTTCCGCGACCGCGGATGCGCCGGGCATTCGGGATCGCATGAAGATCGCAAGGTCTTTTTTCCCCGCCCCGAAACCCTCTGGATATGTCAG
>JAKLEQ010000027.1 GCA_022711635.1 Methanoregula sp. | reverse complement strand
GGGAACCCGAAGCATATCCTGGTCTGGATTCCGGAAGAATCGGAAAACACCCTGAAAAATCTCCTGGAGAGAGTATGCTGTGAACGCACCCTGCAGAACGATGCACACAATCCGGCAGCCGCATGGTATTACAGTACGATACGGCGCCTCCATGCCACCCGTTACGGGCCGCAGAACCTGGACGTCTCTCTCAGAACGCCGGAAGAAAAACGGATAATCCTGATCGCGGAAAAGGCATGCATGAGCGGAAATTTCGATGAGATAACAACGGTCGTACAGAATGCTTCCTGGGGGGAAATGCGGCAGTGCTTCCAGGAATTAATGAAACTTCGGGAGTATGATGGGGAAGATACCGCAGCCGGTCGGGCGTACGTTTCGGCTCTGGCTGCGTTTGTCGCCATGGCCATCAGGTTCCGTTCAGGGTCCCGCTGAGAGGGGAGGAAAATGACGACACTGCTCCGGTGCCCTGTCTGCGGCAGTGAAAAGGTCTACAGCCTCCTCAACACTTTGCACTGCAAGCGGTGCAAGAGTCTCTGGAAAGAGGAGAAGAAAAAACGAGCCGGAAAAATGGTTAAAAACTGATTTTTTTAAAAACCCTGCTGGCGGAAATTCCGGACAACGAGGGAAATTCCCGCTATGGTTAAAAGTATTAAATACCCGCGACCTGAAGGGAGAAACAGTGGGTGCGTACGCGGTGGAATTCCGGGATACTTCCCATTGAGATGATCTGTCCATGGCTGATGAACCGCTCCTGACAATCCTTTGGCAGCAGCTGAGACCTGCGCTTGTCCTTTTTCTCCTCCTCACTGTCGTTACCGGTGTCCTGTACCCGCTGGTCATCACTGGTATTGCCCAGCTCGCCTTTCCTGTCCCGGCAAACGGGGATCTGATCGAACAGGAAGGGAAAATTGTCGGTTCGGCACATATCGGGCAGCCGTTCGTATCTCCAAGATATTTCTGGGGCCGCCCCTCTGCAACTCTGCCGGTTGCCTACAACGCGATGGTCTCCTCCGGGTCCAATCTCGGTCCCTCCAGTCCCGGACTCGAGAATGCGGTCAGAACTCGTGTTTCGACACTCCGGGCAGCTGACCCGGAAAACCCGCTTCCGGTACCGGTCGATCTGGTCACTGCTTCCGGAAGTGGTCTGGATCCGGACATCAGCGTTGCTGCAGCGTATTACCAGGTGCCCCGTATTGCGCGGGAGCGAAACCTCGGCGAACAGGATGTGCGGGCGCTTGTCAGCCGGTATACCGAACCCCGCCAGTTCTGGATCTTCGGCGAGCCCCGCGTGAATGTCCTCACGCTTAACCTTGGTCTCGACCGGATGAGCGAATCAGGAGTAGTTCCGGCGCCGTTGGATGTGCCGGATCCCTTCTCATCCCCGGCGCTGGGTATGCGGATGACGGACTGGATCGTCCTCCTGCTCTTTATCGGAATTTTCATCGTCACCGTCGTCCCTCTCGGCAGGTTCATGTACCGGGTATTCACCGGGCAGAAAAATCTCCTCTCACCCGTTATCGACCCGGCAGAACGCTGGCTCCTTGCAGCTGCAGGGATTTCAAACGGCGATGAGATGGACTGGAAGGCGTTTTCGGTTGCCATGCTCGTCCTCTCCATAATCTCTATCGCGTTTGTCTTCCTGCTCCTGGAAGTGCAGGGATTCCTCCCGCTCAATCCCGCCGGCACCGGGCCCGTGGCACGGGACGTCGCGTTCAACACCGCGGTCAGTTTTGCGACGAATACCAACTGGCAGGCGTATATCCCGGAGACGACTGTCAGTTACCTCACACAGATGATAGGCCTGGCGGTCCAGAACTTCATGTCTTCGGCTGTCGGGGTGGCAGTTCTCATTGGCCTTGTCCTCGGCCTCACGCGGAAATCCGCATCCACCATCGGAAACTTCTGGGTGCTTCTTATCAGGAGCACCCTGATCCTCCTCCCGATCAGTTTCATCCTCGCGCTGCTCCTCATTTCCCAGGGGACGGTCCAGACCTTCGGCGGACCTGTGACCGTGCCGCTCCTTGACCCGGTGCAGGATGCGACCGGTGGGACGGTTACCACCCAGACTCTCCCGCTCGGCCCCGTGGCATCCCAGGTTGCGATCAAGATGCTGGGGACGAATGGCGGGGGTTTCTTCAACGCCAACTCCGCCCACCCGTTCGAGAACCCGTCGCCGTTCTCCAATTTCCTTGAGAACGTTACAATCCTCCTGATCCCTTCGGCACTTTGCTATACATTCGGGAAAATGGCGGGCGCCGGCAGAAAAGGGATCGCTATCCTTCTTGCCATGACCCTTTTGTTCCTGCCTCTTCTTTGGCTTGCCATATCAGCGGAACTCGGCGGCAATCCTGCATTCCCTGCGCTCGGTGTAGATCAGAACATGACCGCGCTCCAGCCAGGCGGCAACATGGAGGGGAAGGAAGCCCGGTTTGGGATTGTGCCCTCGGCCCTTTTTGCGGTCGTGACGACGGTTACCTCCTGCGGGGCAGTAAATGCGATGCACGATTCATTCACCCCTCTCGGGGGTGCGGTTCTCCTCTTCGACATGATGCTCGGGGAGGTCGTGTTTGGCGGGATTGGTTCGGGCCTGTACGGCATGCTGGTCTTTGTCATTATCGCGATGTTCATCGCCGGCCTCATGGTCGGACGCACGCCGGAATACCTCGGCAAGAAGATCGAACCGTACGAGATGAAGATTGCGACGGCAATCATCCTCATCCCCATCATTCTCATTCTCTCCACGACTGCCGCAGCCGTAATGACCGGTGCGGGAAGGGCTGCCGTCTTCAACCCGGGCCCCCATGGTTTTTCCGAGATCCTGTACGCATTTACCTCGGCGGCTCAGAACAACGGCAGCGCGTTTGCAGGACTGTCGGCAGAGAGCTCGTTCTATACCCTGGCGACAGCAGTCTGCATGCTCGTCGGGAGGTATGCCGTTGCGGTTCTTACCCTTGCCCTTGCCGGATCGTTTGTACGGAAGAAGATCGTGCCGGAGGGCAGCGGGACGCTGCGGGAGTACCGCCCGCTCTTCATCCTGTGGCTGGTCTTCGTCATCCTGATTATCGGGGCGCTCAGCTTCTTCCCGGTCCTTGCTCTGGGGCCCGTTGTCGAACACCTGATCCCGGTGTTCGGGAGTGCGATCCATGGCTGATCTCAAAGCGGTACGGGACCCGCACACGATTCTCCCGGCTCTTTACCGGCGGGCGGCGATCGATGCCGTAGGAAAGCTCGACCCGCGGTTCCTGGTCCGGAACCCGGTCATGTTTACGGTCGAAATCGGCAGTATCATCACCACGCTCCTCTTTCTCCAGTCTCTCTCCGGCAATGGTGAGGCACCGGCAGGATTCATCGGCGCGATTGCTGCATGGCTCTGGTTCACCGTTCTTTTTGCCAATTTTGCCGAGGCGCTGGCTGAGGGGCGCGGGAAAGCCCAGGCAGAAGCGCTCCGGAGAATGCGGCAGGATACGCTCGCGAAGAAGCTGTACCTGGGGTATGCTATCGGGATGGGTAAAGAACCATCGGAACCGGATTATGCCGTCGTCTCCTCGTCCACACTCCACCGGTCGGATCTCTTCTATGTAAAGGCAGGAGACACGATCCCGGTTGACGGGGAGGTTGTCGAGGGTGTTGCCTCGGTCAACGAAAGCGCGATCACCGGGGAGAGTGCGCCGGTCATCCGCGAGTCGGGCGGGGACCGGAGCGCTGTTACCGGCGGCACGGTCATTCTCTCGGACTGGCTGGTCGTCCGGGTGAGTGCCAATCCCGGGGAAGGGTTCCTCGATCATATGATTGGTCTCATTGAAGGCGCAAAACGGCAGAAGACTCCCAACGAGATCGCGCTCAATATTCTCCTGATCGGGCTCACGGCGGTTTTCATTGTCATCTGCGCAACCCTGTATGCCTTCTCGCGGTACAGCGTGGATGCCGCAGGCGAAGGTATCCCCGTCTCCGTCACAGTCCTGGTAGCGCTCTTTGTCTGCCTCGCCCCGACGACGATCGGGGGCCTGCTCTCTGCAATCGGCATCGCGGGCATGGACCGGCTCATCCGGCGCAACGTCATCACGACTTCTGGAAGAGCCATTGAAGCAGCCGGTGATGTGGACGTCCTCCTGCTCGACAAGACCGGCACCATCACGCTCGGGAACCGGCAGGCCGTCGACCTGATCCCGGTCGACGGGACGGCCCTGCCCGATCTCGCCGAGGCGGCGCAACTCGCCTCGCTCGCGGACGAAACCCCCGAGGGGCGCAGCATCGTCGTGCTGGTCAAAGAGAAGTACGGGCTCCGGGGAAGGACAGTCGGGGCAACAGATACCGCAGGAGGAATGCAGTTCATCCCGTTCTCCAGCCATACGAGAATGAGCGGGGTGGATTTTGGTGGCGTTCAGATCCGGAAAGGTGCGGCAGATGCCATGTTTTCCTCTCTCCGGAAGTGCGGGCAGCCAGACGTATCGGGCGAACTCCGGCGTGCAGTTGACGGTATTGCGCAGGCCGGGGGAACGCCGCTCGTCGTGACAAAGGGAGGAAAGGCTCTCGGGGTCATCCACCTCAAGGACATCGTCAAGGGCGGGATCAAGGAGCGGTTCGCCCAGCTGCGCAGGATGGGCATCAAGACCGTCATGATCACCGGGGATAACCGGCTCACCGCCGCAACTATCGCTGCTGAAGCCGGGGTGGACGATTTCCTTGCGGAAGCAACCCCGGAGAGCAAACTGTCCCTGATCCGCGAGTACCAGGAAGGCGGCCGGATGGTGGCCATGACCGGTGACGGAACCAATGATGCCCCGGCGCTCGCGCAGGCTGATGTTGCCGTGGCCATGAATACCGGAACCCAGCCGGCCCGGGAAGCGGCCAACATGGTTGACCTCGACTCCAACCCGACGAAGCTGATCGAGATCGTTGAGATCGGAAAACAGCTCCTCATGACGCGGGGGGCGCTCACAACATTCTCCATCGCAAATGACGTGGCAAAGTACTTCGCCATAATCCCGGTAGCTTTCATGTCCACGTACCCGGCGCTTGCCGGCCTGAACATCATGGGTCTCCGGCACGGGATCCTCGCTGCCGTCATCTTCAACGCGCTCATTATCGTTGCCCTCATCCCCCTGGCCCTCCACGGCGTGACCTATCGGCCGATGACGGCGGAAGAGGCGCTCCGCCGGAACATCATCATCTTTGGGATCGGCGGACTTGTCGTCCCCTTTATCGGGATAAAGATTATCGACCTGCTGCTCGTACTGGTGGGTGGGTAAGATGCCCGTGCAATCCTCATCCGGGCAGCGGCCGGATCCTGACGCCCTGCTCGCACAGGTACAGGGCGAGGAACGACAGGCCTGCCGGGGTAAGCTGAAGATATTCCTCGGCTACATCGCAGGGGTAGGCAAGACCTACGAGATGCTCCTTGCAGCTCACCAGCGGCTGTCGGAAGGAATCGACGTACAGGTCGGGTATGTCGAAACCCATGGCAGGCCGGAGACAGAAGCGCTCCTTACCGGGCTTGTCGTGATCCCCCGCAGGATGATGGACTACCGCGGGGTGCAGGTTCCGGAGATGGACATCGATGCGGTCCTTGGTAAAAAACCCCATCTTGTTCTCGTGGACGAGTTTGCCCACACCAATGTACCGGGGTCGCGTCATGTCAAGCGGTACCAGGACGTGGAGGAGATCCTCGATGCCGGTATCGATGTCTATACGACCCTCAACATCCAGCACCTCGAAAGCCTCAACGATGTCGTTGCACAGATCACCGGGGTGACTGTAAAAGAGACCATCCCCGACCGGGTGATCGATGAAGCAGCCGAGATCAAGCTTGTCGACCTGCCCCCGCCGGAACTCCTCCAGAGACTCCGCGAGGGGAAGGTTTACGTACCGGAGATCGCTGCCCAGGCAGTCGAGAGGTTCTTCAACGAAGGGAACCTGTATGCCCTCCGGGAACTGACGCTCCGGCGGGCTGCGGAGCGGATCGATGAACAGATGCTCGCGTACATGCAGAGCCGGGCAATCGTCGGGCCATGGGCGGCGAAGGAATCGATCCTTGTCTGTGTCGGCCCGAGTCCCCTCTCGGAACGCCTGGTCAGGATTGCGCGCCGGCAGGCCGACCGCATGAATGCCCGCTGGACGGCAATCTATGTCGAGACCCCGTCCCACCGCAGGCTGAAAAAAGCGGCAAAGGAGCAGGCCTTTCGGTCCCTCCAGCTTGCGGAGAAACTCGGGGCGACAACACTCACCATTTTCGGGCTTTCCGTAGCCGATACAGCGATCGATTATGCACGGAAGCACAATATCACGCGGATTATCATCGGCAAGACCCTGCGGCCCCGATGGCAGGAGTACCTCTTTGGGTCCGTCGTCGATCAGCTGATCCATAACAGCGGCACGATCGACGTCTACGTCATCAGCAGCAGTGAGACAACCCTGAAGGAACCTGTGGAGATTGAGTCCATCCTGCCCGCTGCACCGCCGCATGGTTTTATCACCGGCTTTACCCTCGTCGCTCTCGTGACCGTCATCGGTTTTTTTATCAAATCGTTTATCTCTCCGACAAACCTGATGATGCTCTACGTCCTTACGGTCGTTATCGCGGCATACCGGTGGGGACTGCGGCCGGCAGTCTTTACTGCAATAATCGGCGTACTGGCGTTCGATTTTGTCTTCATCCCGCCGTATTTTACATTTCAGGTCAGCGATATCGAATACTTCATTACGTTCGTCGGGCTGATTGGCGTCGGGGCCCTGATCAGTTTCCTTGTCGCACGGGTGCGGGAGCATGCGCTTGCGGCCCAGGACCGCGAGAACGAGACGAACACCCTGTACGCACTGTCACGGGAACTGGCTACTGCCGTTGATATCGATTCCATAACCGGTGTTGTCGGCAACCACATCAGCGATATCTTCCAGTGGGAATATGCATTCCTGTTGCCGGAGGGAGAAAATCTCGGAGTCCGGACAACAAGTCCCGGACTTGTCCTCGGTGCCGATGAGATCGCCGTTGCGACGTGGTCATTCCGACATGGTGCTATTGCCGGGTACGACACGGATACACTACCGGCATCCCGGTTCCGGTTCATCCCGCTGGTAAGTTCCCGTGGCGTGTTAGGCATCCTGGGGGTAAAACCAGCAGGGTCGGAAGGGCTCATCTCCCCGGAGCAGACCCGGATCCTCACTGCATTTGCAAGCCAGGCAGCCCTTGCTCTTGAACGCGTGATCCTGGTCAGCGGCCTTTCAGGTCCTGATATTTCCCTATCAGACAGATAGCCAATGGAAATCCGGACCGATCACCGGAGGACCGGGCCCGGAGCCGGCCGGTGTATATATGTTTGTGCCATGCACGGTCCCGGAATGACCGCATTCTTCTCCCATTTCCGGTCACGCCCGATCGTTTGTGACTGGCATATATTTTTATCATGTGCAGTGGCACCATCATTCGCAAACAGTGTCGTGCGTCCAGTATTCCCCCCGTACTGAAAGGGCATGATATGGAAGTTATAAAAAAAGGAAAATATCGCGATTTTAACCTCTTGTTAGCGTACCTGACAGATATTGAACGCGCTGCCCTGGAAGATCTCGAGTTATCCAAATCGATGTACGCCTATTATTCGAGAAAGCGGGCGATCAAGAAAGTTACCTCCATGAGTCTTGCCGATCTCCGGCTCCTGAACCCGGAGTTCCTCCTCCCGCCCCTCGAGGGAACGGTCACATCCCGGGGGGAGGAACGCCTGCAGTACTTCTGCCCCTACTGCCACACCCCGCTCGTGGACGATGCGGCATCCCTCTCCTGCCGGAGTTGTTCGGTAAAACCCCGGTGGCTGAAGGATTAACCTTCCGGAATTTTTACCGCTTCAGAACCCGGAATGATAAATTCCGCAGGTTTATCCCCGATCCTGCAAATCCTGTTCCGGGAGACTGTCTGTGAGCGCACCGGTTATCGAAGTTTCGGGTCTGGCCCACCGGTTTAAGGAGACTGTGGCAGTCGACGGGATCTCGTTCTCCGTCCCCGCCGGCCAGATCTTCTCGTTTCTCGGGCCGAACGGGGCGGGGAAGAGCACGACGATCAATGTCTTAACTACCCTCCTTGCTGTCCAGCAGGGGAGCGTGAAGGTCGCCGGATTCGATGTCGCGGAGCAGCCGGAGGAGGTCCGGCGGTCGATCGGGATCGTCTTCCAGGAGGAGACTCTCGACCGCGACCTGACGGTCTGGGAGATCCTGGAGTTCCACGGGAACCTGTACTCGATGCCCCGGGGGGAACGACGTGCCCGAATCGACGAGATGATCCGGCTCGTGGAACTGGAGAAGAAACGCGATGTGCTCGTCAAGCATCTCTCCGGTGGTATGAAACGGCGGCTCGAGATCGCCCGCGGCCTGATGACCCGGCCGAAGGTGCTCTTCCTCGACGAACCCACGCTCGGCCTCGACCCGCAGAGCCGGATCCATGTCTGGGACTATATCCGGCAGGTGAACCGCGAGGGGACGACGATCTTCTTAACGACGCATTACATGGATGAGGCTGACAGCCTGTCCGACCGGATCAGCATCATCGACCACGGGAAGATCATCGCATCCGGGACGAGCCGCGAGCTCAAGGACGCCCTCGGGCAGGACATCATCTCGCTTGAAACGGGCGACGACGTGAATGCGGCGGAGCTGCTCCGCACCCTGCCCGAGGTAAAGGATGTCCGCCCGGGGATGCGGGGATTCTCGGTCACCATTACCGGCAACGGTGCGGCGTGCCTTCCCCCGGTTCTCGAACGGCTCAAGGGGGCAGGGATTTCCGTAGCCGCAGTCAACGTCAAGCGTCCGACGCTCGACGATGTCTTCGTCCATTTCACCGGCCGGGAGATCCGGGGGTAGCGCGATGGGACACCAGTACCTTGCCATTTACTGGCGGGACATGCTCCGGTTCGTACGGTTCCGGGCGCTCCTCTTCTCGTCGCTGGTCCAGCCCGCCCTCTGGATGGCGTTCTTCGGGATCGCGATGACCTCCAGTTTCGACCGGCTGTCCTCGCTCGCCCCGGTCCCGGAAGGGGCGATCGCCATCCCGTACCTCACCTTCATGGCGGCCGGGGTGATGGCGCTCACCACGCTCTTTACGACACTCTTTGGCGGCATGGGACTTCTCTTCGACAAACTCTGGGGGCTGATGCGGGAGATCCTCGCGAGCCCGGCGCCGCGTTCCCATATCCTGTTCGGGATCTCCCTCTCGGGGATTACCAAGTCGTTCATCCAGGTCATTATCATCATGGCGTTCGGGCTCCTCCTCGGGGTACAGTTCTTTGTCGGGAAAGGGCCCGCCGCGATCGCCCTCTCGGTGACCGGGATCCTCCTCTTCGTCGCGGTCTTTGCGATCGGCTTCCTCCTCCTCTCCTCCACGATTGCGATCACCATGGAGAGCCCGGAGAGCATGCAGGCGGTGATGACGCTGCTCTCCCTGCCCCTCTTCTTTGTCTCGAACGCGCTCTACCCTGCCGAGTCCTTTCCCCCGTTCCTGCAGGCGGCAACCGCGCTCAACCCCTTAACCTACCTGGTCACCGGCATCCGGTACTTTGCCATCGGCCCGGACTTCTTTGCGCTCGGTCACCACTACGTGTACACAGCGACGGACGTCTTCTCTGCGTTCCTTGCACTCGCATTCTTTGCAGCGGTCATGTTCTCCCTTGCGCTGCGTACTATCAACCATGCGGTCGTGAACTGATCAGTACCAGGAATGAATACAGGAATCCATCACGATTTTCCTGGTGCCTGTACCGGATAAATATCATAATTCAGGTAGTGCAGGACATCAGTGACATTTGCCGTTTTCAGAAGCGACGGAAGGTTCTTCTGGGCGCTTTCAGAAACCAGGGTAGTATCGTTGATGAGGAAGAAACGTTCCGGTCGGGATTCGTAGTAACCATCACAGGAATTCAGCAGGAACGGTCTGATGGTATCCGGGAGGAAGTATGTGGAACGAATAATCACTCTCTCCCCGGACAGGTACGTAATAACGTTCGCATCCCAGTAGGTCCCGTACCCGAATGCAAGATCCTGCGCCTCCAGATAGGAGATCAGGCTGTATTCCCGCTCGTTCGGGTTCCGATCCATGTGGCTGATAAAGACAAATCCTGTTACCGAGGCGACAAGCAGCAGTCCGATAACGAGGATGATGAAAATGGTGTCGTGTTCCGGAGAAAAAAGCGCCAATCCGACGAGAAGGATGAGTGCGGGGAAGGTCAGGTAGCGTGCTGTATTGATATCATAGGCGTACCCCGAGATTAAAAAGGACGCAAACATCACGAGCAGGGAGATCAGGATTACCGCACCGAGGAATTTTCTCTCCGGATTTTCTTTTCCCCAATCCTGCCACGCATTCCTGACAAGAACGATAATAACTGCTGCACCCAGGAGGACGGAGAGAATCTCCAGCGGACCGGTCTCTCTCCCGTCCAGGAGGAAAAACAGGCCGCTGCTTATGAATTCCGCAAAGGCCCGGAAGAAGAGCGCGACATTCCGGAAAAGGATCTCGTGGATGCTGTTTACTGCATAGTTTGCAGCAAGCCACGTCGGCATGAAAAAGGTCTTCAGCATATAGGCAAGTGCCGATACCATCGCCAGGATGCCGACCGCCAGGTTCATAACATGGGTCCTCCTTTCCGCAAAGACGATGTAAGCAAGGATGAAGGGGATGAAGAGCCAGAAGAGGATGATGGTATCGGAAAATACCGTGAAGAACCCCATGAGTGAGATGACAAGAAGGTATGGCCAGGGAATATCCGAACCAACCTCCGTCTTCTTTCTCCTGTTTTTCCCCACAGGCTCCGGCCCGCGTTCACTCGTCCGTTTCAGCCAGAGCAGGATGAGAAGGATCCCCGCTCCGGCAAGGATCGTCGCGTTGTGCGAAGTCGGGAACGCAAGCCAGTGATACCCCTCCGGTGGGATGTTGGCAGCCAGCGCGGCGAAGAGAAGGGCAGGGAAGGTCCTGTTCGAGACAAAATAGAGGATCAGGGAAAAGACCGCAACAGAGAGGACGAAGATGATAAACGTAACCATCCTGAGGGCTACCGGACTGTATCCCGTCAGGATCTGCGGTACGAGCTGAAATGGGATCAGTTCCGTAAAAACGAGGCTGTCACTCGATAACAGGTGGCAACCGGAGAGAAATATATTACCATGGTTCCCGATCTCCATCGCCATGACTCCCATACCGACCGAGTCGCTGTCAAGCCGGAAAAAGAAGGAGATGACCCCTTTTGTCACCAGTCCGACAAGGATAAAAAAGGCAAGAACGAGTTGAATGGCAGATTCTCTGGAAATCTGCAGCTTGTTCAAAATGCCGGCCGGATCCAAGAGATTCACCGTCTGGTTAACGCCCTGAATATCTGGTGAGATTTTCCCTAGATAAAGATTGCGAAGTAACAATTGCCGGCAAAACAGGGCTGCGGTGGATCACACACTACGGAATCGGGAAAAAACCATTCGTTCCTGAGTGCATCGATCGCATCCCGGTCCTGAACCGTTACACCCCGACAGGAGGACCGTTCACTCGAACATGTGGCCCGGCTCGGATGCCGGCGGGGGCGGAACGCGGAGGACGGCGGCCTTCCCGATCTCGGACTTGAGAAACGCGACCCCGATCTCCCCGATCGAGACGACTGACTGGATCGCTTCGTCCAGGTCGTGGATGGAGAACCCCGCATGGAACGGGTAGATGCTCCTCATGACAGTGTACCCGACAACCTGCCCGCCCTCCATGATCCGCGAAAAGCTGGTCGCCGGTGAGGTGAGTGCCCGGGTCAGCCGGTAGATGAAGACGTGGTCCTGGTTTTTGTAAAACCCGTTCACGGTCCCAATCACGTCCTCCTCGGAGAACGTGAACTGGAGGGCGACAATGCAGTACTTCAGCGGTTTCCGGTTCTCGATAAAGACCGGAAAATTCCCGAATTTTATCCAGAATCCCCATGCGGTCTCGTTGTCGTACTCGTTGGTGAGGGGGAGGTCCATGTCCGCAAGGAGGGTTCTGAGTTCCTTTTTTACCTTTTCATACGGCAGCGCGGCCGGCTGGCTCTCCGGTTCCATAGGATATCATGCCGGTTTCGCGTGATAAGCCTATGGGGGCACCCGGCTGATCCATGGCCGGACGCCGCACCGGCACTGATTCCGGCGTTACTGCAACAAATCCGGTACCTCTCGTTTCCGGCGTTGGGGTACCCTGACGGCAATCCGCCGTATGCCCCCCGCTGCTGGCCCCCCTACCCTGCCCTTCCGGTATTCCCATGATGCCGTCATCTCCCTCACGCCGATACGAGGGTTTATGCCCATCGCAACCATGGAGATGGTATATCACCGGAGGTCACACCATGAAATACCTGCTCCCTGCCATCCTTGGCATCACCTGCATGCTTGCCGTTGCGTTCACCGGTTGCACAGTAACGACCGGGGGAACAGCCTCCGCGACATCGCCGGCTCCCGGCCTGGTTGGCGGGATCCCCCCGGCCCCGACAGCGACCCTGTCCGCGGTCACCGAAATATCCGCATCGGATAATGGCAGGATTGTTCCCGTCAACGCTGGCAGCCTGCTCACGCTCAGGCTCGCAGAAAACCCGACGACGGGGTACCAGTGGATTCTTATCACCGGCAAAGGGCTGAATATCACCCGTGACGTGTACGTGCCCGCGGAGGCGACCGGCACGGTTACCGGTTCCGGTGGCACCCGTACCTGGGATATCGTGGCGCTCCGTCCCGGGATTGAAACGATCCATGCGACCTACCTGCGCCCCTTTGAAGGGATCACCGGCAACGAAACGGTCTTTACGGTGACCGTTGACATCAGGTAACGCAGGACTTCACGGGAGTTTTCCGGCAACAACGTGGGAAGCGCCGGATCCCGCATTTTTTTGGCGTCAACGGCGGTCAGATGTCCTGCAGATCCGGCATCCCCGTGATTCCGGAAGTGCAGCCGGATTCCGTTCTTCTCCGTCCCTGGCCGGGACCGGCAGGCACTTTAATGACTTCCAATTCCTTCGCACCTAAATACAAGGATTTATAGAATTGCGTTCAATCCTCCTGTGTAGTGGACTGATCGTGATGAACCACACCCTCCTTGCCATCCTTGGCATAACCTGTATCATCGCAGTCGCGTTCGCCGGCTGCACCGGCACGGCGCCTTCCGGAGAGCAGACTCCCACGGCAACCGGAACAACCGGGCCTGCCGCAACCACCCCCGCGACCGGCAGCACGGCGGCGACCGCAAAGGGCCTCGTCGTCGGAAACTCCTCGAACGGCCACCTGATCTTCATGAAGGTCGGCGGGATGCTGACCCTGAAGCTTGCAGAGAACCCGACCACCGGCTACGCCTGGAACCTGACCACAAGCAACGGGCTGAAGGTTGTCAGCGACACGTATGTTCCGTCCGACACCACCGGGACGCTCGTAGGATCCGGCGGAACGCATGTCTGGGAGATCCAGGCGGATCAGGCCGGCATGCAGTCCATCGACGCCGTGTACAAGCGATCGTGGGAGCCGCTTGCCGGCAACGAGTCGACGTACACGCTCGCGATCGACGTAACCTGAGGTCCTTTCAACAAACCCTTTTTTATCCCTGTACACGGGATCGTACCCGCTTTCCCCGCCAGCTCCGCATGGAGAATGCTCCCTGTGGATACTACGAACGTTCGTCCCTCCGCTCTTTCCCAAAAAAGGGGAAATAATCCGCCAGATCCGCCCGTCACAAACCGGGAACTTTATCATGGACGGTACCGCACGCTTGAACAGGGAGACGGGTCTGCCATGCCTGAAAAGTTCACGGCCGGCATCATCTGTGCCATGGTGAGCGTAGCGGTTATCCTTGCCGCTCTCGTTTTCGATCCCTCCGCCGGGGTTGCTTTCAGCCCCACGACCTTCGCGATAACTGCCGGCTCCTTCGGGCTCGCGGCAGGCTTCACGCTCATCCTGGCCGGGATCATCGGGTACGTGTAGGGGCTGTGATGGTGCCCGACCACGACAGAACGGGAATTGTTGCTGTTCTTCAACCCGGGACATGGTGTATGGCGAACGGGGCAGGGCATTCACTGCTGCAGCAGGCGACGGCACCGGGGCGCATCCCGCAATGATGAGGGAGTGTCGCACATAACCCCCATCAGACCGTACGCAGCGGTGGAGGTCTTTGATGAAATTTCCTGCCCCGTTCACCATCTCTTTCTCCTATCCGAAAATGTTCACCGGGCTGCCGATCCGCGGTCTGTTTTTCATCCGCCTCGCCGCTCCGGAAGGCGGATCCGGGCGCATTTTTCTCAGTGTTTTCAGTTTATGGTAAAATTCAAAGAACCTATCAGATCCGAAATTTCAAATAGGAGAAACCAGATATAACATCGATCATCGCAACCGCTACCTACGCATCCGGATCAACCCTGCCAGAAAAAACGCTCCAGTTCCGGGTAGTGTACCGGGGGATCACCGATGCCGTGGCGCGGCGCCTCGAGACGGACAACGTCTTCACGAAGGCGGATACCACCGACGCCACCCTCCGGTTCTGGAACGCCTGTGACCCGCTCGAGACCCGGCCCGATGCCTGGTTCAATATCATGGCCATCAACCTCCCCGAGGATGCCCGGGGGCTCTACGATGCGAAACGTGATGTCGTCGTCCTGCCAAAGAACCTGACCCTGAAATGCATCGGGGTCGGGGAGTTCAAGAAGATCCTGACGCCTGATGGCGTGAAACGGAAGATCCGCATGTTTGCAATGGAAGTCAGGTCATGACCGACCCCCGGGAACGGTTCATTGAGGATAACCCGGAGGCGCTTGACTGGGAGCGGGAGCCAAGAACCCCGGAAGATCGGAAGCGGGCGCGGGAGCTCTTCCGCTGGATAAGCTGTCACTGAACGGCGGCGCTGGTGTCCCGGGGCGCACCTTCGGGCGGCCAAAATCCTGTCCTTTTATCAGGTTTTTTCACCTATACGCCCGGCATGATGCGAGCTGTTGTTCTCCTTGCGATCGTCATCGCGGTGATCGCCTCCGGGTGCATGGTGACGGAACCCGGAAATTCCCCTGGGGGGATCCCCGGCACTACAACCCTGCCGGAACCCGTCGCCCCCGATCTCCTCGGCACGTGGACCGGGACGATGAACGGGTACGATGCCTCAACCGGGTTCAATCCCCATGACGGCGGGGTGATGCTTTTGACGGTAACCGGACAGCGCGGGAGGATTTTTGCCGGCAACCTCACGATCACGGAGGGAACGACAACCTGGACGGAGCCTTTTGCCGGCACGATCGGGCGCGACGGCAGGACGCTCACAATCGTCGAGGAGAGCGGGTATTGTACGGGCGGGATCATCGGCCCCGATGAGATCGAGCTCGTGTACGCGAACGACGGGCTGGGCTTTTCCATCTCCATCGATTCCCTGCGGAGGTAACAGGACATGTCCGGTTTTTTCTCTCTCCTCCATTCTTCCGGTTCGCCGGCCTCGCGGGGAACCTTCCCCTGACATTTCCGGGCAGGTAAGGGGGCAGGTGACGGCCTGCCCGCCGAATCCCGGCTGACGGGTAACGACCCCATGGATACACGATTGCCGGAAACAGTGCCGGAAAACTGAAACGGAGCGACGGTGCAAGGCAAATCATCAAATATGTACGGATTTGATCAGGATTTATACAGAGTACCGAATGGTGTTGCATGGCAGAAGAGAGTCAGCCGTTTCGGATCGTGTACCGGGGGATGTCCGATAAGACCGCCCGTTACCTTGAGCAGGAGAATGTCGTCACCGTGACCGGATCTCTTGATACCACCCTCCGGTTCTGGAATGCCTGCGATCTTTCCAAAAAGCATGATGCCTGCCTCAACCTCATGGCGATCAGCCTCCCGGAACATGCAAAGGGACGCTACAACCCGCAGAATGCGAAGATCGTGCTGGAGCGGGATGTCACCTTAAAATGCATCGGCGTTGCCGAGTTCAATAAGATCCTGACCCCGGACGGGACGATGCGGGACATCCGATTGTTTGCGATGGAGATGAAGGCATGAACAAGGACCCCCGCGAACAGTTCATCGAGGACAATCCCGAGTCGCTGAAGTGGAGCAGGGACCCGGTCTCCCGCGAAGAACACAAACGGGCAAAAGAGATCTTCCGCTGGATCAGCAGGCACTGAAGCGGGCAACCGGGGGATTTCCCCCGGAATCATCCTGTTGTTTTTTTTTTTAACATTCGTTTTTTCCATCGGATGGTTTCGACGATGCCCTCGCCGCGTCCCGGTTCAGCATCGCCTTGTACCAGACAAACCACGGGTTGTCCAAAAAGCCGATGATGTTCTTTGCCACGACCTGCCCGATGATGAGGGGGAGAAGCGGCATTACGCCGGCGAATGCGAGGGTGACAAAGATGACCGAGTCGAGCGTCAGGTTGACGGCATCGCTCGCCGCGGACCGGAGCCAGACGTACGGGTTGAGCATCGTGCCGTGCGAAAACGCCTTCTCCCGAGCAAGGAACCGCTGTTTCAGGTGCGCAAAGACGTACGCATCGAGGTTTGCACAGATGAGGAAGGCGACCCAGCTCGCCGCAGTGATCCGGATCGCCTGGGCAAAGATCGCCTGCCACGCGGTCTCGTACGCGAAGTACGGGGCAGGGGTGAGGGAGCTGACCATCAGGATGAAGATGACGAGGAGGACCTGCGTTACGAACGCGATCAGGATCGCGGCGTGGGTCATCGTCTCGCCATACACCTCGTTGATCATATCGATGACCTGCGCGATGAAGGGGTAGATGAAGACAGAGGCCGGGGCAAAAAGGACGGTGAAGTACAGGTCGAAACTGACGATCCGGGCGGCGAGGACCTGCGATGCGCCGAGGTAGATGATGTAGAACCCGGTGAGCGCCGCGAACGCGTACTTCGGGTAGCGCCGGACGATCCGGACCGAGAGGTACGTTACGAGGGTGAGGCTGATGATCCAGTAAACCCAGACAAGCATGGTCCACCGGTAGTGTCGCTCTGCGGCAATTTATGGGTAGTCATACCGTGCAGGGCAGGTTCATACGGGACGGGCGTCTCACCCGCCCCCCCCCTTCTTCCAAACCGACGGAATTATTTTAATACCGAATACTTTCAAACCCCTGAATAATGGCGCAGGGTTCCGTGGACAACTCCGACTTACCGGACAACCTTGGCGCAGACCTTCTCCTGCTCTCAACCCTGGTCAGCGGAGATGATGAAGCGTTTGCGGCGACTGCCGCCGACTTCGGCCCGGAGATGATCCGCCCGCTCGCCCGCGCCCTTTCCAACCCGGACCCGGGCATCCGGCGGCGTGCCGCAGCAGCTCTTGCATCGCATGGCGACAAGCGTGCCGGGATTGTCCTCGCCCGGTTCTACCACCATTTCGATCCCGCGGTCCGCCGGTTTGCCGCGGAGCGGGTGACGCGGGAGAACCTTTCCCATCTCGTGCCGGGGCTCGTACGGAACGCGGTCTCCCGGTTCGCCCACCGGAAAGCGGAAGCACCGGTCTCCGATCTCCGCGATCTCATCGATATGATGCAGAACGGGGTGTACGGCGACCGGCGCATCGCGGTCCGGAGCCTCGTGTCCCGGCACGGTTTCCCGGCGCTCCCGGTCCTCGCCGAGGCGCTCGAGGAGTCTGCGAAGCGCCCGACCATGGAGTACCGGCCGTACCTCACCGAGTACGAGGTGCTGTTGGCCTTTATGGAATTTGCCGACCCGAAAGCGGCGGATGCGCTCCTCCTGCAGCTGCAGGATGACCGGCCGGCGTTCAGGGCAGTATCCCTTTACCTGCTTGCAGCCCTGCACGAAAAAAGGGCGTTCGATCCCGCCCTCCGGCTCCTGGAAGACGGATCCTTCGAGGTCCGGCGGGGTGCGGTTGCCGTACTGGGAAGACTTGAGGACACACGTGCGGTGTCCCCGCTCATCGGGATGCTGAAGGACCCCGATGTCCGCGTCGTCCGGGCAACGATCACCATGCTCGCTGCGTTCCCGTCCCCGGAGGTCGTTGCGGCGCTGGTGCCGTTCCTCGGGGCCATCGGGTACACGGACTATGCGGTCCGGACCCTCCAGAAGGTGGTCTTCTCGGATATGGACCCGGTTCTTGCAGCAGCCGGGTCGGGCGATGCGCGGATGCGGGCGGGTGCCGTGGAAGTCCTCCAGTCCTGCGACGATCCGCGGTGCACCGGGGTCCTTACCAGCGCCCTCGCGGATCCCGATCCCAAGGTCGTCAACGCGGCGCTCCCGGCTTTCGAGCGGGCTGCAACGCCCGGATCGACGGACGCGCTGGTGAGCCTCGGGGAACGGCGGATACCCGGCATCGATCCCCGCAAGCTCATCTCCGCCCTTGTCGCGACCCGCGACCCGCGGATCGCCCCGGTTCTCGCGCAGCACATCCACTGGATGGACCTTGCCGAGAGCAACATGGCAAAACGGGCGTTCGAGTCGGACAGGATCGAGATCCGTTCAATCGGGGATTTTGCACACGCGCTTCCAGCGCTTGAGAGGAACGACGATGCGGTCGTCCAGTGGATGATCCGGGCCTGCAAAAAGCTCGGGCCGGAGACCCAGCCGCTGGTCCGGAATGCCGTGAAGGACAAAAAGCTCGCGAGAGGTGCGGCCCGGGTCCTCCTCGGGCTCGGGTACAAGATGAAAGACGCCGGCGACCGCGAGATCCTCGAGGCGCTGTACGGGCGTTCGAAGAAGAAAGAAGATATCGAGAAATTCCGCGTGCTCGAGTCCCTGCTTCCCGCGGGACCGGCCGCGCCGAGGATCATGGACGATGCTGAAGTGAAAAGCCTTGTTGAGACCTTCCTCGACCGGGAAAACCCCGCCTCCCGCGACGCCGGCCCGGAGCTGGCGCGGATCGGGCTTCCGGCATTTGTGCCCCTCGCAGAGGCGCTGGAGTCCCCGAAGACCGACATTCTCGATAAACAGCGGATCTGTTCGGTTGCCGCCATGTTCAGTGATCCTGCCGCCGTGGAGACACTGGTCGGGTACCTCCGGGACCCGCACTGGGGATTCCGTGCGGCAGCAGCATACGCACTCGGGGGCATCCGCGATGCGCAGGCCCTCGACGCTCTCCTCCCGCTCCTTGCCGACAGGAGCGTGAATGTACGGCTCGCCGCCATCGCGGCGCTGGGGGCGCTCGATGATGAGCGGTCGGTGGAGGCGCTCATCCCCATCCTTACCGACAAGAGCATGGTGATCATCACGAAAGCCTGCCAGGCGCTCGGCGACCTCGGGTACCCGGCCGCGATCGGGCCGGTCATCGCCGTTCTTTCCCACCCCGATGCTTCCGTGCGTTCCGCCGCGGCCGGTGCGCTGCAGCAGCTCTGCCGTCAGTCCCGCGAACCCCTCATACGGGAGGTGGAGAATCCCGACCCCCGGGTCCGGGCAGGCGTTATCACCGGCCTGCAGATCTGCACCGACCGCCGGAGCCGGGATACCTGCATCCGCGCCCTGCACGACCCGGAGGCAGCCGTCCGGGAGGCGGCAGCCGGTGCGTTCGCGAAGGTCTGGGACCCGGCGGCGATCGAGCACCTTGCCCTGCTCTGGGACGACCCCGACGTGCAGGTCCGTGCCGGTGTCGCGGCAGCCCTCGCAAACTCCCGTGACCCGCGGGGGGCCCTTGCGCTTGCCCGATTGTCCCGTGACCGCGATGAAACGATCGCCCGGCTCGCGCGGAAGGCCTGCATGCAGAACCTCGGGACGACGGAAACACCCGACGATGCAAAACGGCTCATCGTCGTCCTTTCCGACCCGGTCTTCCATATTGACGAGGTCGTGCAGCGGTTCGTGTGGACCGGTTCTGTGATCGTCCCGGACCTCGTTGCCGCCCTCCACGATCCCGATCACAACCTTGCCCGCGGGGCGTCAATGGTCCTCACCGCCATGGGATCAACGCTTGGAGATCCGGTGGTTGCCGAGATCGCCGCACTCCTTGCAGACCCGGACGAGGCGGTGCGGGAGCTGGCGGTCGCGACACTCGGTGCGATTGGGGAGCCGGCACGGGCAGTACTGACCGGTGCCCTCGAGAGCGACGACCCGCTGGTCTGGCAGGGGGCGCTGGAGGCACTCGGTCGGGTCGGGGAAGAGAAAAAGACGGTCTGAACGGCAGTCGTTCCGGGGTGCGAGCGGCGCAGCGGTGAACGCGTTAGCATTGACGAGCCCGCCATTATCACGCATGACCCGGCCGACCCCCCCGCCACGGAGCCGGATACCGGTGATGAGGATGCCGTCCGCGAATTTTTCCCCCGGCGTCGACCATGACCAGCCGGTGGCCGGTTGTGCGACCGTGGGCGCGAAACCGAACGGTTCAGGGAAGAACAGGAAATGGCGGTCCGTTTGGCGAGGTCCATGGAGCGGGGGGGAACGCAGCTGGAGATAAATCATGAGGTTCGGGAAGACGGAACGAAGGGGCGATGCGGGCAGCGCAGGAGCTTCGGTTTGCGGGGAGTTATCGCGGAATCCTGGCAAGCTTGTCAACGATCATCCTGACGACGGCTTCCATGCCGGCGCGGTCGCAGTCGACCGTGATATCAGCGTACTTCTCGTAGAGCGGGATGCGCTTGTCATACATCTCCCGGAGCGTCTGGCCCTTTGAGAGGACGATCCCCCGCGTCGTGATGTTGGAAAGCCTCCTCTCCATCTCCGCAAACGGGATCCGCAGGTACACGACAATCCCATCCTTCCGTACGTGTTCCATCGCCCTTTTGGAATAGACGACACTGCCCCCGGTTGCAACGACGGCGTCCCGGAACGTATGGGAGAGGACCGCTTCCTCCTCGATCCTCTTGAACACTTCCGGTCCCTCCGTATCGAGGATCTCCTGCAGGAGCCGGCCGGACCTCTGCTGGATCATGATATCGGTATCGGTAAAGTGCATACCGAGCGTCTTTGCGAGGATCACGCCGGCCGTGCTCTTTCCGGCTCCTGGCATGCCGATGAGGATGAGATTCTTCATTGCCGGGTTCCTGGAGTATCGCTGCGGGTGCGGGATGAGATCGGGCTTCCCGGCTGCCGATGGGACGCCCCCATTCCCGCGAGGCTGCCGGGCCGTTACTGGGTCACCTGCACGTTCTGGTACCGGACGGTGAGGTCGGAGCTGGTCAGCGTCGAGGGCAGGTTGCAGGAGATCATGGTATCGGTTGCCACGTGCCCGCCCGCTTTCAATGAACCGAGGTAGATCTTGTCCCAGCAGAGGTTACGCCCCTGGTAGGAGAGCATCGCGTTTACCGTGACCTCGCGGGCATCGGTCGTGCCCACGTTGAATGCCTCGGTGTGGATGAGGAGGGGGACCGGGTT
>JAKLEQ010000026.1 GCA_022711635.1 Methanoregula sp. | reverse complement strand
CAATCGCTTCTGCTTTTGCCCGGGCTTCGGCTTCCGAATATGCCGACGAATTCTTCGGGCTGGGGATCTTCAGGTCGTTGAGAAGGACGCTGAACCGGTCCCGGTCCTCAGCGATGTCCATGGCATCCGGGGTCGTCCCGAGTATCCGGGTCTTCAGGCCGAGACGCTTTATCTCATTATCGATGGGGACAGCGAGGTTGACCGCATTCTGGCCCCCGAACTGCACCATCACGCCGTAATAATTGTCTTTCTTCAGGATATTCGCGACGTCCTCGAGGAGCATCGGCTCGAAAAAGAGCCGGTCCGACGTGTCAAAGTCCGTCGAGACGGTCTCCGGGTTGTTGTTCACGATATGGACTTCAATCCCTTCTTCCCGCAGCGCCTTCACGGCATGGACCGTGCAATAATCGAACTCGATGCCCTGCCCGATCCGGATGGGCCCGGAGCCAAGGATGAGCACTTTCTGCCGGTCAGTTGAAACGATCTCGCACTCCGGCTCGTAGGTCGAGTAGAAGTAGGGCGTCTGGGCCGGGAATTCTGCTGCACAGGTATCGACCATCTTGTAGGACGGGGCGTGTGTGACGGATTCGATCTCCTGCTGCGTTTTTCCGGTCAGCTGGCAGATCTCGCCAACGGTAAAACCGTACCGCCGTGATTTTTCAATATCCTCCCGTCGTGCGCAGGCGGCGAGATTCTTCTCGAGATCGACGATGTTTTTGATCTTCTCCAGGAAGAACGGGGTAATCGACGTCAGTTCTGCGATCTCCGCAAGGCTGAAATTCTGACGGAATGCATCGAAGAGGCAGTGGAACCTCTCGTCCGTCGGGCGCGAGAGGATCATGCGGATTTCGCTCGGGTTGGTATGCAGCTGGACATCGGTATCGATCGACCGCTTCGCCTTCATGAGGGCTTCCTCAATCGTCCGCCCGATTGCCATGACCTCTCCCGTGCTCTTCATCGCGGTGGTCAGGGTCCGGTCGGCGCCCTTGAACTTGTCAAACGGCCAGCGGGGGACTTTGACGACGACATAATCGATCGTGGGTTCAAAGGAGGCCGGCGTGCAGCCCGTCACGGTGTTCATGATCTCATCAAGCCGAAGCCCGATGGCAATCTTGGCCGCGACACGGGCGATCGGGTATCCCGTCGCCTTGGATGCAAGTGCGGACGACCGGGAGACCCGGGGATTCACCTCGATAACACGGTACTCCCCGTTCCGGAAGGCAAACTGGATGTTGCAGCCGCCCTGCACATCGAGCGCCCGGATGATCTTGATGGCCGCACTCCGCAGCGTCTGGAACTCATCGTCACGGAGGGTCAGGATCGGGGCGACGACAACGCTCTCTCCGGTATGGATGCCCATGGCATCGACGTTCTCCATGCCGCAGATAATGATGCAGGTATCGGCCGAATCCCGCATCACCTCGAACTCGATCTCTTTCCACCCCATGACGCTCTCTTCGATCAGCACCTGGTGGATCCGGGAACGGGAGAGGCCGAGCTCGACGGTCCGGAGCAGCTCCTCGCGTGTCCGGGCAATGCCGCCACCGGCACCCCCGAGCGTGTAGGCAGGCCGGACGACCGCAGGCAGGCCGACGGCCGTGATAGCCTCATCCACCTGCGCGAGGCTGGTGACGATGGTGCTCTTCGGGACAGGTTCGCCGATCTCAACCATGAGGTTGCGGAACTTTTCCCGGTCCTCGCCGCGGTAGATTGCATCGAGGGGCGTCCCCAGGATCTCGACACCTGCAAGGGCACCATGTTCGGCGAGCTCCGCCGTCATATTGAGGCCGGTCTGCCCCCCCATTCCCGAGAGGATTCCGTCAGGTTTCTCCTTCTCGATGATCTTTGCGATGATCTCGGCCTTTAAGGGCTCGATGTAAATGGTGTCCGCCATCTCAGGATCGGTCTGGATCGTTGCCGGGTTGGAGTTGACAAGGACGACACTGACGCCTTCTTCCCGCATCGCACGGCAGGCCTGCGAACCGGAGAAGTCGAATTCGGCAGCCTGCCCTATCTGGATAGGACCCGATCCGATGATCAGGACCTTCCGGATATGTTCTTTGCGGGGCATTATGCAATCCTCCGGAAGAGTCCGTCAAAATAATGGCATTCGGTGTCTTGCGGGCCGGCATGGGCCTCCGGGTGGAACTGGACACAGTTGATCCGCAGGTCCTCGTCCTCGAATCCCTCAACGGTGTTGTCGTTTGCATTCGTGAAGGTCACCCGGCAGCCTTCAGGGAGGGAATCGCCGTCGACCGCAAAGCCGTGGTTCTGGGTGGTGATAAAGATCCTCCCGTCGATATACTTCACCGGCTGGTTTGCCCCGCGGTGCCCGAACTTAAGCTTGTAGGTATCTCCGCCAAGTGCGAGCGCCATGATCTGGTTGCCCATGCAGATACCGAAGATGGGAATGTCCCCGATGCATTTCTTTGCCGTAGCGATCGTCGCCGTCGCGGTCTTGGGATCTCCCGGCCCGTTGGTGATGAAGAGGCAGTCCGGCTCGACCGAGAAGATCTCGTCGGTAGTGGCATTGTACGGGAAGACGTACAGGTCGCCGCGGCGGCGGGACAGGCTCGTTAACATGTTGGTCTTGAGCCCCATGTCGATAATGGCGACCCGCTTGCCTTTTCCCGGGATACGGTACGGGGCTTTGCAGGAGACGGCAGGGATAAGGTCGCAGTCCGAGATCGAAGGGGTCTTCCGTGCGAGGTCAACCGCATACTCCCCGTCATCGCTTCCGACGATAAGGGCTGCCCGGAGCGTGCCCTTGACCCGCGTCCGGATAGTGAGGCTCCGGGTATCAATACCGCACATTCCCAGAAGGTTCTTCTGCTCGAAATATTCGCGGATCGTAGGTTTCGCATCCGGTCTCTCGCAGATCTCCCTGCAGACTGCCCCCAGAGCCTTGACCTGCTGGCTCTGCATGTTCTGCGCATCAACCCCGTAATTGCCGATGAGGGGGAAGGTAAACATCAGAATCTGGCCGTAATAACTTGGATCGGAGAGCGCCTCCATATACCCGGTCATTAAGGTATTGAATACCAGTTCACCGGAACACTCGCCTTCGACACCGAATCCCTCGCCGCAGATGGACTGCCCGTCCTCAAGACCCAGAACCGCCTTCATACTTTCCATACTACATGCGTTCTGTTGGGTAATTAACGATAATGGAAGGGTATTTTACGGCCAGTGCCGGCCGGATGATGTACACCTTTTCCCCCGGATCTCTTCGGTGTTTTTTCCGGTCGCGCCGGTTTCAGCGGATGAGTGTCGCAACAGGCCCGCACGTGTGCAGGAACCATATACATAAAAAGAAGAAAAGGTATACTCTGGTGCGAGAGACTATCTCCGAGGTTAAACAATGGGAACGTTAGGACGAAAGATTGCCGGAGCCAATGTTGAGGAACTTATAAAACTTCTCAACAAGGCCTACAGCGATGAATGGCTTGCCTACTACCAGTACTGGATCGGCTCGAAGATTGTCAAGGGGCCGGACAAGGAGGCGGTCATCGCAGAACTCACCCTCCACGCAACCGAGGAGCTGAACCATGCAACCCTCTTGACGACCCGGATCATCCAGCTTGGCGGTACGCCGGTGATCAAGCCCCAGGACTGGTACAAGCTCACTAACTGCGGGTACGAGGCTCCGGAGGATCCCTTCGTGGTCAAGGTCCTCGAACAGAACATCAGGGGGGAGCAGTGCGCCATAAAAACCTACAACAGCCTGATGAAAAAGATCAAGGATACCGATCCGGTCACGTACAATATCCTCCTGACGATCCTCACGCAGGAAGTCGAGCATGAGGAGGATCTCCAGGCCCTGCTCGAAGATGTCAATGTCATCATGAACCAGAAGTGAGGGGAAAGGAAGAGATCGTACCTCTACCGGTTCCGCTGCCCTTCAACGGGAGCAGAAACGGATCTATCCAAAATTTTCTGTGATTGCCATGGTTGTCCAACATGTTGCCGGAAAGAATAAAGGCCGGGTGATGCTCTATGCCCTGTCAACGTGCCAGTGGTGCCACAAGACCAAGAAACTGTTGCAGGAGATGGGCATTGGATTCGATTACGAGTATGTCGACCTCCTTGAAGGCCCCGAACTTGAAAGTGCGATCAGCGCTGTCGAGAAGGTAAATCCAAAGGGATCGTTCCCGACGCTGGTGATCGACGGAAAGCGATCGATTGTCGGCTTCCGTGAAAGCGAGATCCGGGAGGCGCTTTCCTGACATGACATTCATTGAGATGAACCCTGCGGAGATCGACCGTGTCTTTGCCATCCTTAAACGCGAGGCTGAGTCGGGCGGATATTTCCTCAATCCCGATGCCGATTTCTCAAAGAACCTCGTTGCCGGTCTGTTGAAGAACGAGAAACGCTACGGGTATCGCGCCTGTCCGTGCCGGCTTGCATCCGGAAAACGGGATGAGGACCGGGACATCATCTGTCCCTGTGATTACCGGGATCCGGATATCGAGGAATTCGGGGCCTGCTACTGCGCGCTGTACGTCAGCCCCGCTGTCGCCGCAGGAAAGGTAAAGGTCGCCCCGGTCCCCGAACGGCGACCCCCGCGGTCCCTGCGGGGCCCGCAACCGGCAATCCGGTCGATCACACCATCGGAGCCGCTTGCCGTGCCGATGCCGGTCTGGCGGTGCCGGGTCTGCGGATATCTCTGCGCCAGGGATCAGCCGCCGGGCATCTGCCCGATCTGCAAGGCTACCAAGGACCGGTTCGAGCGTTTCCTGTAGGCACCCACTCTTTTCCCGTTTTAAGAACCCTCAAATACCGCATGCCCCTAATCGTACTGGCATGGCAGATCCTGTAACCATCGAGATCATCGGGTTTAAAAACGCCGAATGTTCCCCCTTCCCCTGTAACGAGGAGCGCACCTGCGGGCTCACCGATTGTTTCCCCACCAACAAGCTGACTGCTGCCTTTGGCGCACTTGAGACCGCGCTCAAGGCACGGTACGGGGACCGGGTGAGCCTGAGCCTCACGCTCCTCGATGCCGGGGTACCTGCCCGGATACAGGCAATTATCGAACAGCACCACCCTGCACTGCCTGCGGTGCTCGTCAACGGGAAGGTAACGCCAATCGGGCGGATCGCGGTCGAACGGATCGTAAAAGAGATTGAGAAGAACCTTTAAAAAAATTCAGACGATCTTTTTTAACTCCCCGGTCTCGAGGCTGTAGTACAGTCCGTGAACACTGATCTTCTTGCTCTCGATTGCCTGTTTGAAGATCGGATAGGTGTATAGGTGTTCGATCTGGAGCCGGACATTCTCCTGTTCTATCAGGGAATACCGTTCTTCCGCTTCCAGCGGGGTCTTCGGCGGCTGGATCTTTTTGTCCACGCGCTCCTTTGCCTCCCTCGCATTGTTCAGCCAGAGCGGGATGTACGAATCGGTAGTCTCGTGGTCGAGCGCTCGGATCGCACCGCACTTGGAGTGGCCGCAGACGACAACATCTTTTACCTTCAGGTGCTTGAGCGCGTACTCGAGCACCGTCGCAAAGTTCCAGTCATGGATCGGGACGATGTTCCCGATGTTCCTCTGGATGAACAGTTCTCCTGCTTTTGCCTGGGTAATATGCCCGGTCTGGAGACGTGAGTCCGAGCAGCCGATCCAGAGCACTTCGGGGTGCTGGCCGCCGGCAAGTTCCTGATAATAACTGATGTTCTGGGTGAAGTCGGTCTGCCGGAACTGGTAGTTTCCCAGTAACAGTTTGTCAATCATGATCTCAGCATCCTTGGTGGTAATTTCTCGTATCAACCGCGAATACTCAAAGCGGTAGTGAGGAGTCCTTTGGGAGAATAGTTAAATTTTGTCATTCTTTTTTTCTCTTCCGGAGAGATTACCCCTTGTCGTTACCCGCGGGAAACCAGGTGCCGCCCGGCGGGCATCCTCCGCCCGCTTAACGCGCAGGCAGACAAATATGCCGTTTTCAGATGTATTTTTCAACTTTTGATCGTTTTTTATCGGTTTCCTTTCCAGCGTGAATGCAGGGCCGATCCGGAAACGTGCTGGAACAGGGAATTTCTAGGATTTTTTCCGGAGAAATGACCTGTATATTTATCTCCTCATGTCCGCAACATGTAAAGATTAATTTCTCCGGAAGGAGGAATGGCGTGCATGTATGAATGTCGGGAAATCTGTCCCTGAAATCCCCATAAAGGGGCAGGGGCTTTCGATCTCTGCCGATGATGAGGGGGAACAGGGCCGGGAAGACCAGACCCTGATAACACTCTACGCTCTCGCGGGGGAGGAGAGCGAAGGATTCACCCTCCGCCCGCGGTTCTTCCGCAGGATCGGGAGGGTGTTCTTCCCGGAAGGGGCTGCCGAACCCACCGTACAGGTGGTCCGTTCCCTCCAGGTCCGGGAACTGAGCGCCCCGGAGATGGCCCAGGTGGAACGCGAGCTCTGGGTACACTACCACCAGCAGAAAGCGAACCCGGACACCGACCGGCTCTTCGCTGCGTTTGCAGGAAAGAGACTGATCGGCGTCGCCCGCTGCTCAAGGCACCGGGACGGCCTCGAGGTCGATGCCGTTTTTGTGCTCGATGAATTCCGGAGGAGGGGTTTTGCCCGGTCCGTCATGCAGCTCCTTATCGGGGAATGCGGGCAGGACGAGACCCTGTACATGCACGCGAAGATCGAACTGATCGATTTTTACGCGAGCCTCGGTTTCCGCATCATTCCTGAAGAAGATCTTCCCGTCACCATCCGCGACCGGTTCAGCTTCTGCCTCGGTGACCTGAAAGGGATCGATGTCTGCCCGATGAAGCGGGATCCCCCGGCAGGCGTCATTTCCGCGGGTGACTGACGTGGCAGGAACCGTAATCGCGAAACTGGACATAAAGACGGCATGGCCGGAACAGCCCGGTGCGGGGTTCACCGGGACGGGGATGAGCTGAATGGTGCCCTTCCTTTTATCTGCTGCGCTCCTTGTGCTGGTCATCGGGATACTTGCACCTCTTGCGGCAGCAGGCCGCGACATGCGGTCCGTCAGGATACTGTCTCTTGCGTGCACGGCCCTCTCCTCACTCGCCCTAGCCGCGGCTTCCCTTATTGTTCTCCTGGACGGAGACCCGGTTACCATCTTCCTCTGCCAGCCCACTCCCGCGATCGGGATCGTCTTTTCGCTCGACCGCCTTGCCGCTTTCTTCACGCTCCTCATTGCAGGTATCTCGGGTTGTGTTGCAGTCTATTCGGTGGAATACTTCGACCACCTGTCCGGGAACGGACGGAGGAACGTGCTCTGTGGCGCAATGAACCTCTTCATTCTTGCGATGGTGCTCGTTGTCGCATCGGCAACAACCGTTTCGTTCGTCTTCTTCTGGGAACTGATGGCCGCCTCTTCGTTCTTCCTCGTTATGTACGAGTACGCGAACGGGGAGACCCGGAGGGCGGGGGTCTTTTACTTCATCATGACCCAGCTCTCGACCCTGTTCGTGTTTCTCGGCATCATCGCGCTGTTTGCCGGGACAGGGTCGTTTGCGATCTCCCCCATCATCCTCTCCTCGTCACCGCTCATCCTCCCCGCATTCCTCGCCCTCTTCACCGGCTTCTCGATAAAGGCAGGGATAATCCCCTTCCACAAGTGGCTCCCCTACGCCCACCCGGCGAGCCCATCCCCGATCTCGGCGCTCATGTCCGGCGTGATGCTGAAGGTGGCCGTATACGGGCTTATCCGTTTCCTCCTTGACGTTTTCGCCCCGGAGTTCTGGTGGGGGGTACTCATCCTCGCCGCGGGCACAGTATCGGCGGTCCTCGGGATCATCTACGCACTGAAAGAGCACGATATCAAGGGGATGCTCGCCTGCAGCAGCATCGAGAATGTCGGGATCATCTTCATCGGCATCGGGCTTTCTGTGATCCTTAACGCGCTGAACCTTCCGGCACTTGCGACCCTCAGCCTCCTGGGGGCGCTCTTCCACTCCCTGAACCACGCGCTCTTCAAGAGCCTCCTCTTCCTCTCTTCGGGATCCGTCGTCCACGCCACCCATACCCGCGATATCGAACATATGGGCGGTCTTGCCCGCAGGATGCCGTACACCTCGGCGCTTTTCTTTATTGGGGCTGCCGCGATCGCCGCCCTCCCGCCGCTCAACGGATTCGTGAGCGAACTGATGATCTTTGTCGCGATGTTCTCCTCGATCCCCCTCGTCGACCCGTTCGTAAAAGTGCTCCTGTTTGTAACGCTCGCCCTCTTCGCCCTGACAAGCGCACTCTCTGCTGCATGCTTTGTCAAGGCCTTCGGTTCTGTCTTCCTTGCCCTCCCCCGGTCCCCGGAGAGTGAAGATGCAACGGAGGTATCATCCCTGATGATCGTCGGGCCGGCGATCCTTGCCGCCGGCTGCATCATTCTCGGTATCTTTTCGTTCCAGATCTTCTCGCTTGCAGGGTTTAACCTCCCCCTCCCCGACATGTTCCTTGTCGGCGTCCTCCTCTGCGGCACAACGGTGCTCGTTTATGGTTTCCTGTACTTCACCACCCCGCATGCACACCGGGTGAGCCCGACATGGGGCTGCGGGGCATCTGCCCAGAAACCCGGATCGGAATACACGGGATTCGGGTTCTCCGAGCCCATCGTCACGATCTTCTCATCGGTCTACCGCACAAAAAAGAAGAACGTCCGGCACTTTTATGACGCGAAAGAATGCCTTTTCTCCGACGGCATTGCCGGCATAGACCTCATAAAAGTCTTCGAGGAGTACCTCTATATCCCCATCGCAAAGGCTGCGTGCCGGACCTCGGCAGCGATCGCCCGGTTCCAGAACGGGTGCCTCGATACCTACCTGCTCTACGTCTTTGTGACCGTTGTCGCCATCATCGTCTTTCTCGGGTGGTCAGCATGAACGGGGAATTTGTTGCGTACTGTGTCATCAATGCGCTCGCAGTTCTTGCGATCGCTCCCCTGTACATGAGCCTGATTAAGAAAGTCAAGGCATGGACGCAGGGCCGGCAGGGGCCGTCCCCCTTCCAGACGTATGCAAACCTGGCAAAATTGTTCCGGAAAGAGGTGATCTATTCACCGAATTCCTCGCGGGTGACCCGGGTTGCCCCCTCCATCACTCTCGCCGCCATCCTTGTTGCCGCGCTCTTTGTCCCGCTTGCGTACGTCCCGGCACCTGTCGGCGGGATCGGGAACATCATCCTCTTTCTCTACCTCTTCGCGCTCGCCCGGTTCTTCATGGCCCTCACCGGGCTCGATGCCGGGAGCCCGTTCGGCGGGATGGGCAGCTCCCGGGAGATGAGCCTTGCCGCGGTCATCGAGCCGGTGACGATCATTGTCTTTGCCGCGCTCGCATTCGTCTTTGCATCCCTCAACATCTTCGATATGTTCGTTATCAGCGCAGCCTCCGCCTTTCCGGTCACGCCAACGCTCATCCTGCTGGCAATCTCGCTCTTCATCATCCTGATTGTCGAGACCGCACGGATACCGATCGACAACCCGGAGACGCACCTTGAACTGACGATGATCCATGAAGGGATGATCCTCGAACTCTCCGGAAAGAACCTCGCACTGATGGAGCTTGCGGCGGCGGTCAAGTTCACCGTCCTGTCCGCCCTCCTCATCAACCTCGTCCTGCCGTTCGGTCTCGTAACGACATTCTCCGTTGCCGGGGTGCTCGCCGCACTCCTCCTCTTCCTCATCAAGGGGGCCGTGCTCAGCGGGATCGTCGGGATCTTCGAGTCATCGATGGCAAAGATGCGGTTCTTCCGGCTCCCGTCATTGTTTGTCATGGCATTCTTCTTCTCAACCCTGACGATCATCATCGAGGTGTTTGCATGATGGACGCGGCTCTTGTCGAAAGTATCATCCGGATCCTGTTCGCCGGCGTCATTATCACGGCAGCATACATCATCTCCACGAGAAACCTCCTCTCGCTCGTCTCGGTCTACGCCCTCCAGTCGGCAACCCTTGTCGGGATAGCCCTGTGCCTGTACACCATTGAGGGGGCGGTCGTCCTTCTCGGGATCGCGCTCGTCACCTTTGCAAGCAAGGTCCTCATCATCCCGTACTTCATTGCTACCATCCAGGAACGGATCCGGATCAAGCGCGATATCGAGTTCCACTACCTCAATCCTACAACATCGCTCTTTCTCTCCATGGCGCTCATGCTCGTCATCTACATGGCGCTCTCCAGCATCATGCCAAACGTTTCGGGGAAACCGACGCTCTTCTTCTTCGGCGCAGTCGTGGGCCTCTCGCTCGTGCTCATGGGCATGATGGTCACGTTCAGCCGGAAACGGGCGATAACGAAGGTCCTCGGGTATCTCACCATGGAGAACGGGGTCCTCCTGTTCGGGATGTTTGTAACCGAGCTCCCGTTCATCATCGAGTTCCTGATCGTCATCGACCTGATCATCCTCGTCATCCTGACGGCGATCCTGACTGTTGGGATCGACTCGACGCTGGAGGAGTACCACAACCGCCTCCACCGGTTCTACCTGTGGGAAGGGACGGAGGATGTGCCATGATCCTCCTGGCACTCGGGCTTGTTACCCTCGCCTGCATCGGGCTGATTGCCCTCTCAAAGACCAACCGCCAGATGAATGCCGTTTCGATCGCCCACGGCCTTATCTTCACGATCATCACCGCAGCGATCCTCGCAGCGATGGATATCCCGGTGGGAACATTCCTCGTTGGCAACCAGTACTTCTTCATCGACCACCTTGCCGCTTTCGAGGTCCTGATCGCATCCGTCATCTTCACCCTTGCCGCGGTCTATGCCGGGGGGTACGTTGAAAGCCTGCTCTCTTCCGGGGAACTGGAAAAGGGGAGCCAGAAGCTCTTCTACACGCTCTGGAGCCTGCTCCTCCTCATCATCGTCCTTGCATTCTTTGCCGACAATCTCGCGCTCTTCTGGATCTTCGCCGAGATGACCACGATCGCCTCGGCGATGCTGGTCGCGATCCTCGCCGCGCGGGAGAACATCGATGCAGCACTGAAGTATATCTTCATCGCCTCCACATCCATGCTCCTCTCGTTTGTCGGGTACATCTTCCTCTTCGAGACGTCGCGCTCAGCGCTCGGCGAGGGGAGCCTGAACTGGACAGTCCTCCTTGCCCACGCGCCGGAGTTCCCCGCGGAGATGATGCTTGCGTCGTTTGCCCTCGTCTTCATCGGCTTTGCCGCAAAGTCCGGCATCTTCCCCTTCCACACGTGGCTCCCCGAGGCCCATGCAAAGGCCCCGTCCGCCGTCAGTGCCGTCCTCTCCGCCGTCCTCCTGAACGTTGGCATCTATGCAATCCTGCGGATGGTTGCCCTCGTCCACAGGACAAACGCCATGCCGGCGGTATCGACGATGCTGGTCCTCTTTGGCGCGCTGACCATCGGCATCGCTGCAGTCTCGATGCTTCCGCAGAAGAATCTCAAGAAGCTGATCGCGTTTTCAAGCATCGAGAACATGGGCCTCATGCTTGTCGGCATCGCGGTTGCAACGCCGGTCGCAATCTTCTGGGTGCTCTTCCATGTCATGGCGCATTCCTTCACCAAGGCATCGCTCTTCTTCTCTGCCGGCATCCTCCACCGCCAGTACCACAGCCGGTTCTCGGGCGATGCCCCCGACGAGATCCGGGATGTCTTCTCCCTCCAGCCCCTTGCAGCGTGGGGGATCCTCATCGGGGGGCTCGCCATCATCGGCCTGCCCTTCTCCCCGGTCTTCTTCTCCAAGCTCTTCATTCTCCTGCAGGTGGGAACCGTTTCGATGGAGGTCCTCTTTATACTCCTTGTCCTGCTCTTCGTTGCGGCTGCCGGGCTCGGGTATTTCGTCATCACCGCGTTCACCCGGGTCTCGCAGCCGGGCGACAGCCCCCTGAACGAGCCATACCGTACGCCGGGCGGGATGAAGATCCCGGTCGTTATCCTGCTTGTCCTCATCATTGCCATGGGTATCTTCCTTCCCGGCGGAGAGATCGTGTTCTTCAGCCAGATGGTAACGGAGCTGGGATTCTGATGGCGCCCATAACCTCAGACCATGAACACCAGCTGCGCGGGATCACGGGCGCAGTTGTCCCGCCCGACCGCCTGGTGTGCGGCCCCGCCGGCGAGTTCTATCTCGTTGTTAGCAGGGAGGAGTTCGAAAAGCTTGCCGGGATCCTCGCGGTCCGTGAATATGCCCTCATCAGCATGTTCTGCGCCGAAGACCTCGTCCCTACCCATACGACGAGTCTTTTGTATGTCTTCGAGAAGAGAGGCGGGGTTCTTGTCCTCGTCACGGATGCTGACACACCGGTCCCTTCCCTCGCACTACGGTTCCCCTCTGCCTCATGGTTCGAGCGCGAGTGCCGGGACGGGTTCGGTAATGTTTTTACCGGCGCGCCCGATACCCGCCGGCTCCTCTTCCACGAGGCCTATCCTGACGGGTTCCACCCGCTGAAAAAATCATTCCGCAATGCGCCGATCGTGCCGAAACCGGGCGACGGTTCCGGGGACGAATACCCCTTCCGGACAGTCCTGGGGGAGGGGGTATACCAGGTGCCGGTCGGCCCGGTCCATGCCGGCATCATCGAGCCCGGTCACTTCCGGTTCTCGGTGATCGGGGAGACAATCTTCAACCTCGAGATCCGGATGTTCTACAAGCACCGGGGGATCGAGAAACTGGCAGAGGGAAAGGACCCCAAAGACTGCGTCCGGGTCGCGGAGGCGGTCAGCGGCGACGAATCGGTTGCAAATGCAGCAGTATTCTGCATGGGTGTCGAGAGGATTACCGGCATCGCGGTCCCCGACCGTGCCTGGTATATCCGAACCATCCTTATGGAGATGGAGCGGATCTGCTCCCATCTCGGGGACCAGGCAGGCATGCTCACCGATGTCGCGTTCCCTCTCGGCGCGAGCCAGTTCTCGGTGCTCCGTGAAGAGGTGTTCCGCCAGAACGCGTCCCTCTCCGGGTCACGGTTCCTCCGCGGGATGATCGTCCCCGGTGGCCTTGCCCGGGATATTTCACCGGAAACTCTCGCCTCGCTCGAAACGTTCCTCACCGAATTCCGGAAGCGGTACCGGATCGGCCTTCGGATCGTCCTCTCGACCGCCTCGGTCGTCGACCGGTTCACGGGAACCGGTGTGCTGAAGCAGTCCCTCCTCCTGCCGCTGAACATCACCGGCCCGGTTGCCCGGGCCTCCGGGAGCCGGGCTGATGTCCGTACCGACAGACCCTACGGGGTCTACGCAGGGCATGCCCCGTCGGTGCACCCGTTGTCCGATGGCGACGTTCTCTCCCGGTTCACGGTCCGTGCAGCGGAGATCATGGACTCCATAGACCTGATCCTCCGCATCATCCACACGGTGCCGGCAGGAGAGGTCCGGACGGAGAAGCCGGTCCGCGACGGGTACGCGCTCACTCTTGTCGAAGCACCCCGCGGACAGAACCTCGCCTTTGTCAGGATCCGTAACGGAGTCGTCGACCGGTACAAGGTACGGACAGCATCGTTCTGCAACTGGCAGGCGATCGAGCACGCGGTTCTTGGAAACATCATCGCCGACTTCCCGCTCATCAACAAAAGCCTGAACCTCTCCTATGCGGGGACGGACCTGTGAGGAACGACCATGGTCAACGCATTTTCCTGCATGCTGAAAAAAAAGGTGACAGAAGACGTCCCGGCAACCGATCCCGAGATCGAAGCGATCGGGAGCGAGTTAAAAAGCGAGGCCGACGCGGTTTTCAGCGGAAGCATCGCGATCCGGGAGCTGGATTCCGGCAGCGACAACGCCACTGAGATCGAGATCAACAACCTCAATAATGCATTCTACGATATCGAACGGTTCGGCATATCGTTCGTCGCCTCCCCCCGGCATGCCGATGTCCTGATCGTGACCGGGGCGGTCACCCTCAACATGGCCGGGGCCGTGAAGGAGACCTACGACGCCATGCCGTCACCCAAGTTTGTTGTCGCGGTCGGCGATGACGCCTGCGACGGTGGGATCTACCGCGGGACCTATGCGGTCCTCGGTGGTGCCGATGCCGTCCTGCCGGTGGATATGAAGATTCCGGGTAATCCCCCTTCACCGAAACAGATCCTGGCCGGGCTCCTCGCCCTGATGCGCAAGGCGCGGGATCGGTAAGGGACTGATCCGGAAATTGCCGCCCGTTTTACCCCTGATCCGGCGCGATTCTTTATACAATGGCAGGGTAAACGGGATAGTACGATGGGACCGATCCGGAGATGGGGGCAGGGGCCCTACGGGGTTGCGGTGATCCACGGGGGGCCGGGCGCCCCAGGCGAGGTGGCACCGGTCGCCAGGGAACTCTCATCTGCCTGCGGCGTGCTCGAACCGTTCCAGACAGCCCGCACGCTTGAAGGCCAGGTACAGGAGCTCCGGGATGTCCTCCAAAATGAGGACGCAGTTCCCTGCACCCTCATCGGGTTCTCGTACGGGGCAATCCTTGCATACCTGTGCACCGCACGGTACCCGGACCTCGCACGGAAACTGGTTTTGATCGGCTGCGCCCCGTTCGAAGAGCAGTACGCACTTAAAATTCCCGAGACCCGGCTCTCGCGGCTGAGCCCGGAGCAGCGGGTAAAGGCCGCGGAGCTCGAACGCCTCCTCGCGGATCCGGCGACAATTGACAAACACGACGTCTTTTGTCAGTTCGGAAAGCTCATGGCAGAAGCCGATACGCTCAACCCGGTCCATATGGAGGATGAGATGATCCACTGCCAGTACGATATCTTCCGGCAGATCTGGGACGAGGTGCGCAGGCTCCGCCAGTCCGGGTCACTCCTTTCCGCGGGGAAAGCGATCACCTGCCCGGTTGTTGCGATCCACGGCGACTACGATCCCCACCCGGTCGACGGGGTGCGGGAGCCCCTCTCAAAGGTGCTCACGACTTTCCGGTGCATCACCCTGAAGAACTGCGGGCACCGCCCGTGGATCGAACGCGATGCGATCGATCCCTTCTACTCAGCCCTCATGCGGGAGATCTGAGAATTTCCCGACCCGTTCCTGCAGGCGCCGCGTGTGCGACCCGTACCAGTAGAGGCGGTTGCAGGCGGGGCAGGTGAAGAATGCGAGACCTTCCTTAACGGAGGGGGCATAGTCCGCCCTCGTAACCTCTTCCTTCGTTGCCGGTGCGAGTATTGCATTGCAGCGGGAACAGCGCGTCAGCTTCAGCGTCGGATGGATGAGGCGGAGCCCGGTAAGTTGCCGCACCTGGTCATCGAGGTCTTCCGACCGGACGAGGACACCTCCCGCACCGGCCCGTGAAGCAAGCTCCTGGTCCCGGGTCAGGAGGAGACGGCGTTCCTTCCTGGAGATCTTCAGGAGCTCGGTATCTTCCCGGGTGTTACCGGGAGAACGACTGTTGGCGCTCATCGTATCGTACCCCATGAACCGGAGATACCGGCAGAGCGGACCGAGCATCCGGTCGGTAAGAAAACGCCGCTCTTCGCCCGGATCAGGGGACATCGGTAATCAGCTCGATCTGCTCCCCGCATTTTTTACAGTGCGTCCCATCGAGCATCCGGATCCGGCTGGCAAATCCCTGCCGTTCGATGAGCACGGAGCCGCATTGCGGGCAAAAGGTATTCTCGTACTGGTGGTTATACACGTTCCCGAGATACGGGAACCGGAGGCCCATTTCCTTCGCCCTCCGGTAGATCTTCTCAAGGGTTGCGACCGGGGTCGCGGGGCGGTCGGTCATCTTGTAGTCCGGGTGGAACCGTGAAAAGTGCATGGGGGTCTCCGGCCCAAGGTGTTCGATCACCCAGCGGATCAGCCCCTCCATCTCCTCCATGCTGTCGTTGAGCCCGGGGATGACGAGGGTCACGGTCTCGACGTGCATCTTCAGCTCCTTTGCCCGTGCTGCCGAATCCAGCACCGGCTGGAGGTGCGCCCCGCAGATCTTCCGGTAAAAATCATCGGAAAACGCCTTCAGGTCGACCCGGAACGCCTGCAGCATGGAGGAGAGTTCGGTTAGTGCCTCTTCCGTGATGTACCCGTTCGTGACATAAACCGTCCCAAGACCCTTCTTCCGTGCGAGTGTCCCCATATCCAGTGTATATTCATGCCAGATCGTCGGCTCGTTGTACGTCCATGAGATACTCGCGCTCCCGCTTGAAAGTGCATGGTCCACACCCGCTTCCGGCGAAAGGTTCCGGAGCATTGCGGCATCTGCCTCCGCTTTGGAGATATGCCAGTTCTGGCAGTGCTCGCACCGGAAGTTGCAGCCGACGCTGCCGAGCGAGTAGGAGAGTGTCCCGGGAAGGTAGTGGAAGAGCGGTTTCTTCTCGATTGGGTCGACTGCTTCTGCGCTGATCTTCCCGTAGGTTATCCCATAGAGTGTCCCGCCGTGGTTTACCCGGACTCCGCAGATCCCGTGCTTTCCCTCAGCAATCGTGCACCGGTGGTTGCAGATCGAACACTTCACCGTAAGGTTTTCGCCTTTCGTATATTGCAATGCTTCATGAAGCGGGTTCAAGGACGGCTCCTTCACAATTCTTCCCGATCATCTTCCTTTTCATCGGCTTCCAGTATAAATGACCCGCGGTATTTACAGTTCTTGCACACGTAGACCTGCCCGAGATACCCCCCGGCAACCGGGAAGATATCGGAGCTCTTGCAGACAGGACAGTAGTTCATGGTCAGCAACTCTATATGACAACCGGGTACAAAAACTAGTGCAATGAAGAAGATCGTCATCTCTCTGGGCGGCTCGATCCTGATCCCGTCGGTTGAGAAGAACAGGATCCGGCAGTACGTCCCGGTGCTTGCGGAGATTGCCCGCGGGCACCAGCTCTTCGTTGTCGTTGGCGGCGGGGGGGAGGCGCGAAGATATATTGAGGCGGTACGGGCGCTCGCGATCGACGAAGGGACCGCGGATGAGATCGGGATCCTCGTAACCCGGCTCAACGCCACCGTGCTCGTTGCCGCGATGGGCGATGCGGTGTACCCGAAAGTTGCCGAGAGCCACGCGGAGGCAAAGAAGTTCGCGGAGCACAAGAAATGCGTGGTCATGGGCGGGATCACCCCCGGCCAGACGACCGACGCCGTCGCTGCGGTCCTTGCCGAGCGGGTCCGTGCCGATGTCTTCATCAACGTCACCTCCGTCGACGGTATCTACTCGGCCGACCCGAAGAAGGACCCCTCCGCGACCCGGTATGATTACCTCACGCCCCGGCAGCTCCTGGAGATTGTCGGCAAGGACCAGCTGACCGCCGGCCTCAACACCGTGCTCGACGTGATTGCCGCACGCGTGGTCGAACGCAGCGGCATCCCGCTGGTCGTTCTCGACGGCACGGACCCGGAGAATCTCCGGCTCGCGGTTATGGAGGGGAAGTACAGGGGATCGGTCGTCGCTGCGAAGAAGGTCCGGCCGCTGCCGCTCTGAACCTTTTTTAGCTTTCTTTTCCAGCAGATATTTTTAGCGCCGCTCTCAATACTGTAGGGACGGGGTAGTAGGGTAGCCTGGTCCATCCTAGAGCGTTTGGGACGCTTTGACGGCGGTTCGAATCCGCCCTACCCCATGCGATGAATAGAAAGGACGCCCGGCAGATCTATGCTCTTCTCCTCGCGAAGTACCCGAATGCACGGGAATCCCCGGAAACCGTCTGCCGCGGGACACCCTTCGAGGTTCTTGTCCTCACGATCCTCTCCGCACAGACCACGGATCGTGCCGTCCTGAAGGTGAAGCCGGCCCTCTTTTCAACGTACCCGACACCGGAGAAACTCTCGAAAGCAACAACCCGGGACGTGGAGGCGATCATCCACAGTCTCGGGTACTACCATGCGAAGGCAAAGAACATCATCGCTGCATCGGATGCGATCATATCGCGGTTCGGGGGAACGGTACCACAGACGATGGAGGAACTCTTAACCATCCCCGGCGTCGGGCGCAAGACGGCGAACATCGTCCTCTACCATGCACTCGGCAGGAACGAGGGGATCGCGGTCGACACCCATGTCCGGAGGCTTGCGCAGAGGATCGGGTTTTCCGACACGGATAATGTCGCCGTCATCGAGCGGGATCTCATGAAGATCTTCCCAAAAGACGCGTGGGGGGACGTAACCGATATCCTGATCGCCCACGGCAGGGCATGCTGCACCGCGAGGAAGCCTGCCTGCGAACGGTGCCCGATCTCTGCATACTGCCGGTATTTCCGCACGATCTCGCCAGAGAAGTCGTCCCCATGAGATCCGTTCTTTAAGTTTTCCCGTCTTTTTAGTACCCGATGAAGATCCGGATCACCGAGAACGCAATATACCCGATCAGGGCACTGATGGGGATGGTCAGGACCCACGCGAGGACGATGCTGCGCGCAACCCCCCATTTCACGGTGCTCGTCCCCATCGTGGATCCGACACCCATGATCGACGTGCAGATGATGTGCGTCGTACTCACCGGTATCCCTGCTGCCGACGCACCGAGGATCGTCGCCGCCCCCGCCGTCTCCGCGGCAAAGCCGTGGACCGGACGGAGTTTCGTGATCTTGTATCCCATGGTCTTCACGATCCGCCAGCCGCCGGAGAGGGTGCCGAGTGCGATTGCTGCGTAGGAGATCAGGATGACCCAGGTCGGGACGATCAGGTGGTTGGGGTCCGTGCCTACCCCGGCGTACCCGATGGCAAAGAGCAGCGGAAGGATGATCCCCATGGTCTTCTGGGCATCGTTGGTCCCGTGGCTGAAACTGTAGGAAGCCGCAGAGAAGAGCTGGAGTTTTTTGAAATACCGTTCCGCCGAGGCCTTGCTGGCATTTTTCGTCAGATTCAGGACGAGGACCATGAACAGGAACCCGCAGGCAAGCCCGATTACCGGTGAGACGATCATGAAGATTGCAACGAGTTCGACCGTCGACCACTTGATTGCGGCAAGCCCGGCCGCGGCGATCCCGGCCCCGCTCATTCCCCCGATCAGGGCATGCGATGAGGAGGTGGGAAGGCCGAAGAACCAGGTGATCAGGTTCCATGAGATCGCCCCCAGGAGAGCCCCCAGGACAATGTAGGGGATCACTGCCGTCGGGACGATCTCCAGCTGGATAATCTTGCTGATCGTGCTCGCGACCGCAACCCCGAAGCCAAACGCAGCGGCAAAGTTGAAGAACGCTGCGAAGAGGACGGCTCTTCGGGGGGAGAGGACTTTTGTTGATACAACGGTTGAGATTGAATTCGCAGAGTCATGGAATCCGTTCGTGAAATCGAAGACAAGCGCTATTCCGATGATAACAACAATCAGTTCCCACGTGGCTTCGATCATTGCGGCTTCCCCTTAATCTGGAAACGTCCCTTCGCGGGGCTGTTCTCGTGCTATGAATGCCGGATCGCGATATCTGAAAGGACGTTTGCCACATCCTCGCAGTTGTCGGTCGCCTGCTCCAGTTCTTCGTAGATGTCCTTGAGTTTGATGATTGCGACCGCATTCTCTGTCCGGAACAGGTCGGTGACGGCATGGGCGAGCACATCATCGGCAAGGTTCTCGAGACGGTTCACCTCGATGCAGCGTTCTTCGACAAGGCGGGGATCCTTCAGTTTCCGGATCCCTTTCACCGCACCCTCGATCTCGAGGGCCTGCAGGGAGATGAGCTTGGCGAGCTCGATCATGTGCGAATCGGTTTCTGAGATCCCGTAATAGAGCATCTTCTCTGCTGATCCGTCGATATCATCGAGCACCTCGTCCAGGGTCGAGGCAAGGCGCGAGATCTCCTCGGGTTCGAGGGGAGTGATGAAGGTCCGGTTCAGCTGCTCGTAAATGTTATGGGTCACCTGGTCCCCCTTGTGCTCGAGCGCCTCGATACTCTGGCGTTTTTCCCTGACATTCGCAAAATCTTCCGTCAGGTCGACGAGTTTTGACGCCGCCTCCGCAACAATGGACGCCTGTTGTTCGAACAAATCGAAAAAAGCCCTGTCTTGCGGTATCAGTAACTCGCGCAATCCCATGCCGATCTCTTGTTATTCTTGAATGAGAGGGTAAAAAGATGGCGTTTTTGATCTTCACGCGAGTGCGGGGAGGATGAGGGCGGCGACCAGGTACCCCGCAAATGCACAGGCGAGGCTGATTGGGATCGTCACGACCCATGCAGTCATCATCTCCCGAACAACGTCCCAGCGGACCGCGTTCTTCCCCCGTGTTGCCCCCACGCCGACAATCGCCCCACTGATGACGTGGGTCGACGAGACCGGGATCCCGTAGAGCGTGACAAGGGAGAGCACACCGCTGCCGGTCGTCGCCGCGCAGAATCCCTGGTACGGCCGGATACGGGTTATCTCCTTTGCCATCTTGTCAACGACCTGCCACCCCCCAAAACAGGTGCCGAGCCCGATCGCAATCGCGGAAGCGAGGACAACCCACGCGGGCACCTCGAACGCGGCAAGCATTCCTGCAGAAAGGAGCAGTGCCGTGATGATGCCGACCGCGTGCTGGCCGTCATTCGCCCCGTGGCCGGTCGCCTGGACGAGGCTTGCTGCAACATGGAGGGGCTGGAAGATCCGTTTCATCCGGTTCTGCCGCGAGTGGCGGAACGCGTGCGATACGAGGATGTCGAATAAAAACGCCGTTGCACCGCCAAGAACCGGTGAGATGAATATGAAGAGGACGATGGCGAGGATGCCGGAGAGATGGAGGAGGCCGGTGATCATGAGGAGGGGGATTGCGAATGCAATGCCCCAGACCGCTCCGATGATCCCGCCCAGGGTCCGGTCGCCGTTGAGGAGTCCGGTGACAAGGAAGAGGACGGCAAAACCGGTTACTGCACCTGCCATCCCGCCGGCAATGACTGTCTCTACGGAAGAGACGGAAGGGAGTACGACCGCCTGCAGACCCGATGCCGCGATCCCGGCCCCGAGGATGGCTCCCACCAGGGCATGGCTGCTGGAGATCGGGAGTCCGGAGCGTGTCGCGACAAAGACAAGTGCGATGGACACCATCATCGCAACGACAATCGCAAGCGGGCTTAAGGAACCAGGCCTGATGATTTCGGTCCCAATGGTATACGCGACCGCGGTCGTGAAGACGAAGGGCCCGAGCAGGTTGCAGATACCCGTAAGAAGCGTGGCTTTTAACGGGGAGAGCGCCCGGGTTGCAACCACGGTCGCAATTGAATGGGATGCGTCGTTGAGGCCGTTGACGAAGTTGAGGGCAAGCGCAAGGATGATCCCGAAAAGGATGAGAGGCTCCATGGCGTTCAGGAATGGGAGAGGGAGATGTCGTTGAGAGCATGGCCGACATCGTTACACTTCTCCATCACAAGACCGAGCCCTTCATAGATGTCCTTGAGCTTGATGATGAGGAGCAGGTCTTTTGTCTTGAAGAGGTCGAGGACTGCCCGGGACTGGAGCTCGATTGCGAGGTTATAGAGCCGGTTGATCTCCGAGGCGTGGGAACGGATATGTTCCGGTGCCCCGGGCTCGGCAAGGCCGGAGATCGCATGCCGGATCTCGGTTGCCGTGAGCATGATAAGGTAGGAAAACTCCTTGAGCGCGTCTCCTGCCGGTCCCAGCTCGTAGGTACAGATCTGGTGGGTGACCCGGTCGATCCGGTCCAGCACGTCGTCAAGGACCGGGGCGAGGCGTGCGATCTCCTCGGGCTCCAGCGGGGTGA
>JAKLEQ010000025.1:10216-21738 GCA_022711635.1 Methanoregula sp. | reverse complement strand
TTTACCGGGGGAGAAAATGTCGCACCGTCAGGACCGAGGTTGTATCCAATCCCACTGTACCGGTAGGAGTCCGGAGAAGTCCTGCTGATATCCGATATTGCGGGAGGACCGATGGAGATTGCAGCGAGAGGGCTTCCACCGGGATCGAGGGCGGTTATCCCTTCACCGATCGTCAGGGATGCACGACCATCGGCAGACTGCAGGTGTGATTTCTGGGTAATGATGCCCTGCGGATTGGAATAAATTTCCGCCGTAACGAGGGGGAATTCCAGTACCGCCATAGTTGGAGTGGGTATGGCACTTGGTGTCACGAGAGGGGAAAGCGTTACTTCCGGCGTACCTGATGCCTTTGGGCTGGTTTCATCCGTCCCGCTCTCGTCCGCGACGCTCAGGGAGATGAGCTGGAAGAGGTTACCGGTCCCTTCGAGCTGAACAAGACCGAATGTCGACAGTCCCCGGGGAGAATCCGCTTTGAAATAGTCGAGATTTGTGGCTGCGTCAGAATACAGGTATTCTGTCGGGAGGACCTCACCCTTGTTATCATCGCCGATTCGGATCAGATACGTGTGATCCCGGCCTAGCTTATCCGCGACCCATGTGGAATTGACGCTGAAGTATAACGTTGCCGGACTACTGGGAGAGAAGTGGGTTTTTGAAAATTTCATCGTATACGCGGTTGCGAGAATATGGGTCCATCCACTGTCATGTCCGACGATCCGGAAATTTTCAAGGTCTGAAGCGAGAACGCCCTCCCAGACCTGGGTATTCATTGTTCCGGTCGTTGGGTATCTCGTCAGATCCAGAGTATAATTGATCGAACTTTGCGCCCCGACTTCTTCTGAGAAACCTGCCGGGAAGATATTATTACTATTAAAAATAATTCCCGTCAGATTGCCCATAACAGTATCATTCCCGAAGTCCTGGAACCCGATGCCATCTTCGGAGAGGAAAGTTATATTCTGCCAACCGTGACTGGTGAGGAGAGGTGAGACGAGAAGGAAAGTCTCAGGCAGTGAATAACCGGGCAGGATCGTACCGTCATAGACAAGGAACTGGCCTCCGAAACGGTCATCGATGATAATTCCGTCAACATCGGTGGAAGCGGTCTCATCAGCGCCGGTAAGCGCATGAATTGTTGTCTCCGCCTCCGAAGTGCCCCATGCATTGGCATCTTCGAGATGAACCGTGAACGTTCCTCCCGTGGCGTAGGTATGGATCGCCGGATTGGTTGCAGCGGTCGCACCATCGCCGAAGTCCCAGTCCCACGAGGTTGCGGATGCTGAGGTATCGGTGAATGTGACCGTCAGCGGGACCATGCCCGATGAAATATCGACAGTAATTGCTGCAACAGGTGGTGCCCCCGCCGTTATTTGATACACAGCATCGATCTCCGTTGCATTACGGCAAAGGGGATTATCAACAATGAGCTGGACATCGTAATTCCCCGGAACCTCATAGGTCCACTCCGGGTTCTGGAGGCTGGAATGGTTGCCATCCCCGAAGTCCCATGTCCGGTGGGATATGGGGTTCCCCGGGGGATCGGTTGAGGTATCGGTGAAGCTGACCGTGAAGGGGACGGCACCGCTCTGCGATGGGGAGATTGTGAAGTCTGCATCCGGGCACGTTTCCTCATCCCCGATGGTGAACAGGTAGATCATGTCGCTTGTACCGTCTGATTCCCGCCAGACGATGCGATCACCGGAGATACGGATATTCTCCTTTGATGCAGCGCTGCTCTGGGTTATTTGTGTTTCTGATTCGGCAACTGCAGTGTCGTTCAGGTAAATATCCTCGTTCTCCATCCAGACAACACGGGTGCCGTCAATGTCCGCCAGATAATGGTCACCATTGTCAGGAGTAATATATTCAGTTTCGCCGGTTGTAAGATCCATCCGATAGATATGGTAGGAGCTCATGTCCTGGTGGTTATCAGCCCAGGCAAGATAATCTCCATTCACGACTGGCGTGACCTGATCTTCTCCTAGACCATAGTCGATTGGCGGGAATGGCGTCTGGTTGCCGGAATAATAATACAAATTGATCCTGTTGATTACATCTGAGGCATCCTGCCATGTAACGAGATCTCCGGAGACTCGGGGATACAGTTGATCCCCGCTTGCACTGGTGACCTGCGTTTCTGTTTCCGAAGAGATTGAGTAGAGATAAATATCCGATACTCCATTGCGGGTATCCTGCCAGACAACAAGATCATCGTCAATGGAGGGATCGGTCTGTTCTCCTGTACCCGCGGCAATGCGGGTGCCTGCATCGGTATCGAGATCATACAGGACGATATCGTACCCATCGGGATCGTAATAACGGTCATCCTGCCAGGCAATGTAATGTCCGGAGATTACAGGTTTCTCCTCACCCCATACACTGGGGGTTAGTTGCTGCTCAATACCGGTTGTGATATCATACAAGTGGATATTATAATTCCCGTCTCGCCAGACGATGCGATCCCCCGATATTGCAGGCTCATTGGCGTGAATGCTTATATTTTGGACAGAGATGGGGGTGATTGTCCCGGTCAAAGGCGCGCCGGAGACGGAAAAAACAGTGGCGGTAACAATAGTGATGAGCAACAGAACGATAAGGAAATGGGGGTGCTTCCTCACCATAATCTTACCTTGGCCTCCTTTTCCGGGATTCTTCTCTCTTTTCCCTCCTCATGCAGGGGACACCCAGCAAAATGCCTCAAAGTACCGCATGAAGCAGGAGATTTCCAGTCCGAAGATCGCTTCCCCATAATAACCGTTCAGGTATTGCCTGATATACGTCGTACTACCGATATAGGGAAGGCTTGTTGCGAGATATTGCTGGACATCCGAATTGAACGTCATTGGATTATCCGGATCGCAATCGATGTATCCCCACGGGTTCCGTAGGACAACATATTTTTTCGAGGTGCTGTACTGATACAGGCCGAGAACGGAGAAGGCATGGTTTGCGGGAATACCAGGTTTATCATACACAGGGTCGGGACCGGTTCCCAGATTCCCAGCTGCAGCAGCATCTTTCGTCAGATATGTATAGGTCGTTACCGGCCTTTTGGTCGGTATAAATTTGCCATTTCCTAGGGTGCCACTGCAGATCGTGGCCAGATCAGTGACGAGTCGTGCTGCACCGAGTGCAAAATAGTCTGTTGTATACTTAATCGTCGCTTCCATCCCACAAAGTTCCTTTAACGCCTTGCATGGACTCTTGAAGTTGAGGATATTGTATGTCGGATCAGTAATCGGCCAAAATTTATAAGGGCAACCCTCGCCATTGGGGACAGGTCCGGTCCCATTTGCTATCTGTTCATAGAACGATGCAAAACACTTCTCATAATAGGCCATCCAGCATTCATAATTAACATCTGGATCCGGGTCCATGGTATTATTCAAATGCGAATAATAGGGGTGTTTCCGAGATGTGTCCATGAAAAATGCCGAGCTTGTTGTTATCGTTGCACACTTATTCCAGATGGGGATGGGATGGACCTTTAATGTCGGAGAGGGTGTTGCTGATCTTGCCAGTATTCTTGGAAATACACTTGCTGTGGTGTTCGTCTCGGTCCACGCGACCGATGAGAGTGCGGCGGTGAGCCAGCAGTCTGCGAGGCATCCCTGAACGACATCGTTGAATTCAAGACCATTGTTCTTGTATAACAGTGTTGAATATCTGAGCCCCCTGCCACCGACCGTTGTTTGAGGATTTTCCCCTATCGTTGACGGACAGTAACAGGGAACCGCCCCAACTCTCCTTGCAGGATCCTTGAGCAACAGGCTGAGAGATTGTGAATATATCTTCGGGCAGATTTCAGCGTATTTTAACGTTGCAAAATAGATGCCGCAATAGACTGGCGAACCGTATTTGGGATCAAACATCTGCGAATATTTTAAGCCGTCGAAAGCAGTCTCCATCATCTCCCTTAGCTCGGCAGGTTTCAGATGAGAGGTATCCTGCCCATCTTGTTCCAGCTTAATCTTTGCGATGATGAAGGGATTCCGTGCCCCGACATTCATCCTGGGTTCCCGCATCTCCTTCTCGGGATCAGACGACGTTTTTATTGTTTCCGGCTTCTTGGTGCCCTCTTTCTTTGCTGTTTTTCTCTCAATCCCCTTCGCCTTGGATCTGCCGAGCCGCTTTTTTTCAACCATTACCACACCTCATTTCGAATTGCGATTTTCATCCTTCCAATCTTCAATCGGAATTAAAATTCGATGATATCAATGAAACGTCATTCTCGTTCCATTGTCCTCTTACCTCAATATGCGGCACTTTATCTGCTATCGTCAAAGGGAGATCCTTCCCTTCTCTACCGATACGTGCAGACCAGAAACAGATCTCCAATTGGACGGAACATTCGCCGCATGGAATCCAATTGTAACCCCATGGTATTACCTAAGGATTACACAGGATTACGTGATTCATATTTTTCAGAAATAATAAATGTTTGCAAACAAATCATGCGTGGCGTGAAATTAATCGGGTCCGGAATTGGCAGCCCATGAGAAACGCCAAAGGCTGAAAGGGACGGTGTTCTTCTCCAGCTTTCTTACGGCGGGTCCTCCGGCATGCTCTCCGCCAGGTACCACGCGTGGATCGCGAGGATCACATAGATCGGGAATAAGATCAGGTATGTCTCTGTCTCTCCTCCCAGTCTGAAGAGCCAGACCGTTGCCGTGATATCGATCTGGAAGATCATGATCCCCCACCATTTGCCGAGATACCCGTACCCGAGCCCGGGAAGCATGAAGTTCATGAAGCCGGCGATGAGAGGGCTTTTCCGGTTGGACGGCCGGCCCGAGAGTGCGCAGGGCACAAGGCCGATGGGGACGCCGCAGTGTTCCGATGCAAGGACTGCCTGCCACCGGACATCCCGGTTCTCATCGCGGAGAGCCCGCAGGATCAACGGGGCACCTTCCTGATGACCCATCTCTCCCAGTGTCCGGACAACCTTGAGGCGGATGACCGGGTCACGGTCGGAAAACAGGTTCCCGAGCACCGGAATTGCAGGAACGCCAACATTTCTCACTGCGTCCCACTCCTGGAGTGCCGAATGATACGCTGCCCTCTCTCTCTCCGTGGCAGGCACCCAGCCCAATCGGGCAAGGGCCCGTACAGCCCCGAACCGGACATATTTGTCGCGGTCATCGAGTGCGGCGACCAATGGCGCTATTGCACCCGGATTTCCGATCTCGCCAAGGGCGATCGCCGCTTCCCAGCGAATCTCGCCGGCGGGATCGGAAAGCATCCCGATAAGAGGGGGGACAGCCCGGCGGTTCCTGGTCCGGGAAAAAATCCCGATAATGCCTGCCTTGAGCCGGATATCCTTGGTCTGAAGCCGGGAAAGGAGGTATTCCGTGTGGTCATCCGCCATCTCTTCCAGGGCCGCAGCCGCAGCCTCACTGACGTGTATGTCCTGCGCCCGAAGTGCCCGGAGGAGGCCGGCAAGGTCCCTTTCGGCCCGGAACTTTTCGACCCGCTTAAGGTCAGGATCCGGAAATCCCGGGATCATGATCCGACCCCGGAGCTGTCAGCAATCCTCTTTGCCTCAAAAAACGTCTGGACGGCAAAGATGGCGGTCACGGGATACGCGATAAGGTAGGGAAGGAACGGCCCCATCCGCAACTGGGCAAGGACAATGATCGTCATATAACTCATAAAGACGAGAAATCCCCACCATTTCCCGATGTAATTGTACCCGATCCCAAGGAAAAGGAAGTTCAGAAGGGCAGCTGCCGCAGGGTTTGGTCCGGTCCGTTCCCGCCGGGCGAGGAGAAGGGGGAGGCTTTCCTCGGAAAGACCGCAGCGGATGGATGAGATGAGCCCCATATACCGGACAGAATCCCGGGAATCTTCGAGCGCCAGGGCGCAACCACCGGCTGCTTCAGGAGAACCTGTCTGGCATAACAGGTCAATCAGCCTGATACGGGTCGATGGATCGGTATCCTTCAGCATTCTGCGCAGAGGCCCCGCAGCAGGCTCTCCGAGTGATCTGACCTTCCCCCAGTCCTGCAGGGCGATGGAATAATACGCGAGTTCATCACGGTCGGGGGGATCCCAGCCGAGTTTCGTCAGGGTGACAGCAGCACAGTACCGGACATGCCTGTTGGGGTCCTTCAGCAGATCGCAGGCACAGGGGACTCCCGCAGCGGAGCCGATCTCCCCGAGGGCAAGCAGTGCCGCCATCCGTACAGGGACACTTTTATCCTGGCGGGCACGCCCAATCAGAAGAGGGAGGGCGGTTGGATCGCGCAGGGATCCCAGTGCCGTGGCGGCCCCCATCCTGATGGTACTGTCCAGGGATTCCAGCGCGGCAATCAGGGCTTCGAACGGCAGGCTCCCCAGTGAGACCAGCGCATCCGTTGCCCGCAACCGGACAGAGCCGTCCTTATGCCCCATCAGCCGGATGAGTCCGGCGATGTCCCTTGTCGCCACCAGACCGGGGATATCACCACCCTTCGTTCTCCAGACAGGCAGTCCTGGCATATGAACCTGCAGCTTTTTTTATGGATGATAATACCGTCAGTCTGGATATGAACATTTTGGAATACTGGTGGCAGGGAAATGTGCAGACAACCCGCTATCCGGGGAAATCAGCAAATGGAAGACGGTTACCGTTTTGCGAAGCAAAGTATGGAAAAAAGGAGAGAGAATCTGAAGCGATCTTACTCTTCTTTTTCCTCTTTCTTGTCCGGTTTCTTAAAAGTCTCGACCAGAGATATCTCTTCAATTCCCTTGATCTGCTCGAAGCCTTCGTGGATGATCCTGCCGCGCCAGAGGAGCCAGCGGCGATCATACGTGATGCCGGGCGGAAGGGTAACCATAACCTTCCCGTCATCGAGAGAGGTCTCGAGATCGCGTCCTGCATACAGGCGGATCAGGCCCCGGAACTGCTCAAGGGGATCCTTGACAACTTCTTCAATCGTATACTCGTAGTCAAGGGTCATCCCGGCGAGGGGCGGGTTGAAATCCACAATAACCCGGGCGCCAATGACGTCTACAACGGTCCCTTCCCCCATCTCGTCGACCTTGATGGCCTGTCCCCGGACCGGCTTGTCCTTGAACTTATTCTTGGGGAATGACTGGACACGTTTTGGGTCGCGCTCGCCGAACCCCTTCTCCGGCGGGACGGTGATTGAGCCTTTGTATCCCGTCTTCCTGCCAACAAGATCCTCATCAAGACCGACGATGACATGCCTGCTGCCGACGCAGACCGTGACCGGCCCGTACAGGGCGTTTCCAGAGTGAATTCCGGCTTTTTTGGCCTCGTCTTCATCGGTCGTATCAAAAATCCGGCCGGCGGTACTGCCGGTATAGCTCAGCTTTATGAAATCTCCTTCTTTTATCGCCATTCATACACCTGAGTAAATTAAATCGCAGCAGAACCACATAAACCTGTGGCAATTCCATGCTGGAGATCGAACTGAAAGCCCGGGTCAACGACCTCGGACCTATCCGCGCAGAACTTTTTAAGCGAAACGCCCGTTTCCTGCACCGGACCCATGAGCACGATATCTACTATAACGCGCCTCATCGCGACTTTGCGATGACCGATGAAGCGCTCCGGGTCCGGTACACTGGGGGGAACACGGTCGTAACCTACAAGGGGGCGAAACTTAAGGATCTCGGGCTCAAGGCACGCGAGGAATTCAATACCTCGGTCGAATCCGGGGAAGTGGTCGAACAGATTCTCTCACGGCTGGGATTTACGAAGACTGCTGCGGTTGACAAATGGAGGGAGACCTACTCCCTTTCGGATGCAACGATCTCGCTCGACGAAGTCGAGGGGCTCGGGACATTTGTTGAGATCGAGGTCATCGCGGAGAACGACAAAAAACAGGCTCTCGCAACTATCGACCGGCTGAAAAAAGAACTGGGGATAACCGGAGAGGCAATCCTCTCGTCGTATCTTGAACTTGCCCTTTCTAAAGCGTGAGCATCTCGATTTTGATGTCCTTGGGTTCGGAGCCGAAATGGAGCATCGCGCAGTACCCGTCCATCGCAGGTCCGGGATTGACGACCTTGACGCCATCGACTTCCGTAACTCCGCGTTGTTCATGGATATGAGCGCAGCAGACGAGGTCGAAGGAGCTCATATGCCGCTGGATGCTCTTGCTGCCGACATGCTCCCCGGCCGGCTTGTCGAGAGCACCGTACGGCGGCGCATGGGTGAGGAGGATGGAGTGCGTTGCCTTTTCCATCTTGCCCATGGCAGCGTGGAGGAGGTCATCGATCTGTTTATCGGTCATCTCAAACGGGGTGTTGAAGGGAGTCGGATTCGATCCGCCAAGTCCAACGATCGTCATCTTCCCCAGGTTTATCCGGGAACCATGGAGGCAGACCGCGTCCGAGTGTTCAAGTGCATCAACAGTATCGCGGGGATCGCAGTTTCCGGGCACCGCAAAACACGGGACATCGATACGTGATAAAACATCATCGATGGATTCCGCGGGGCCCATATTGGTGATATCGCCTGCAATAAAGACAGCTTCCGGATTCAATTCCAGAAATGAATCAATTTTACCAAATTGACCATGGAGATCTGCTATAAGAAGCACATCTTTCATGCCTATGAGTTTGGATGTGCCTTAAAAAAACCTTACCTGCGGATCGTCCCATGAACCGGTCAATCTGCCCGAAAGCGCCAGTTTTCCACACAGGTGCGCAGTTTCCGGAAGGATGGGGGAGGGGACGGTCCCTTCAAGCGGGGTCCCCGGCAGGGGCAGGAACCGGTGGGCGTGCACAAGACCCCGCTCCGCGACCCAGGCGATCATCTCCGCGGTCTTGTGCTGGTCGTACCCGGTCTCGAACGGAAACCCGAGGATGAAATCAACGACCGGTGTGATACCGTATTCCTGGCAGAGTTCGACCGCGGAAACGACATCGCTGACCGTATGCCCGCGGCGGAGCCGGGCGAGGACATCGTCGCTCCCCGATTGCGCCCCGAAATGGAGTTTCGTGTTGGCGCAGTACCTGCTCAGGAGAGAAAGCGCTTCATCACAGACAAATTCAGGGCGGACCTCGGAGGGAAATGTCCCGAACCAGATCCGGTGCGAAAGTCTCCTGAAGAGATGCTCGATCTTCTCCCAGCGGGGGTGGATCCCGTCCGATCCGTAGGCGAATGCGTTGGGGCTGACGAACCGCGCATGCTCGTACCGGTTGGCATAGGTCGCGATGGCGTCGATAGAACGGTGCCGCATGCAGGACCCGAAGATACGGGGCGTCTGGCAATACCCGCAGGAGAACGGGCAGCCCCGGGAGATTTCGACGTAACCCTTCATCTGCGAGAATGCCGGGAACGCATCGAGGAGCACGGAATGCCGGGCCGGCTCGTACCCTTCTTTCGTTGCGACGCCGGGCACGGGTCGTTCATCCCCGTTTTCGATGGATGCGAGAAGGAGGGGAAGCGTGTGTTCGCCCTCACCCACGACCACGTAGTCCGCGTACCGGACGGTCTCCTGGTACCGGGCAGTCGCATGCGGCCCGCCCACGATGGTGATGCAGTCAGCAGATGCGATCTCATCGCGGTACCGTGGTTCGTTGATCGAGTTGAGGGAGAAACAGGTCACGTCCGGTTCCGGGGCATCCACGGGACGAAGGATATACCCCGCGGATTCACCGGCAGCATAGAGTGCGGCATAGGAGTTCCGCGCAGCGTGGATGAGCCGCCAGTGGACCTTCATGGAATACCGGATGGTCTGCCGGAACGAAAAAAAGGATTGGTCGCGGGCACGTTGTTATGCGCGGGAGCGGTACTCGCGCAGGACATCGACAATCTTGTAGGTCTTTCCGTTGTTCAGCGAGACCCAGACCTCGACCCGGTCAATCTGTCCCTCGAGGCCTGCTGTGCCGCGTGTGCCATCGAGTTCCACCATATCGCCTTTATTCGTGCCGATGAAAGCTTCCTGGGTTGTCCCGTCGACCCGGGTGAGCAATGCCCTCACTTTCGAGGTTGAGGACTGGCCCTTGCCGCCCTGGAAGGTGACCGGGATCTTTCCGGTATATTCTTTCTGTCCGACATCGACGGTGACCGCGAGGTTGTCGGGCATCGTATCGACCGGGCCGGTCGTGAGAGCTGCAGCGACACTTGTCTGCTGCACCAGGGTTCCGGCCGGAGCGCTGCCGGTCGTGGCGGCGGGCGTTGTCGTTGCCGGGCTGCCCGTGCAACCGGTTGCAGCAACGAGCGCGGCAATGAGAACTGCAGAGAGAAGGATGAGCTTGTTCATACGAGAACTATTGAGCCGGCGTTATAAGAGTATTGTGATCCCGGGGGTTATATACAGGGGAGCAGCTCGCCGTCATATGCCAGCGTCCCCGCCCCGCCATCCACCGTCGCACTGGTGCCGTTTTTCAGCCGTGTGACGGGAAGGCCAATCCGGTCGATCATCGGGATCTTTCCGATGATAGCGCCGGTTGCGATGATGGGCTCTGCTTCTTCGTTGACAATTGCCGCAGGGGCATGCCCGTTCCGGCTGAGAGCGTACAGGATGTATGAGCCAACGGTCGAGCCTTTCCCGTGGGGGAACGCAAGTACCTTTCCTGCAACGCTCATCCCGCACAGCGGATGCCCTTTCTCTACAATGATGCCTGTCTCCGGATCCACCCCGGAGAGAAACGAGATCGGGGCCGTGCTTACGAGGAGTTCGCCGGAACCGACGCCCCGTGCTATCCCCCTGCCCGCGATTATCATTATCACACCTAATTTATGGTTGGACAGGGAGATATAAGAGTGATATGGAAGAGAGCGCTGCACACAATACCCCCGGTTCCGACGAACTCAAGTTCAGGATCCAGGTCAACGAGCTGGAAGCGGCGATCCTCGATCTGAAGCTCAAGATAGAAGACATCCATAAGGAAAACTCTCAGTTGCGGCGCGAGAATGCCCAGCTGAAACGGATGCCCTTGTTTGTCGCTGTTGTTGTCGACGTGCTTGAGAACGGGGAGATCTACCTGCGCCAGCAGGGCAACAACCAGGAATACCTGACCCATGCCGGCGAGGAACTGCTCCCGCTGCTGAAGCCCGGGGTCAAAGTCGCCGTCAACAACGCACTCTCGATCGTCAAGCTGATCGGCAATATCTATGACTCCCGGGTCCGGGTCATGGAGCTCGAAGAATCCCCCACAATAGCATACTCCGATATCGGGGGACTTGAAAACGAGATCAAGGAGGTTCGCGAAGCAGTCGAGTACCCGCTGACAAAACCGGAGATCTTCCGGAGGATCGGGGTCGAACCGCCGAAAGGGATCCTGCTCTTCGGGTCTCCCGGGACCGGGAAAACCCTGATCGCAAAAGCGGTCGCCCACGAGGCAAAGGCGACCTTTATCCGGATGTCGGGCTCGGAACTTGTCCATAAGTTCATCGGGGAAGGTGCAGGACTTGTGCGCGAGCTCTTCATGCTTGCACGGGAGAAAGCACCGGCGATCGTCTTCATCGATGAGATTGACGCGGTGGGCAGCATGCGCACGAATGACGGGACGAGCGGCAGTGCCGAGGTCCAGCGCACCCTGATGCAGCTCCTTGCCGAGAT
>JAKLEQ010000025.1:0-10206 GCA_022711635.1 Methanoregula sp. | reverse complement strand
GATGGACGGGTTCGACAACCGCGGAGATGTGCGGATCATGGCGGCAACGAACCGGGTTGATATGCTCGACCCTGCACTCCTCCGGCCCGGGCGGTTCGACCGTATCATCGAGATCCCGTTGCCCGACAAGATCGGGAGGCTGGAGATCCTGAAGATCCATACCTCCCGGATGAAGCTCTGCGGTGTCGATCTTGCCGATATCGCCGCAATGACGGAAGATTCCACCGGAGCAGAACTCCAGGCAATCTGCCGGGAGGCGGGCATGATCGCGGTCCGCCGCGATGCAGAATCGATCAGCTCAGAGGACTTTATTGAAGCGGTCCGCAAGGTGATGAGCGAGGCAGTCTTCGACGGCCGGATGTACACCTGATCCGGACCTTTTCAACCGCCGGTACGGTCCATGAATATCCTCTTTCTCCAGCGGGACGGCGTCGACCTCCACCACTCCCTCTTCTCATCCGAGACAAGCCGGCTCGCGCTGCGTTTCTACCACCCGAGGAAGATGCCCTGCGGGGTCATGGTCACCTGTGCAACGCTTGGCTCCGCCCTCTCGCTGGTCGCGGAGCTCCGCTGGTATATCCGCCGGTATGTCCGCGAGGTGTTGTTCGAGCTGGAACAAGGGATTTTCTGTACCCACCAGCTCGCCCAGGATGTATACTATGAGCGGGCAGTTGTCCTGGGCGCGAACTGGAAGTTCCGACGGCTCTACGGATTTAAAAACGGTCAGTTGATCAGTGCCGTTGTCATGTCGCCCGGTGCAGTTCCGGAGGAGTACCAGCAGGATATTATCGGGGTTGATACGACGATTGAGGTCTGGTGCCGCGAGGACGAAGTCGAGGATATCAGTCTCGATGACCAGGAACCCGGGCTCCCTCCGGATGAAGAACCGGGCGGAAATTCGCAGTAACCTTTTTTGTCGTTCAACACCTGAAGCAGGAAGGTTGACGGTTCCTTGGTGAATGTTTTATCACGGAGAGGGTTCTCTGACGCCAGACGGCAGGCCGTTCCTGTCCCGAAAGAACAGGGTAAAAAAGAAATTTTTCAGGCAAACATCGTGCCTTCAACGTCGGGGATTCGGGACCGGCTGAAGTCGGTTGTCACCTTCCCGATTGCTGCGATAAAGTCCTGCTGGGTGATAGAGGGGTGATCTTTCCGGATGGCGAACATCCCTGCCTCCATACAGATCGCTTTTAAGTCAGCACCGTTCCTGCTATCGGTAAGGGCGGCAATCTCATTGAGATTGACACTTCCGTCCATCGTCAGGGACCGGGTATGGACTTTTAAGATGGAGAGACGTCCCGCAACATCGGGCAGCGGGATCTCGATGATACGGTCGAACCGGCCCGGGCGGAGGAGGGCGCGGTCAAGGATATCGATCCGGTTCGTCGCCCCGATGATCTTGACGTCTCCCCGGTTCTCGAACCCGTCCATGCCGGCAAGGAGCTGCATCAGGGTGCGCTGGACCTCGCGGTCGCCGCTGGTGTTCGCCTCGGTGCGGGATGCCCCGACGGCGTCGATCTCGTCGATAAAGATAATTGTCGGAGCTTTCTTCTTTGCAAGGTCGAAGAGTTCCCGTACGAGCCGGGCGCCTTCCCCGATATATTTCTGGACAAGCTCGGAGCCCACGACCCGCATGAAATTCGCGTTGGTCTCATGGGCGACGGCCTTTGCGAGAAGCGTCTTTCCCGTGCCCGGAGGTCCGTGGAGCAGGACACCCTTGGGCGGGTCGATGCCGATCCTGATGAAGAGATCGGGACGTTTGAGCGGGAGCTCGACCGCTTCCTTTATCCCGGTGATCTGGGCCTCGAGCCCGCCGATGTCCGCATACGTCTCCTGCGGGGAATCAACGACCTCCATCCCGTAAACCTGGGCATCGAAACTGCTCGGCAGCAGTTCGATGATGGCAAGCGACTGCTGGTTGAGCGTGCACCTGACACCGGGCTTGAGATCCTCCTGCTTGATGTTCTGGGAGCTGCGGACGAGGAACCGGGGACCGGCGCTGCTCCGGACAATCACGCGGCCCGTATCGATCACGTCAGTGATTGTCCCGATGATAAGCGGCGGGCTGCGCAGCTGTTCGCTCTCGCTCTTGAGCTTGCGGACCTCCCGCTCGTACCGGATCTTCTGGGTCTCGATATACCGCTTATCAGCCTCGGTCTGCCGGAGCTGTTCGCGGAGTTCCATGTTGCGGGCCTCGATATCCAGGATGCGCTTTCCCATCTGGTCTTCGAGATCATGCTTCTCGGCCTCGATCTGGATCAGCTGGTCGCGGAGCTGTTCGGAGAGAGACCGGTACAACCGGTAGAGCTCCTCGGGTGTCTTCTGATCCTGCGGCTGGTGAAGAATGTCCGCCATGGTTCGAATCAATTAGATATTTTAACGAGGTGACTATAAAGTGTTTGTGAGATTATGCAGTGCGAAATGTGCGGTGAAACGATCCGCGGCATGGCGAAACTCGTCCGGGTCGAAGGTGCCGAGCTGCAGGTCTGCAGCAAGTGCGAAAAGTACGGCACCGCCGTCCAGCAGCCGAGACGTTCCGACATCCGGCGCCCATCCCCTGTGGCAGGATCCGGGGGGAAGGTTTCTGCTCCTGCGACAGGATCTGCATACCGGAAACGGGACATGTTCGACTACATGGAAGGCGAGATCGTTGACGACTATGCCGCCCGGATCCGGCACGCCCGGGAGGAGAAGGGGCTCTCCCAGAAAGACCTCGCCCTGCAGATGATGGAGCGGGAGCTCCTGGTGAAGAAGATCGAAAAAAGCGAGCTCGTGCCCGAAGAGGATGTGCGAAAGAAGCTCGAAAAGGTTCTTGGGATCCGGCTGCTGGAATCTGCAGTCGCAGATGCAGAGAAGAAGTCGAAAGCCGATGTGCTTGCCCCGACCCTCGGCGATGTCACCATCATCCGCAAAGTAAAGAAATAACCTTTTTTGCGCCCGTCCGGATTCCATCACCCCATCTTTTTGCCGGCGAACCTGCAAACGTATAAGCCATGGTACACCCACCACTCCGGGATCGTGTATGCTGTCTGATCGCCGCACCCCCGCCCTGTCGTTCCCGTGTACAGCTGCTATCGTATGTGTACTTACCCTGATCATCGCCCCCGCCGCCCTTGCTGCCGATGCCGAGATCGAGGCATACATGGGCGACACGGTCACCATCAGTGGCGTGTCATATACGAGCGACGAGATGTATCTCTTCATGGTGGGTGAAGACCTCGATCCCAACGGTGTTACGCTGACCGATACGGGAGCACGTACGTCGGAAGGGGAATTTACCATCGTTGACGTCAATTCAGACCAGACCTGGTCCTACCGCTGGGATACGTCCCGGCTGACGCGGGAGATCGATCCCGGGGTCTTCACCATTTATGCCTCGACCGAACCGGTTGACCTTGCGCATCTCGGAGGATCAAGCACCTATAAGACGGTCGAAGTCTGGCTTAAGGATCCCGATTCTTCGGTCAGGATAACGGGTGGAGCATCCTACACCCTCAACCCGGAGCGGCATGTCTCGACCCAGGACAGGACACTCGTCTTCACCGCCTCACCCACACCGACGACGGTTACGACCACCATCGCCATGGCCGTGCCATCAACCGTGGACACGACTGCCGCATCGACACTTCCGGCAACGCAATCCGTAACGATGACACAACAGGCCGGTCTCCCTCTTCCGGGGACACTGCTGGTCCTTATCACGGGAATTGCCGCCTCCCTCTTCCTCGTGCAACGCCGGCCCGGGAATAAATAACACCGGCATCATATTTTTCCTGTTACGCGAGATCGATCAGGGCATTGTGCAGGATGTCGAGGGTATCGCGCAGCGCCCTTCCCGCGTACCGGAGATGGTGATAGATCTCGAGCGTCTTCATCGCGTCCATGGGGTCGCTGGTTTTGAAGAGTTTTGCCATGCCCGTGATGTACATATCCTCGATGCGGTGATATTCTTCCCGTCCCTGACGGATCAGTTCCTCAGCCCGTTCACGATCAGTGTTCATGACCCTGATGGCTTCCGCGATACTGAACGTCCCGGCATGGAGGTACTGGGCCATCGCAAGGATGGGGGGATCCGCGACAACGCCGAATGCGTACATCTCCAGCGCGGTCTCCTTCGAGGAGTTCAGGATGTAGTCCATCTGCCGGGAGATACTGTAGATGTCCTGCCGGTCGAACGGCGTGGAGAAGGAACTGATCAGTTTCTCTTCCATAGCATGCCGCAGAACGTCCACGTCCTGCTCGATCCGGACAAGATCATTCGGGTTTTGGTGCGGTGTGGTCCGGAGCCATTGGACGAGGATACTGACGCCGGCAACCGTCCGGTCTGCCTGGTCTTTGAGTATTGCCAAAAAATCGTATTCCCGCGGGAAGAGTCCGTTGAAAAAACCGTGTACTCCCGGCCATGCCCGCAGCCTGTCCGGACGCTGGTTCCCCATGGATCAGACCCCCATGAACGGCGCAAGTATCCGGTAGAGCAGTGCCGCGATCGCCATGGTCACAACAAAGGTAGATGCCATTGCGATCAGGATATGCTTTCCTGTGGTCCACCGGACCTTTTTCGGGTTCTCGGCAGCCCCTACGCCCAGCACCGACATGCTGATGACCTGGTTTGACGAGACAGGAGCACCGGCAAGGGTCGATATCCCGAGAGACGCTGCAGAGAAGAACTGGGAGTCGAACGAATGCACCGGAGAGATCTTGAAGATCCGGTTCCCCAGCGTGTTCATGATCCGCCAGCCTCCCGAGATCGTCCCCGCGGCGAGGAGAACTGCACAGGCAAGGCGCACCCAGAACGGAATACCCGTCAGGCCTTCCGGGGACGCTGCAACGAGCGCGAGCGCGATAATCCCCATCTGTTTCTGGGTGTCGTTCGCCCCGTTAAAAAACGCCATCGCTGCAGCGGCGATCCAGTTGAGCCGGATGAGTGTTTTGTTTACCGTCTTCTGAGCATTGCGCAGGGCGATTGACGTGATACGGTGCATCGCATAACTGCCAAAGAACCCGATCATGACGGAGGCGACAAAGAAGAACAGGACGAGGGTGACACCGGTCAGTTCATGGGTGGGGGAGAGGAATGCTCCAAACCCCCAGTTGACGTTTCCCGTTCCGGCTGCAGAGATCCCGGCACCGATGAGCCCTCCGACGAGGCTGTGCGTAGAGGAAGAGGGAAGCGCGAACTTCCAGGCGGCGATATTCCAGCTGCTCGCGGTGAGAAGGGCAACCATGAGGACGAGCAGGGTCTCTTCGGTGGACGAGAGCGTGACGAGGCCGGCAAGGGTAAACGCCACCGCGCTCCCGCCAAGCATCGCGCCGAGAAACGACATGCATGCTACGAGCAGCATCCCTTCCTTCGGGGTCGCGGACCGGGATGCGATGAATGTCGCCCCGATCGAACTCGCGTCCTGGAAACCGTTAGTAAAGGTAAATGCGAGCGCAAGCAGCACGATGAGAAGTTCAAGGAGCATAATCCGGGATACGAAGGGACCCTGCATGCCGCGGGACACCCCCGCTGGACGTGTGGAATCTCAACGCGGAGTATGGTCTCCATACCTAAAAAAGGATATCCGGGGGAGCATCGTCTCCCGCGTTTCAGAGAACAAGGGGGGATGAAAAGCGGGCAGTACAGCGGGATAGGGACTGCCGGGATGATCCGGAGCTGCCAGCGGTGGATTACGTCGATCGATCCGTCACCCTTCCTCACGATCCGCAAACGTTCCGATACCTTTAGGTGCAGATGCGGGATTCTTGTATACGGGGACGTTTATGAAAATTCATCTTTTCGCAGTCTTCCTGATCCTTGGTGCCGCGATATCTGCCTGCGGATGCATGGAGCCGCCAATCAAACAGCCCACCGTAACGGTCAAAGACATCGAGCTTACCGATGTCTCGCTCAAGATGATAACGTTCAACACGACCGTCGTCATCTTCAATCCCAATGCAGTCGGGGCGACACTGAACCGTGTTGCGTTCGATGTCTATTACCTTGATGACGGGGAACACTATCTCGGGCACGGCGAGCGGAGCAGGATCGAGGTGAAAGAGAACGGGAATACCTCGGTGACGATCCCCGTGGAGATCTCGAACGTTCCGGCGCTGCAGGCATTCGGATCGCTTGTCCAGAAAGGATCCCTCACGGTAAAGGTCAACGGGTCCGCTTTCGTCGATATCAAAGTAACCGAATACGAGCTGCCGTTCCAGCAGCAGAAGGTGTTTACCACCGAAGACTTTGAGACCTTCATGCCCCTCTCGGCCCTGACAGGGACCGGCTTCAACATCACCGGCGGTCTCCAGAAGCTTGGCGGGTTGTTGGATGCGGTTACCGGTGGATGAGAAAACACGGTTTTTTTCTTTTTCCCTGCAGTCCTGAAGGAAGACTTCATACGATTCAGGTTCCTTCGAACCGGTCACGTTCTTTTACCAATCCCTGCAGATCGGACCCCTCCGGAACTGGCCGGATCTGCAGGTTTATCCTGTTCCCGTACCCGGAGGGAACGATGCCGAACATGTATCCCCGGGTGCTCACGGTATTCGCGATTGCACTGCTGATCCTTGCCGGTTCATCCGGCGGCTGCCTTTCGCCTTCTGGTCCAGCAGCATCAGCATCTCCCGTGACAACGGTTCCGGCCATGACATCCCCGCCAGCGATGACCTCGTCTCTGGCAACGCCGGTAGCAATTGCAACGACGGGGACAACGGCAACAACGCAGACAACGTCCCTGCCCATGACGTCTCTTCCGGCATCACCTGCTGTTGAATCCGGTGTCGTGATCCAGAATTTTGCATTCAGTCCTTCTTCCCTGACCGTTTCGGCCGGGACCACCGTTACGTGGACCAACATGGACAGCGCCACGCATGACACTGCATCTCTTACGGGTTCCCCGGTCGCCTTCGCGTCGCCACCTCTTTCGCGGGGAGAGAGCTTCCGGTTCACCTTCACCGAGCCGGGGACATACCGCTACACCTGCACCTTCCATCCTTCGATGCGGGGGACGATTGTTGTCGGTTCCTGACATGCCGGGGCTTTTTAAGGTGAACGAGGAATAAAAAGAGGGTGGATGCGGCCCGTTCAGAGGTTATGGGCCGGAATACAACCGTGCCCGAGCGGTACCATCATCGGGCGGGGTGGGAGGTCGATCGCGAGCGCTTCGCGGATAACTTCCTCGATTGTTTCGACGAGGACGAACGTGAGTTCTCCCCGGACATCAGCGGGAATGTCCTGCAGGTCCCGGTTATTCTCTTTCGGCAGGATCACGCGGGTGATCCCGGCGCGGTGTGCCGCGAGGACCTTCTCCCGGATGCCCCCGACCGGGAGGACCGTTCCCGAGAGCGTGATCTCCCCGGTCATGGCAAGTTTCGGGTCCACGGTCCTGCCGGTAATCAGGGAAGCGAGCGCCGTAAAGAGGGTGATTCCCGCTGACGGCCCGTCCTTGGGTGTGGAGCCGGACGGCACGTGGATATGGACGTCGCTCGTCATGAAGTTGAACCCTGCGGCCGCATCGGTCAGGCGCGACCGGGCAAGGGAGAGCGAGATGTTCGCCGACTCTTTCATCACATCCCCGAGTTGCCCGGTCAGCGTCAGCTTGCCGGTACCGGGCATGAAGGTTCCTTCGATGAAGAGGATGTCCCCGCCGACCGGGGTCCAGGCAAGACCCGTGACAACACCCGGGACCGGTTCTTTCCGGACCTTCTCCTGTCGGATCACCTCTTTCCCGAGAATGGTATCGAGCATGTCAGGTTTCACGATGTACGGCAGGCTGGCATTTCCTGAGACGATCTTTTCGGAGACGAACCTCGCCGTCTTCTCCAGCTGTTTTTTCAGCCACCGGACACCGGCCTCGCGGGTGTACTGATCAATAATTGCCTTTAACGTCTCGTCTTCGAGAACAAGTTTCCGGTCATCGAGCCCGTGGTCTGCGAGGATCCGCGGAAGCAGGTGGTCTTTTGCAATCGCAAACTTCTCGAGTTTCGTATAGCCATCGATCTCGATCAGCTCCATCCGGTCGAGGAGCGGGGCCGGGATCGTTGCAAGGGAGTTTGCTGTTGCGATGAAGAAGACATCCGAGAGGTCGTACGGGACCTCGAGGTAATGGTCCGAGAACGTATTATTCTGCTCAGGATCGAGCACTTCCAGGAGTGCAGCAGCGGGATCCCCGGCATAGGAGACACCGAGCTTGTCGACCTCGTCCAGGATAAAGACCGGGTTCCTGGTCCCGGCCTTCTTGATGGCCTGGATGATCCGCCCCGGCAATGCGCCGACATAGGTCCGGCGGTGCCCGCGGATCTCGGCCTCGTCCCGGATCCCGCCGAGACTGATCCGGACGTACTTCCGGCCCAGCGCGTCAGCAATGCTCTTCCCGAGGCTCGTCTTGCCGGTTCCTGGCGGTCCCGCAAAGAGAAGGATCGAGCCCTGCTTCTCGTGCTTCAGTTTCATGACCGCGAGGTGCTGGATGATCCGCTCCTTCACTTTCTCAAGGCCGGAATGGTTGCTGTCGAGGATCTCTTTTGCCTTTGCGATATCGATCTCCTTTTCATCGTTATTCTTCCACGGCAGGTCGAGGAGGAGGTCGAGATAGTTCCGGATCACCGGGGCTTCATGGCTCTGGCTCCCCATGATCTCCAGCTTCTTTGCCTCCTCGAGCGCCTTCTTCTTCACGTCCTCCGGCATCCCTGCCTTTTCGATGCGATCCCGGTATCCCCCGTCGGCGTTGCCGGTCCCGTTCATCTCGGAGAGCTCATCCTGGATGATCCGGAGCTGCTCGCGGAGCATCGCTTCCCGGTTGTGCCTGTTCACCTTCTCCGATACCTTCCGTGCGATCTCAACCTTGAACCTGATATCTTCCTTCAGTTTCAGGAGCGTATCCAGAAAGGTGATCGACCGTTCGCGGACAGAGGTTATCTCAAGGAGCGCCTGCTTTTCCGCAACCGGCACCGGCATGAACGGTGTGATAAAACCGATGATCTGGTCGATATTCTCCATCTGGTCGAGCGGGCCGGTCACCTGTTCTGCACCGTGGAAGCCGGAGCTGATCTCGGTGATCGTCTTCCGGATTTCGGCGATCAGTTCGGCATGCATCTCTTCCGAAAGGTCCATGACATCCGGCAAGGGCCGGAGTGTGGCTGCGAGCCGGCCGTCCTTAGTATAGAACGAGTCCGCAACGACGCGCCGGACAGCGTGTGCTCCGAGGATATAGCCTGAATCAGAGGGCTTCAGGAACGAGATCCGGAGCAGGTTCCCGGTCCTGTACAGTACATCTTCCCTGATGTCGGACGGGCCGGTACCATCCCCGTCTCCCTCCCCTTTTACCGTCAGTCCGGCAGCGTAGGCAGTGCCGCTCTGCTGCATCTCCGCAGCAAGGATGCTGCCGATGCCGGCATCGATCTGGATCTTTGTACGTGCCCGGGGGAAGAGAACCACGCCATAGAGCGGGAGAACAACATGCCCATCCCCGCCCGTTTCAACCTTTTTGTCAGTCTCGTTCATCGTCATCATTTAGTTAGAATTTACCTAACAGTTTGGCCAGGGAAAAAAATTTTTACCTGACTTTTCCGAGGATCTCGATGAGGAGATCAATCTCGTGTTCGGAAAGCGCACCCGCCATTCGGTCGATGACCCGGCGCAGGGTCTCTTCTTCGGCCCGCGCGATCATCTGTCCTTTCTCGGTCAGCCGGATGTACCGGGTTCTCGCGTCATCCGGGCACCGGTCCCGGTACACGCAGCCCGCCCGTTCGAACCGGTTGATCAACTCAGTGACTGTCGGCTTCGAGATCCGGGTGATCTCGGCGAGACGGGTGAAGGTGACTTCCCCGTTCTCATCGATTGTTTTTAAATAGCGGACCTGTTTCACGGTGATATCCGCAAGCCCGCATTCCGAAAGGATCCCGCACGAGCATTCGTTCCGGATCCGGAGCAGGTGCTCCAGAATCCTGAACAGACGTTCCCTCTGTGCGGTCATTCCGATCCTTACCGTTAGTTAGGGTTTACCTAATGATAAAGCTTGGTATCCGGGGGTAATGACAACGCTGGAAACCTTCCGGTTGCTTCACCAGATATTTTACCACCGGCGCCCATCTCGTTTCATGTACCCGGTCCATATCAGGCCGCATCCCGGAAAGGATCTGCCGGGAAAGGGGATTCAACCATGACCGAGACCTGGTCGGGACGGATCGGATTCCTGTTCGCAGCGATCGGCTCTGCGGTCGGTCTCG
>JAKLEQ010000024.1 GCA_022711635.1 Methanoregula sp. | reverse complement strand
TCCGCGACTGCCTGGCAGCGGGGATCTTCACCGATGAACGGATCGAGAGCCAGTTTACCGATATCCGTCGTGAGATGCGTGCGATGATGAGAAAGAGCCTCCGCCACGCAACCGTCCTCGGGAAAAAATACCGGATCGCGTTTGCACCGCTCTACGGGTACCCGAGCGAGACAGCGCACTTCATCCGTGACGAGCTCCATACCGATATGGAAGTGATCATCGGGAGGGACGGGAAATTTTCCCTGCGGTCCGTCCCCCCGATCAGCCACCGGATCGCCCGTGAATTCTCCGGCGGCGGTCACCCGAATGCATCGGGCGGCACCTTCAATTTTACCGTGTTCGAACGGTTCCTGTACTGGCTTTTGAAGAAGACCCGGTACATGGACGAGTTCGTCAGGGTTGCCGAGTCCTGTGAAGCCTGATGGCGTGATTCGTGGTCAGGACACTCTGTTTTTTTAGAAAAGTACGGGTTTTTGACTGAATCCTTATATTCAGGGAGGGGAAATGTACTTCTGAAACCCTATGAAAAGTCCGTTGATCATCATCGCATGTCTCTGTGCGATCGCCTTCGCCGTCCTCCCGGCGGAGGCACTCACGATGAAAACCCTCACCATCAACCTCGAAGATGACGGGGATGCCCAGGTTGACCTGCGGTACGACCTCTCCCTCCCGGAACAGGGGGCGGTCATGTTCCAGATCACCGATCTCCGCGGGACGCTCGAACGGGATCTCCAGCAGAACCTGAACCGTCCGGTCTCTGTCCGGAGTGCCGGTATGGACTCGGCCAATATCACGATTGCCGGTCTCGCATCAGTCAGCACCCGGGAGGGAGCCACCGTCATGACCATGCCGGGCTTCTCCCTTGCGAATGCGGAAAGCGTCATGAAACAGTACTGGTACGCGCCGCTCACATCCCCGGACTTCTCGCCTGAAGTTACCGCGATCACCTTCCCCGACGGGTATACCGAGTACTACTACAACCAGATACATTTCCCTACAATCACCCGGACGCTCTGATGCGGCAACCCCGCCCCTTTTTTTAGAGTCCTGTCCAGCCGGAAAACGAAGTCTGTAATATTTTCGACTTCCCCCTGCCGATCGCCGGTACCGCAAAATCCGTTCGCCCTCGTCGCATGAGAGCGCAGGGGTGATTGGATCAGGTGCGGTATACCGCCGAGGCAACGAGGGATTTCCAGTAGTCAGGGCAGTCCGCGGTGCAGTACCCGCCGACAACGATCTTCTCAGAGTCCCGGTGGAGGAGCGCGGACCGGATCGCGGCGCTGTCCGGATCAAGGATGACAAGTCCGAAGATGTCGTATTCATCGGTTAAGGAAAGGGCGATCCCGAGATCCTGTCTCCGGACCGCGACCTGCTGCTGGTGCTCGAGAAGGATCTCGAAATCTTCTTGTGCCGGGGCGGGATGGAAGAAGAACACCTTCTTTTTCGCAAGCGCGGAAACCTCCTCCTCATCGATACGGTCGCAGATGAGGACATGCCCCCCGCATCCCGCGTCCCGCATCGCCCGCATCAGGGACCGGTAGGCGCCGGTCAGCGACAGGGAAACCTCGTCTTCGTCATGGAAGTACTGGTCGGCGAGCCCGAGCAGGTGCGGGGCAGGCATCGCGACAGAAACACCCTTCGCCATCGCAACCAGATCCGCCATGTCGGCGATAACGGTTCCATGGTCCACCCCGATCTCGCCGGTGATGGCCTGCCCGTCCTGTCCGAGGAGGCTTTCAAGGATGTGGTTCCGGTAAAATTTTCCCCCGGCGCAAGGCACCCCAACTTCCGCTTCCTGCTGGGGAGCAAGGGATTGTTCCAGCAGGAATGTCGTAAGATCCCCTCGCGATCCCCGCCGTTCCGCCACCCAGTCCGCAAGGGATGAAAGGTCGGGCATGCCGGGCTCTGCCCCGAACGCCCGGGTCGTGAGCGTGCGCTGTTTTCCTGCCGTCATTGCAGAGCCTCTGCCTGATCTTTCCGGAATGCCGGGGGCTGTTCCATTACCGCTATCGAGCGTTATCCGTGAATAGAGATATAACCAATGCCCGGACGGCTGGCGCCGTAAAACACAGCTTATTACCGATCAGCTGCTAACCTGACTGGTATGAGTGCCCCACCCCTGCTCGTCACCTGCGGTCTCCCGTACACCAACGGGCCCTGCCATCTCGGACACCTCCGGACGTACGTCCCTGCTGACGCGTATGTCCGGTATATGCGGCGGACGGGTGAGGAAGTTGTCTTTGTCTGCGGATCGGACAACCATGGGACGCCGATTGTGGTTTCCGCTGAGGCTGCCGGGGTGACTCCCCGGCAGATGAGCGAGAAGTACCACGAGCATTTCGACCGGACCTTCAGGAGGATGGGGGTTGTCTTTGACCATTTCGGGATGACCGACAACCCTGCAAACCATGCCCGGACAACGGCGATCGTTAAGCAGCTGATCGCACGGGGTCACATCTACTCGCAGGTTGTCCACCAGGCGTACTGCACGAAATGCCGGCGGTTCCTCCCGGACCGGTACGTGGAGGGGATCTGCCCCCACTGCGGCGCCTCTGCGCGGGGCGACGAATGCGACCAGGGGTGCGGGAAACACCTCGAACCGGGGGAGATCAAAGAGCCGGTCTGCAAGGTCTGCGGCACGAAGGCTGAGTTCCGGGACCAGGAGCATTTCTTCTTCCGGCTCTCGGCTTTTAAGACTTACCTCCTCCCCTTCCTCGAATCCGTCAGGGGGACCGCGAACGCAAAGAACTACGCGATCGGCTGGATTAAGGAGGAACTCCACGACTGGTGCATCACCCGTACGCTTGACTGGGGCGTAAAATTCCCGGGCCGGGACGACCTCGTGGTCTATGTCTGGGTGGATGCCCCGATCGGGTACATCGCGTTCACCGAGGAATGGGCAGAAAAGGCAGGCAGGGACTGGAAACGGTACTGGTGCGGGGATAACCGGGTCACGCACTTCATCGGTGGGGACATCATCTACCATCACTGCATCTTCTGGCCGGCGCTCCTCCACGGCGCCGGCTACGGCGTCCCGCATGCCATCGTTGCGTCCGGGATGCTGAAAGTGGACGATCACAAGTTCTCGAAGTCCCGTGGCTACGTGGTCTGGACCAACGAGGACTACCTTGACAGGGGGCTTCCCGCGGACTACCTCCGTTACTACCTCCTCGCGTATACGAGCCATACCAAGGAACTGAACTTCTCCTGGAAGCTCTTCGCCGAACGGATCAACAACGAGGTCGTCAACATCTTCGGAAACTTCGTCAACCGCACGCTCCAGTTCGGGCAGCGGGAGTTCAACGGGATCCCGGAGGGCGGTGCCGATCCCGCAATCATGGCCGAGATCGACAAGACCTGTGCGGTGGTCGACGGCTTCATGCGGGATTACGAGTTCAAGAGTGCTGTTGATGCAATCCTCGCCCTTGCCGCATATGGCAATACCTATATCCAGGGCAACGCCCCGTGGAAGCTGGTAAAAACAGACCGTGCCGCTGCGGCACAGGTCATCAGGAACGCAGCCCAGCTTGCGCATGCGCTCGCCCTCCTCATCGAGCCGGTCATGCCAGAGAAGGCGCAGGAGTGCTGGACGATGCTCGGGTACAGCGACAGGATAGCAGACCACCGGATCAGCGATGCGAAAAAGCCCTCCCGGACCGGTGCGATTCCGCCGCCAAGACCACTTTTCGCCCGCATGGAGGAGGAGAAGGTGATAGAGCTGGACGAGCTCCTCCATAAGCGCGTCCGTGACGCTGACAGGAAGTCGGAGAAGATCCCCGTGGTTTCACTCGAGGAATTCCAGAAACTGGATATCAGGGCCGGCCGCGTGCTCTCCTGCGAGCCGGTGAATAAATCGAACAAGCTGTTAAAACTGGTCGTCGACATCGGGACCGAGAAACGGCAGATCGTTGCCGGCATGCAGCAGTTCTACAAACCCGAGGAGATGATTGGAAAAGACGTCGTGGTCGTCACGAACCTTGCCCCGGCAAAGATCTTCGGCGTCGAGAGCAACGGGATGATCCTCGCTGCAGGGGATGCGGCATCCCTGCTGGTGCCCCTGCGGCCGGTCGAACCGGGCAGTAAGATCCGGTAATAAGGGTCAATCCTGACCCGCGCTTTTCCCGTTCACGGGCATTTTATTACGTATGGGACAGATACACCGGATCAGCGATGTCATCGATGGCGGCGGAATAGAATGAGACTCAGTTCCCTTGGCCAGTGGCTTCTCATCCTCGTCCCCATTATCGCGCTTCTCCTCCTTTTTCACTGGTTCGCCGGCCCCGCTATCCCGTTCATCGGGGGTGCGGCTGAACCTGCCCCTACGGTTGGCGGGATCGGCGAGGGAGAACTGACGCAGGAAGCCCTTGATAAACCGCTCACCTTCTCCCGCGTCGTGAACGGCTGGACATATACCTTCACCGCGGACTACCGGTATACTATCCGGGCAAAGATCGTCGGCATCCAAGGATATGCAGAGAACGGCGGCGACCGGATTGCGCCCATGGACCTCGCCGTGGCGTACGGCGACGTGATCAAACCGGAATACCTGCAGTACTTCACCTTCACCATGGGAGACCGCCAGCTCTCAACGACCGTCGAGTACCCGAAATACATCAGCATGCTTCCGGATGAGTACTGGTTCAGTCACGTGACCAACAACCATCTCGTCTTTTCTGACGAAACAGGTCTGGCAGCTGCCCGCGGCAGTACCCCGGGGGAATGTGTCGATATCCGGGGCTACCTGGTCGATATCGCGGGAAAGGGTCCGGGCGGGTCGACCTACACGAGGACGACGAGCACCTCCCGCACCGATGAATACCCGGCAGGGTGCGAGGTCGTGTACGTGGAGTCGTTTGCAAAAGTCCCTTGCTGAGATGCCCGTTCACCACCGGGAATTCCTCAACCCTTATACTTCCCGCAGCAATTCCCCTGTGCCGTTATCCGTCGACCTGTCGCGTCGCGCAGTACCCCCGCCCGCACTTCTCGTAATACTGCTGGTGGTAGTCCTCGGCCGGCCAGAACTCCCCGGCAGGGACGATCTCCGTTGCGATCCTCCTGGCCCGGTACCTTCCGGAATCCTGCAGCCGGTCACGTGAGGCTTCCGCGAGTGCTTTCTGTTCCGGTGAATGGTAGAAGATTGCAGACCGGTAATTTGTGCCGATATCGGGGCCCTGCCGGTCCTGCTGGGTCGGATCATGGATTGTCCAGAAGAGATTGAGCAGCTGGTCGTAGGAGAGGATCGTTGGATCGAACGTCACTTCGACCGCCTCGGCATGCCCGGTCCTCCCGCTGCACACCTGCTCGTAGGTCGGATGCTGTTTCGACCCGCCCGTGTAGCCGACCCTCGTTGCGGTAACCCCCTTCAGGCGCCGGAAGGCGGCTTCAACCCCCCAGAAACACCCCGCTGCAAACGTGGCTTTCCCGTACTGTCCGCCGGTCTCCATGATCATGTTGTTCTGCCCCGGATCACTTGGGTATTGCCATTGCGGCAGCAATGACGGGAGGCGCCCCTCCAAGGAAAGACCGGATCCGGATTTATGGAAAAACTGAAAAGAACGGGGGAGAGGTGGGAAAAACGGATTATTTCAGGGCTTCGGCGATCGCCTCGGCAACCCGGCCGTTTTTCTCCCGTGCCCGCGCCAGTTCGAGGGCTTCCCTGACATTCTTCCCGCCGATTTTTGAAAGCCCTTTGACGGCCATGAGCCGGACGAAGTCATTTTCGTCGGACAACAGGGCGATCAGCGGTTCGATGGCCTGCGAGTCCTGGATATCGCGCAGGCCCTTTGCCGCCATGTACCGGACATGGTCTCGCTCGTCATGCAGTGCCTGGATGAGGGGAGAAATTACCTGCCGGTCGGCAATCTTTCCCAAGGCCTCAACCGCACGGTACCGCGTCTCCCACTTCGGGTCCTCCATCGCCTTTTTCAGCGGGCCAATCGCACTCTTCCCAATCGAGGATAGGGCCAGCGCCGCCTGCTCCCGCACCCCTTTATCTGTGTCGGAAAGGGATGCAACCAACAGGGGGATCGACCGGGGATCCCCGTTTTTGCCGAGGTGAAACACCACGTATCGCCGGACATGGGGGTCGTCGCTCTCCTGTAAGGCCGCGATCAGTCGCTCCAGTCCGGCCTTCTCGAAATCTTCTGTTCCGGCGGGAGCCGGTCCTTCCGTTCCGCTCATCTCTTTTGCCTCGTACAGATATCTGCGCAGCCCCATAGATAAACACGAGTCCCCGGCTCAACGCGGCAGCTGGCAGGCCGGGCACGAGGGTGGCCGCGACGGAATCCCTCATTACAACCGGGGACGTTTCTGCGCGTGCCGACGGGGGGTATCCGCTTTTTGTTTGGTAATTTTGTTTGGTACGGTGAAAATAGAAATCATTCAGGAACGCCGGCGGTATCCTGGCACTCCTCTTGCTGCGCAGATTGGCATGCCGGGGCAGCTCTCACCGTTCCCCGGATACCCTGATCTCTCTTATGCAATCCTCGAAACCGGTGGCCTCGGCCTCGATTTTTTCCCGGATGGTCTCGGCGGTGCCGAAATCGTGTGAAGCGAGGGCAGCGACAAACTCCCGGCGCATCGTCTCAATCGTGTCAAGCTTCTCCTGTGCTGGTGCAACATCGTATCCATACCCCCTCAGTGCAAACAATGTCTCCCCTGATTCCCGGATGTACCGGTCGAAAGCCGCCGGTTCGGAGTCCATCCGGGTCATCCAGTATTCGTCTTCCAGCGACCGGGAGCGAAAATCCCCGTCAACCGCAGCGGAGACTGCCGCGGCGAGGTCATCTTCGGTCAGGGAACCTGCTGCGACCTGAACCCGGATCTCTGTCTGGAACTGCCGGGTGATCTGTCGGAACGTACCGAGCGATGTGTTGAGCGATTCCATCGAACTGCATGCCGGGATACCGGCCGAGCCGCGGTGGAATTCCTCCCGCAGGGAGGAGAGCTTTTCGACCGATCCGTTCCGTTCTGCGATGAACCGGATGGTCGCGTCCATGCCTGCCTCCTGCTGTGCGGCGAGCCAGCTCAGGTACGCCTGCCTCAGGGCAACATCCCCTGCCGGGGAACCTTCCTGGATATCCACCGCCGTCACCGATGCCGCGGCACCACAGACTCCAAAGACGACAACGATAAGGATAAGCGAAAGTACTACCTTCAGAGAGTGCAGTCCCCCCGGCTGGTTCCCTGCCGGTTTTTCGCGGCCGGACCGGTTATTGGCTCTCTTTGGCCCGTTCAACCTCATACCCGTCCAGAGTCTGCGCCCCGCAGATCTTATATTCATCATATCGGCCCGGTTCGATGCTGGAACCCGGCGGTTCTGCCATTGAGCTCTGTCATTATCGCAAAGGGCGGGAAGGCCGTGCACCACAAATCCTTTCTTACCCCTGATCCAACACAGATACACGTACGCGTGGTGACGGTTCCATGGATGATCGAAGGAAGAGTGATGAGCAGGCATATCTCACGACGCCGGATGTTGTTGTCAAATCCGTCCCCTTCGAGGCGACGCTCACAGACAGGAGGATCATCCTTGTCGATACGAAGGATGACCTGATCCCGCCAAAAGAGATTGTGCTGGAAACCATCCGCCGCGCCGAACCGGGTGAGAACGCGATCCGGGACCCAATCCTTACGCTCTCGATCGTTGCCGGCGGCGAGACACGCCAGATGATCCTGACCTTCCCCCAGCGGAAGGGGGCGACACGGAAGCATGAGCGCGATGAATGGGCGTCCCTGCTCCGGGACCTCATCCCCCCGCCCGTGAGAAAAGCCCCCGCACGGCCCGTCCCTGCCGCGGAACCCCGGAAGCGGATCATTGAATACTCCCCGGCAGCGGATGAGGCGGCCCCTCAGGATACCATCCGGTTCCGGGACGAACCCCGGGGCCGGACGGCCCCGGCACCAGCCCCCCGCGAAGCGGAGGCGCCTGAACCGCAACCCTACGGGACATTCTGTTCGAAGTGCGGGAACCGGCTGGCCCCCGGTTCCCAGTTCTGTAACCGGTGCGGCGCACGGTCCGGAGTAGTGGCGGGGAGTGCCGCTTCCGTGGAGACCTCACGTGCCCGGCAGGATAATGCCGAAATGGCGCCCGCTTCCGGTCATGGCCCGGCGGAACCGGCGCGACAGCCTGCCCCGTACCATGAACCCCCTTACGAGACCGGCCGCGTCGGTCCGCACCACCGGGAGAAACGTGGCTTCCTCTCCGGACTCTTCTCCCGGAAGAAGAAGCCGGTACACAACACTGCTCCGTCCCACCCTGCCCCTGCATCCCGTGCACCGAAACGGAAGTCGTTTTCCGGCCCGTCGAAGAAGACGCTGGTGACCATCGGGGTTGCAGCCGTCGCCATCGTTGTTGTCGCTGTCGTGGGCTGGTTCGCGATGGGATTCCTCTCCGGTCTGTCCCTGGGCGGGACGGGAGAGCCCTCCGGTTCCGGGAGCGGTTCCGCCACACCCACGGCTGGAACAACCCTTGCCTATAATGCAGCCTCGACCGTCACGATTGCGAAGACGAGAGCCCCGATCACCATCCCGGCGGAAGGAGTCGCCCTGTACGTAAACTACCTTGGCGGGTGGAAGGGGACCTATACCCTGAACGGCGAGACGGTCAAGCTGGAGCGGTCTGGTGAATATGTCCGGGAACTTGAGGACGCATCCGGTACGGTCGGGGCGTCGCTGATGAAGAAAGACGGATCGAGCCATGAACTCGTTGTGAAAATCTACAAGAACGGTGCCGAGCTCGCGAACGGGGCGACAACCCAGGCAAACGGTGAGGTCACCGTCTCGGCAGATGTCGGCGTGGCAGCCGTAACGGCAACCCCGACGATCACAGCAACGAAGACGACGTCGACCTGATTTCCCGTAAAGGGCTGGCGATTCCGGCTGGCGGCAGGAACTGGACACCGCCGGAATTCCTCTTCTCCCCCCTCTTGTCTTTAAAGAACTCTTTTCGCTTGGGGAGCCCGGTGCTGGTCGTGGACCGGAATTTCTACGAATGATATCGTTTCGGGCGATGGCGGGCGCCGTCATGGCAGGTTTCAAGCCGGGCGGTTTGCGGCTGGATTTTTCCCACGGCGTAATCCTTCCAAAAGACGGGGTGTCCTATCGGTCGGAGCTATCGTTTGCCGAAAGAAATTCGGTTACGAACGGCAGGCGTTAGACCCGCGGATCACGGTATCGGGCGGTAAAAAAAGGATACAAAAAGAAGGTTGTCTTCAGAGATCCCAGCGTCCCATGCCGCCGCGACCTCTCCTCAAGACAAGGAATCCGACGACAATGACCGCGACAATGACAACAACGGCGATGATGGGCCACGAGATGCCGGAGTCAGTGGGTGCCGGTGGTGCGACCGTTGTCGCAACAGTTGTGGGCCGGGTGGTAGGGACCGTGGTCTTGATGGTGGGTGTCGGGGTCTTGGCGGCAGTGATGGTTATCAGGCTGGACTTGGTTGTGGTCGTACTGCCTGCTTCATTCGTCACCTTGAGGGTGACGGTGTAGGTCCCGGCATTCGTATAGGTATGGCTCGGATTCTCGGTTGAGGATGTCGTCCCGTCCCCGAAAGACCAGAACCAGGATGTGGGATCGTTCTTGGACGTATCCGTGAACGTCACGGTGATCGGGGCAGTTCCCGATGTGGCAGACGCCACGAACGCTGCCTCCGGCTTCGCGATATCCAGTACTTTGATCTTCATGGTACAGGAATCGTCCTGGTCGGTGTCCTCATTCGAGACAGTGAGCTCGACCGTGTAGGTGTCGGCATCCTCGAACTCATGCGACGGGTTCTCGTCATCGGAGTCGTCTCCGTCACCGAAATCCCAGTACCATTCGTCGACGACGCCTTCAGAGTCATCGGTGAACTTGACGGTCAGGGGCGCCGCTCCCGATGTGGGCGTTGCAGTAAAAGAGCATTCAAGGTCCTCCGGCTCGTTCACGGTGATGGTTTTCGTGGCGGTATCGGTTTCGCTGTCATCATTGGTCACCGTGAGAGTGATGGTGTATTCTCCTTCTTTAGTGTACTTGTGGGTGAATGTCGTTTTTACTGTCTCGTAGGATGAATTACCGTCATCAAAGTCCCATTCATATTCACAGTCGTCAGTGTCGCATTCGGATTTTGTCGACCAGGCAGAGATCTTCACCGTGAGCGGGGCATCTCCTTTTGTCGGAGATACCGTAAATCCTGCTTCCGGCGCCGCCGCAACCGGCAGGATAAAGAACATCAGCACGATCAGCAGGCTGGATACGATCAGCCCTGTCCGTATACTCCTTCGTCCGGATGTTTTTTCCGCATTCTTCTGAAACGAGGTTCCCATGGTGTGAGTGTACTCTGTAATTGTTTATCTCTTTTATGCATTTGTCCCGTTATAAATGTAGTTTATTATTAACATTAAGTTATTTCAGAACTACTAATTATCTGATAAACCGAACAATAGGTATCGGCACTCCGTCGAAAACGCTCAAGGGACGGCAAATACTATCTGGAAAAAATTCCGTATCCATCCGAACTGTCGTTTGCAGGATGCGGAAAAAATCACGGGATTTTCCGTGCAGCTTCTGCGGTGATCCTCTTGAGTTCCTCAAAGTCGGTTGTCGTGCCTTTCATCTCGATCGCCTCGAATACGTCACTCTTCGTGAAGATCACGACATACCGCGTGATCCCGTAGGCATTGTCTGCCTCTGAGATGCGGTACGCGGTGGAGTCGGAACCGATCTCGGGGAAGGGAAGTTCCGTCACAGTCACCGTATCGTTGGCGAGGGCAAGGAGATCGTCCTCTGCCTCGTCAAAGACCATCTGCATGGTCGAATCGACGAGGTTGATATTGCTGATGTAGTATACCCCGATCCGCTGGGTTATTGAGGTGACGTCGTAGTTATCGGCATCCATCCGGTAGAACGAGGCCTGGTACCCTTTCTGCCATCCCTGTTCCCTGGCAAAATCGCTCGCGTCGGAGTATGGGATGTCTGCCCGTTCCCGCACAATGTACCCTTTCGGGAGGTCGGCGAGCTGCAGGGCCATGGCGGACGGTTCGCGGGATGACACAACCGGTGTCGCGGACGGCGTCGCCGCAAGGGTCGTCACGACCACCGTTGGCGCAGGTGTGACGACGGCGGGCTCCTCGAGGATGGAGCATCCCGCGGTGACGATGACAGCGCAGAGAATGAATGCGGGTACGAGTGCAATCGGCGTCTTCATAGTTAAGGATCAGAATGTGCTGCACCGGTTCAAATGGTTTTACGTTACGCGAAAGCACACGGGAGACGATCCCCGTAAAAATGGACCAGTCGCCGGCTCCCGGGGCTCCCATTGTTCCGGCGTACCGGGGGGCCGGGAAGGCGCGGCCGGTCCTGGTTCCCCCTGCCTTTCTCTGCCAAAAAATTACATAGGGATGAGAACAAAGAGAATAGAGAGAGTGGTACCATGGGTGATCCCGAGCTGCACAGCGATGAGAAGGTCCTGCTGACAACGCAGGATGTGTTTGTCAAGTCCATCCCGTTCGAGGCAGTCCTGACCAACAAGCGCATCATCCTGCTGGACCGGAAGAAGAACCTCATTCCTCAGAAGGACATCCTCCTCGCAACTGTCGGCGATATAACGGCCGCCGAGAACGCGATCCGCGACCAGACGATCACCCTCTCCCTCATCACAAGCTCCGGCGAGACCCGCCAGCTGGTCCTGACCTTCTCGCGCACCGCCGGCGGGGGGCGCAGGCGGGAACGGGATGAGTGGGTAAAAACCCTCAAGGAACTCACATCATCCTCCATCCAGAAGACGATCCGGAAAGTCGTCCCGTCCCTTGAGCCCGAAGCGAGGAAGTTCGACACGGTACCGAAGAAGAAAGTCAGTGAACAACCCCCCTCCCGTATCGAGATCACCCGGCAGCCGGGGGTCCGGAAAGAGATCGAGGGCGCCCGCCCGATGAAGACGTCGCTCGAACCCGAGCCGCCGGCCCGGAGGATGGCCGAGCCGGAACCCCCGCGGAAGAGTATCGAACCGGAACCGATCATCCGGAAGATCGTCGAGCCCGAGTACATCCCCCCGAAAATACCCGAACCTGAGCCGGCCGTACGGAAGATCTTCGAGCCCGATTCCCTCCCCCCGAAACCCGTCGAGACTTCATCGCTCCCGATCGGCACCTTCTGTACGCGGTGCGGGAACCGGGTGCCCCCGGATTCGGTCTTCTGCAACCGCTGCGGTTCCCGGGTGGCCCCCGGGGGAGAGCAGGCCGGCCCCGCACCGGAACCCGCGGTGCCCCAGGTTGCGGTCGAATCGCGCATGCCAGCCGCTGCCCCGAAAATCTTTTCGGGGGAACGCAGGGAACGGCCCATCGAGCGGGAGATCCAGTCGATCGAACCGCTGATCGAAGGGTCGGTCCCGAGGACGTCGGAAGCCCCTCCCGTACCCCCCACAAGGCCGGTCGAGCCGGTACCGGAGCAGCCGCGCCCAGCTCCGGGATCCGAATCCACCTCCATCGCCCAGGCAGCACAGTCCATCATCGATGCCGTGACGCCTGCCGCACCATCGCCGGAAGGAGCGCCTGCTGCAACGCCTCCCGAAGGAGCCGCACCCGCAGCAGTGGCGCAACCGCAGCCGGCGCCCGCAGCACCCCCGTCGGTTCCCCCCCTTCCCCCGGCGTCGCCGTCGAAATGGCGGAAGATCGCGATCATCATTGTCGGGATCCTTGTCATTTTGGCGATCCTGAGCGCGGGATTCCTGTTCTGGAACACGATCTCGTCTGGTGACGGTGCCGGCACCGGGGAGACGGCAACGCCGACAGCAACCCCGACTGCGACCCTGACACCCACATGGACCTATGTCCCGACAACAGCCGTCCCCACCGAGACGACGGTTACGGCGCAGCCGACACCACAGGTTCTCGTGCCGCCAAGCGGTGTCTGGATCCGGATCACGTACCCGAATATCTACAAAGGCACTGCCGGTCTCGCGGGGAGCCAGGAGGAAGTGGGGGGTACCGGTGACAAGTTCTATATGGTAGCTACCTCGGGCGGGATCGTGGAGGCGGCTGTCCAGAAGGTTGACGGGTCCGGCGAGGAGCTGCTTGTCAGGATCTACAAGGACGGGGAACTGGTAAAGAGCGGATCGACGGCTGCCCCGAAGGGGACTGTCGAGCTTCAGGTGGACCTGCGCCCGGTGACGACGACAACGACTGCGGCAAGGACCACGACGGCTGCCGCAACGGAAACGTCGGAACCCTGATCTGCAACCTTTTTTCAGCAGTTTTTCCTCTACGGCCGGGGTTCTGCAGCCCTGGTGCCGGAAAAAATAGGAGGTTACTGCCGGTTCGTTAAGTTGATCGCATTGACGAGCGCTTCCACCGAGGCGAGCACGATATCGTCCCCGCTCCCGCTGGCATCGAAGATCCTCCCGTGCTCGTCTTCGACGGCGATGGTGACGTGGCAGATGGCGTCTGACCCACCCGAGATCGCCTCGATATTGAACTCCTTGAGCTGGATCTTCGCCGGTACGATCCCGAGGATGGCATTGAGCGCGGCGTCCACCGGGCCATTGCCGACGCTGGAGAAGACATGTTCGGCCCCGTTCACGGTCGCCTTCACGCTCGCGGTCGGGATGACATGGTTGCCGGTCATGATCGCGATATCGGCGAGCGCGAGCATCTTGTGGTTCAGCGCGATGCCCATCGTGCTCTCCGCGATCTCGTAGAGATCGGCTTCGGTCACGCGCTTGCCCCGGTTCGCGATTGCCTTGACCTTCTCGACGACCAGGTCAAGCTGTTCGTCCGAGGGACTGATATGGGCGTCGGCAAGCATCTGCCGGACGGCATGCCGGCCCACGTGCTTCCCGAGCGTGAGTCGGCGCCGGTGTCCGACCATCTCCGGGGTCATGATGCCCGGCTCGAAGGTGGCGGAGTTCTTGATCACCCCGTGGGAGTGGATCCCGCTCTCGTGCGAGAAAACGTTCTCGCCAACGACCGGCTGGGTGGGCGGGATGGTAATCCCCGAGAACCGTGAGACGAGCCGCGAGGTCTCGACCAGGCGCTCTTTTTTGATCCCGGTCCGGATCCTGTAGATCGACTCCATAATCATCACGGTCTGGGCGAGGTCGGCATTCCCCGCCCGTTCGCCGAGCCCGTTGACCGTGACCTGCACCTGCGAGGCACCCGCTTCAACTGCGGCGATCGTGTTTGCGACCGCGAGCCCGAAGTCGTTGTGGCAATGGACATCGATCGGGCAGTCCACCTCCCGGGCGATCCGGGTGATCAGGGTCTTCATAGCCGATGGTGAGATGACCCCCACGGTATCTGGCACGTTGATGATCGTTGCGCCGGCTTTTGCCGCGGTCCGGAACACATCCATGAGGTAGTCCCAGTCCGTCCGGGTGGCATCCATCGCCGAGAACATGCAGAGATCGACATGGTCGCGGACGTACCCGACGGTTTCAGCGGTGATGGCAAGGACCTCCTCCCGGCTCTTGTTGATCGTGTTCACCCGCTGGATATCCGACGTCGGGATGAACACGTGCACCATGTCGACGTCGCAGGCGAGGCAGGCGTCGACATCGGCTTTCGTCATGCGGGAGAGCCCGCAGATCTTCGCCTCGAGATCGAGCTTTTTTATGGCAGAGACCATCTCTTTCTCGGCTATGCTCGAGGCAGGGAACCCCGCCTCGATGGCATGGACGCCGATGGCAGAGAGCTGGCGTGCGATCTCGAGTTTCTGTTCAAAGGTGAATGCTATCCCCGGGGTCTGTTCTCCGTCCCGGAGCGTGGTATCAAAAACAGTCACTTCTCCACGAGCATGGCTATCGGTGAAGAAGACAATCTCCCGCAACATCCTTGCGAGCAGTCATACAACATCATAGGCAGCCGGACAATATAAATAATCGCTGCACCAGACCATCGCGGACGATGGGGATCCTAACGGCCATGCACGAGATGCATGGATATGCGGAATACTTACGGCACCCCCTGTCAGATTTACTATAAGAAATAAAAGACATTCCAGGGCTAACGATGAGAATCAACACCTTCACGTGCGATTGTCCCTGCACTGATGTCAATACAAGAATGATCTTCCCGCAGCCGGATCTCGATCCCGGGAAAATCAGGATTGTCATGATCTCGGAGTGTCCACCTGCCGAAAGGGAGGATTTTTTTTACGGGACCAGTAATGGCGCCTTCTTCCGGACGACAAGAATGGCTTTTTCTGACGCGGGGGCAGCCATTGAGACCTATGATGACCTGACAAGGATGGGCATCTATCTCACGACAGCGATCAAATGCGGCAAGACCGGGTATCTCGTCTCCGCAAAGACGATAAAAGAATGTGCGGTCCGGTTCCTGAAGCCTGAACTGGAGCAGTTCCCCCATGTCGGAATGATCCTCTGCATGGGAGACTTTGCCATAAAAGCCGTGAACTACGTTTATAAAGAGAAATACGGCCAAAGCCCGATACCCCCGGGATCGACCTACAAAATCCGCAGCCAGGAGTATATCCAGAACGGTATACGGTTTCTCCCTTCCTATACCCATACCGGTGACAGCTTCAACATCGAAAAGGTGAAGCGGCAGATGATTGCGGAGGATATCCGGACTGCCCTCGCGTACCTGGAGTCGCACTGAGCAGGTCCTGGTGCAGCACCATTGTTGTCGCAGTCCGGCCGGGACGAAGCCTGAATCGATCACGACGGGGTGTCATCCCTCCCTCGTATCATCCTTGCCTCGTATCATCATACCGGCACTGCTGCTCCGGCCGGGAGCATGTCCCCCGGTTCTGGCAGAAGACCGGGTTACGATATGTTTAATAGCAAACTTGCCTAACATTAGTAGCGCAGTGCCCCGCCTTAACTCAGCCTGGTAGAGTGCGCGGCTGTAGTATGGTTTGCCGTCTGAGGCAACTGCGCGGCTACCGCGATGTCCCCGGTCCGAATCCGGGAGGCGGGATAACTGTTCATACGTGCCCAGGTAGTGTAGTGGCCTATCATGATTGCCTGTCACGCAATCGACTCGGATTCGAATTCCGACCTGGGCGTTCCAGCTTTTCTCTCGTATCCCTGAAAATACCAAAATCCCCTGTTTCATTGGTTTTTTTCAACCATCTGCAGGCGCTAAAAGAGCTTTTTTGCCGCGGTCACACCGGTTGTGCTGGAGCCTGAAACAGTCTCCTTTTGCCGTTCCGGCACAAAATAACTTCGAAAATATTCGCAGTCAACCATGAACCTATATACTCCGCTGGAGAATGATCCTCCATGAAAAAGATCATCATCGCGCTCCTCCTGGTCTGCTGCGCCATCGCAGCGACCGGGTGTACGAGCCTCATAGGCAGTACCGGGACGTCGTCTGCAAGTCAGCGGTACTATGGCGAGAGCGACAACTCCGTGTACGGGCTTGCCGTTTCGGAAAAGGCAGCGTATGCTCCCATGCCGACCGTCGTCCCGACGTATGCCGGGGGTTCCGCTCCCGGCATCGAGACCAGGATCATCAAAACCGCCCAGGTCTCCCTCGAAGTCACCGACGTAACGGCATCGGCCGATGCGCTCAGGACGCTTGCCCAGCAGAACGGAGGGTACATCTCGTCCTCGAATGTCCAGCGGGGGTATAACGACCGGCTCTCGGCAACCGTGGTCCTGCGCATCCCGCAGGCCGCGTTCGATACCGTGATCGAGTCTGTCAAAGCGTCCGGCACCGTGAAGTCCGTCTCCGTGCAGGGCGAGGACGTGACCGAGCAGTACATCGACCTGACAGCGCAGAAGACCTCGTACCAGAACCAGCTCGCCCAGTATAACACCATCATGAAGCAGGCGGTCAAGGTTGAGGACGTCATCGCTGTCCAGGCACAGATCGACCGGGTCCAGACCGAGCTCGACCGCCTCGAAGGGCGGCTGCGGTACCTCAACAGCCGCATCGACCTGTCCACGGTCACCGTCTCCCTTCAGGAGCCCGAGCCGGTCGGCGGGGATACCGGGCACTCCTTCATCACTGCAATCAACGAGGGCATCGCCGGGTTCTTCGGCATGATCGATGCCCTCATCATCCTGCTTTTCACCCTCCTCCCTCTCGCCATCATCGGGGGGATTGTGTATGCGGTCTGGCGCTGGAGAAAGGGAAAAGCCGGAAAGCCGCCGGCTGCCGCACCCGCGGAGAGCGGCGAAGCGAAATAATCCTATCCTCCTTTTTTTCTTAAAAAAAATGCGTTGATAAAAGAGCCGAAGGTTATGCCACGGTCGGGGCACCGGGCTTTCCTTCGAGCGCCGCCTTGATCTGGGCCTGGAGCTGTTCGAACTTGCCCTGGAGCATCTTCTCCTGCTTCTCCAGCGACTTGATCCGGAGCTCGAGAGTCTCCACCTTCTCAGCAAGCTTGGAATTCACGACGTCCTTCTTCTTCTGCATCATGACGGAGCCGACACTCATGTACATCGCGGCGTCATCGGAGAGATCCTTTATCTCTTCCTGCGCCCGCTTGGCTTCACGGGCCGCCATCTCGTACTGTGCTTTCTGGGTAAGGATGGTCTGGAGCTGCTGCTGGACCTGCTGGAGCATCGCGATCTGGTTCTGGACCTTGGGGGAAATCTGGTTCATAGTCACACTCACTTCCGGTACAATGGTTGCGGCAGGATATCAACCTCGCGCCGGGCACCTGCCCCTGCCCTTTTGACCAATATTATCTCTCCCGCAGGATACAAAAAAGGTGATCCCCGGACACGCGGTGATACGGGCATGCTGCAGGACGGGATGGTTCAGACGAGGTCCTGCACTTCGTCGGCAACGCTGACGAGCCGCAGCGCCATGTTGAGCGCAGCCCGGAGCGCCGGGATGTCCTGCGCAGTAACCTTCAGGACAAGGACGCGGTCGCCGTCCAGCGTGCATTCGGTCACCGAGCGGGGGTTCACCTCGTCCGAGAGTTCCGGGAGGAGGGCCTGCCGGATTGCAGGGGCGCGGTCTGTCGTGATCCGGAAGACCGCTTCATGGGGCATGGGGGGCACGGTGTATCAGCTACCGGTGAGGAGGCGTACGAAAAAAAGGTTGGGGAAAACGGGGGGAGCGAAAGGCAGGAATTGCTACCGGGCCGTACGTTCCCTGGTGGCAGCGCCAACGCCCGGTCAGCTTACCGCGCCTTCAGTTCCTTGATAGCGGCGCCGCGTTCCTTGAAGAGGATCCGGTGCCCGCAGTACGGGCAGCGGACGTTGACGTCGATCTCAACCTTCTGCTTGCACCGGGCGCACTTGTACGAGCTTGCCATACGCGATCGGGCTTATGCCCCGTTCCTGGTGCCCTGTTCCACGGTCCGGTCGATCGTGCGCAGCGCAATGCGCAGGGTCGGCGTCTGGGGCACGTATGCGCCGCCGGCGAACTTGTACCCGCACTTCCTGCACTCCCAGATACCCGTGCCCTTCCGGTACACGGACTGCATGTCGCACTTCGGGCAGGTATGGGCTGCACGCGAAACTTTCTCGATGTCGGTGATGCGTTTCCGGGTAAACCGGCCATACCGGCAGCCGAAGCGCCCTGCGCTCCCGACTACCTTGCCTTTTGCTGTCTGATTGGAACCTGCCATAGGATAACCACCAGTATGTCCTACACTGTTTGTCGTTGCGGCTAATATATTTGATTGAGGATCTTGACGACGCCTTCGCCCTTGGTGATCTTGTTGATTACGTCGTAGAACTCGCCCTGGATCCCGGCCGGGATGCGGACAACGCAGATCCACGATCCATCCTTCTGCCACTCGTCCTTCTCCATCGTGGACGCGGCAGCGATGTCGCCGTATGCCCGGGCCGCGAAGTCCGGCGGGATCTTGATGGCGAGCCGGAGTTCCTCGAACCGTATGGGGAGGATCGGGCGCAGCGCTTTTACCGTCTCCTTGACCATCTCGTCAAGGTGTTTGAAGGGGTCGATATTAACCCGTGCCTCTTCCATCGCCATCTCGATCCGCTGGGGCGGGTGAGGGTGGCCGGTCTGGGGGTTGACGGAATTGCGTGCGATAAAGGTTATCACCTGCCGCCGCTTCTCTTCCATCATGTGGCGCCGCTGTTCGGCGGTCAGGTGGATCTCGCCCTTCTCGATGATCTTTCTCGCAATCGCGGGAAAATCCGTGGTCTTGAAGACTTTTAAAAGCGACTCTTCGGAAGCCCGGGTCCCCCGCGATGCGTTGGAGAAGATGTTGAGCGCCGCGACAACATCCTCGATCTCGGTCTTCTCCCCCTGCCGGATCCGCGCAGCCTCATCCGGGTCAACGAGGATCTCGAAGTGCTCCCCGTAACTTTCGAGCCGTGCAACGACCGCCTTCTCCAGCGGGATCATGTCCGATCACTGCTTGAACTGTCCGACAAAGGACGCGACTTCCTCCCTGCTCATCTTGCGGAAGAGGGCCTTCTCCTTGTCGATGACACCGATCTCGACCGTGTCCACGTCGAACTTGCCCTCCGTTGCCGAGTGGAGCGCCTTGAGCCCCAGCAGGATGGCATCCTTGGTCGTGATATCGGCGTTGTACTCTTCCTCGAATACCTTCATCGCGGCAGGCCGGCCGATGCCTATCCCGGTCGCCTTGTATTCCAGCAGGGTGCCGGAGGGATCGGTCTCGAACAGCCGGCATTCCCCGTCAGAAACCCCGACAATCAGGAGCGCCGTCCCGTACGGGCGGATACCGCCGTACTGGGTCAGGGTCTGCATGTGGTCGCAGAGCTTCTTTGCGAGCGCCTCGACCTCGATCTTTTCGTCATAGGTGACCCGGTTGATCTGGCTCTCGACCCGTGCCCGGTCGACAAGTGCCCGGGCGTCTCCGACAAGCCCCGAGGAAGCGACCCCGATGTGCTCGTCGATCTTGAAGATCTTCTCGATGGAACTTGCTTCCAGCAGCTTGCTGCTGACCCGCTTGTCAACGATGAGAATGACGCCGTCCTTTGCCTTGATCCCGACCGCAGTCGTGCCGCGCTTGACGGCCTCGCGGGCGTACTCCACCTGGTAGAGACGGCCGTCTGGTGAAAAAACCGTGATGGCCCGGTCATACCCCATCTGGTATTGTGGCTGCATTTATTTGTCCTCCAAATCCTGTGTTGTCAGAAAGAATCGTGCTGCATTTTTAAATCCCTTTTCAACCACATCAATCTTCTGACTTTCACAAAAAATGACCTCAACATCCTTTCCTCCGACGGAGATGCCGGTGCCCGCGGGCAGGGCACCGGGGGCGCCGCGGGCGGTCTCCTGCAGGCGGGCGCGGAGGCTCTCCATGGTACCGGAGGTCGCAATCGTCCGCAGCGCGATCTTCTGCCCGGCGCAGGAGGTTACCGTGGAGAGCGCGAGAGCGAGTTCCCGCTCCGTGCCCCGCCGGCACCGGATAAAGGCGCAGCCGTTCTCGATGGCAAGGACCGCAGGGTGGACCCGGGAGGCGAGGTCGTCTCCCCAGAGCGAGGTCACTGCTTCGGCAACCGCAAAGTACAGTTCCTTCGGATCAACCGTCATCCCGCCCGGAAGTACCCTCGCGAGGACATACCTCCGCTTCTCCCGGAGCGTCGGCGGCCGGACCGTCATGGGACCTCCCGGACAGGAGTACTGCCGGCGTGACGGGACCCGGCAAACGCAAGCGCCTGTTCGATCTCGTCAAGGTCGAACCCTATCGTCGCGGCAAGCCCGCTCACCTCGCGGACGGACCGCATGGAGAGGACGGAGTCCGCATGGGTTGAGAGGGTGAGGGGGAATGAGAATTTCCGGGAGAGCATCAGGATATCGCGGTACCGGTCAAGGGCTTTCTGGCGTGCCGGTCCCCGCCTCAGGATCAGCGGTGCGAGGGATATATCGACTGCGACAGTATTATCCGCCGCCATCTTCGCGATCACGTGGTCGAACGCATGCCGGTGGGCATACTCGATCCCGCAGAGCAGATGGACACCCCGGACCCCGATCATCGCCCGGTTGAACCCGTTGTCCCCCGCCCGGACCATGACCAGCCTGCCGTCGGCAGCGCGTTTGGCTTTTGCTGCAGCATCCTTTGCCGGCATGCCGGCAATGATGATGCCCTCCCGGACGGCAACGCCGTAATAATCGCCCGGAGGCACCCCGACCGCGACGAGGCTGTCATATCCCAGCCCGCGTGCTTCCAGCGCCATGCGCCGGATCGAGGAATCCCCGACAGGATACGGGCGGAGCCCGAGATCGGTGATTGTCATTATGAAGAGTCCGGTGAAAAAAGGATAAGATTATTTGCCCTGGTTCGCGTGGGACCGGATGGACGGGCGGGTCTTTTCGGTGCCGAAGCCCTTGGTTGTCATGCCCCTGCCCCGGCGCCCGGCAGCGGTCTTCCCGCGCTCGGCGCGCCCCCGGTGGGTGTTTTTCCCGATCCAGGCGAGCTTCCGGTCGCTCTTGATCGACGGGTGGTGCCCGTCGACGAGGATAACCTCGTAGTATTTCAGCTTCCCGTCCTGGCCGACCCAGTACGAGTTGAGGACTTCCATGTTCGGGAACTTCTTCGCGGCACGCTCCTCGGCGATCCGCTGGATGCTCTTCCCCGATGTCAGCCGGTTCTTGCCCATGCGCGCCGACCGCCGTGCGCGGATGTACCGCGAGGCTCTCCGGCCACCTCGGCGCACCTTGACCCTTGCCACGGCGATGCCCTGCTTTGCCCGGTAGCCCAGCGACCGTGCGCGGTCGATCCTCGTCGGGCGCTCGACCCGGACGACGCTGCCGTCGCGGCGCCATGCCTGCATGCGGTTCCAGAGGAGGTTCTCCACCTCGCTCTTGTCAGGCTTGTTCCATGCCTCCCTGACAAAGGCATACATTGACTTGACCATTGAAATCACCTGAAAGGTTCGGCCCAAAGAGGGCTACATTCCTTTTCTCTCAACGGGACGGATCCCGTATTCCTTATATGATAGACCGTAAGCCTATAAAAGCGCTCGTACCTGCCGGCCAGGGTTTCACCACCGGCTTCCCGTGCAGAGTCCCAATCGTCAGCCTTTCTTCTTCTCTACGACACGGATATCGGTTATCCGGGTCACCGGGTACTGCCCGTCCTTATCCTTTTCCGCGGACTTCACCATATCCCAGATCGTCAGGAGAGCCACCGAGACGCCGGTCAGCGCCTCCATCTCCACGCCGGTCCTGCCGGTCATCTTTACGATGACTGTCGCCTCGATACAACCGTCGCCGTCGGCGAAATCTACGGCGATGGAGCTGATGGGAATGGGGTGGCACATCGGGATGATCCCCGCGGTGTTCTTCACCGCAAGCGTCGCCGCGACCCGGGCGGTGGCAAGGACATTGCCCTTCACGACCGTACCTTCGCGGATGGCCGCAAGCGTTGTCGGCCGCAGGAAGATCTTCCCCGCCGCGGTCGCCTCCCGGGTGACGTCGCGCTTCGCGCTGATATCCACCATCTGTGCCCGGTCGTTTTGGATATGCGTGAATTTCACCATGGGGTCATCTCTTCCCGAACAAAGCTGCAGGTATCCTGTCCACGATATCGGAGGCGAGCATCCCGCTCCCCCGGTCTGTTGCAACTGCCTCCCCGGCCTTCCCGCAGGCATACGCGGCAATACAGGCGGCCTCGAACGCCGGCAGGTG
>JAKLEQ010000023.1 GCA_022711635.1 Methanoregula sp. | reverse complement strand
ACCGAAAAGTACGTCCTGTTTTCATAGAAGATGATATGCCGGTCGGAGAGCGGCAGCTCTCCCCCGATCCAGTGGCTGATGATGGGATCGGCATTGTCACTGATGATATGGACGCCGGTCAGCTGGGCGCATCCCACCGTGAGGATGCACCATGCGACCGTTATGCACAGGATGCTCCCGTATCGCATACAAAGACCTGATCCGTTCCGGCATCGTTAATGTTTCCCTCCATCGTATTTCGCAGCAGGAAGGATACGGGCAGGAGGGGGGGCAGGACCAGAAGCCCTCCTGTTCGGGGAACGGGAACGCGCATCCCCCCGCGCCTGTTCATGCTTTGCCGATATACCCGCGGATCGCAGTCCGGGTCGTTGAATCGAGCATCACGGAGAAGTCGAGGTCGACAACGTAGACCGGGAAGAACCCGCTCAGCGTATTCCTGCGGATCTTGTAGATCTTGGACTCAAGCAGCTGTGTCGTCGCCTCAGCGCGGAAAGCCGGTGCATTCCCGCCATCCCGCACTGCGTTCTGGAGCCCGGTGAGACTGTACTCCTTGTAATCGAAGAGGCGCTCTGCCATCGAACGGCTCGTGAACCCGTGGATATACCGGACGATGAAATACTGGCTTACGGCGAGCACTGCGAGGAGGGAAAAGAGGTTCCCGAGATCGGTGAGTTGTGAGGCATTGAGAAATGCCTTGAGGGTGATGCCCGGCAGCAGGATGATGGTTGTAAGAAAGAGCATGATGGCGATGAGAAAACCGATGATGAAGAGCACGGTGACGAGTTGCGACGGGAGGTATTCATGGATGAGGCGGTGCTTCACCTTCTCGACGCTCTGCAGGTACTTCACCGAGAATGGTTCCAGCTTCCAGACGAGGAGGTAGAACGCGACGATGATCGCGCACTGGGCCATTACGACGAGTGTGGTCCTGGTCGGCAGCGCGAGAGTGAAATGCGCACGTGCTGCAAGCAGGATATCGATGGTGAAGATGAGGCCGATCGCAAGCGAGAGCGTCCTGCTGTTGATGAACAGCGAGTTGGTGAAAAGCTTCGTGAACCGTGCCGTCCCCGAGGTCAGACCGATTCCGGACAACCAGCTCCTGAACTTCGTAAGGTTCACTGCCGGCAGGCCGGAACCCCGGAAATTCTGGGGGATGAGCAGGATGACGAAGTAGAACATGTTGAGATAGAACGAGGCGGCGATGAAGAGCGCGATGTAATCGTGCCGGTAGAGGAAATATCCAACGTTGACCGCGATGCAAAGGAGCAGGACTGTCGCGTGGACCGCCGGATGACCCGGTTCTGCGAACAGAGCTGCACGGCTCTTCCTGACCGCAGAGAGTTCGTCACGGATGACCGAATTGATCGGGGGATCAGGGGGGAAGGTTCCGGGAGCGGGTTCCGTTGCGTCTGCCATGTCAAAAATTCCGTACATGTTTTGGAGGTTTTCCTATAAGTATCGTTTCGGAGTACAAACGGGGGGAACAGGGCGGCCATGCACAGTTTTTCCGGGATGATGGATGCAGGTTCCTTAAAAAAAATTTCCGGGTACCAAAAAGGATGCTGGCAATCCCGCGGAGGGCCGGTCTCCAAAAAAGAAGCTGATGGATCCCGTTACGCCACGCCGGCGGGGATCTCTTCCGGGTGGCGCTTCTCCTTGCGCGCGTCAAGCCATTCCGTGAAACTCCCCATCAGCGACAGGACGGCCGGCATCACGAAGATCGCCCCCATCAGCGAGAAGGCGACCGCGATCAGGGTCGTAACCCCGAAGTTGGAGACGATCGGGAAGGTGGAGAGGCAGAGTGCCGAGAACCCGAAGAACGTCGCCAGCCCGGAGACCGTGATGGCAGTCCCGATCTTCTTGACGCTCTCCTGGATGGCAGCGATATGGTCATGCAGGCGTTCCTGTTCCTCCTCGTACCGCTCCATGACGAGGATAGTGTACTCCGCTGCGACCCCGATTGTCATCGATCCGAGCGTCGCAGTCAGCGGCGTGTAGTCGATACCGAGGATATACATCATGCAGGCATTCCAGCCGACGATGAAGATGATCGGGACGATCGGGGATACGGCATCAACGTGCCGGTACACGAGGATGAGGAAGGCGAAGACAAAGGCGAACCCGAGGATCGTCATGACATCCTTCGACTCGGACATGGTACCCAGGAGCGTGGTATAGAGCTCGAAACCTCCGGTCGGCTGCACGGTGATCCCGACCGGGGGCTCGAGGAACGCGATCTCGCTGATGGTCTGTTCTTTTAAGGACTCCTGCACTGTCATCTCCATGTCGATGGTGGAGAACCGGACGATCGCGCTCATCCCGTTGTTCATGTACTGCTCTTTCGTTTCGGCCGGGATCTTCGCAAGGACCGCATCGAGTTCTGCCTGCGTCTCCGGCATCTCGCCGCCGTTGTACCTGAGGATGTAGGTCACGATGCTCGTAACCCCGGTAAACTCCGAATGGTGCGTAAGCTCATAGGTCTGGAACTCCTCCATCCAGAGGATCGTATCGAGGTCTGTTACGCTTGCCCCACGGACGAAGAAGTCGGCGGTCGAGGTCGAACCCAGGATCCGGGTCACCTTGTCCATATTGATCTTGGCGGGCATGTCCGCAGGGACGAACGAGTTCTCGTCCGAGTCGATCGGGATTGTCGGATCGATCTGGTACCCGATCAGCGCGATGCAGCCGACAAGGATCAGGACAGGGATCGGGTTCTTCGCAATCTTGACGGAGACATCGGTCAGGAACCGCCCGTAGGAGAAGCCGCTCTTTTCCGGCTCTTTGCCGATAACCGTGTCGCAGGCCTCCGTCCCGACGGCATAACATGCCTCGCCCTTCTGCGGTTTCGGCGTATACTTCAGGAGGAGTCCTGCAGTCGGCATCCCGATACAGGAGACCCAGTAGCAGGTATTGATCCCGATGATCGAGACGAGCCCGAACGAGCGGATCATCGGCATCGCTGAGGTGAACATGGCAACAAAACCCATGCTTGTTGCGAGCATTGCGTACATGACCGCGGGGCCGGTCTTCGTGACCGTCATAAAGACCGCGTCCTCGATCGGTCCTTTCCGGCACTCCTCATCGAACCTTGCGTGGAACTGGATGGCGTAATCGATCCCGAGGCCTATCAGGACCGGAAACGCGCCGATCACCGCCATGTTCAGCTTGATGCCGGCGATCCCCATCATGCCAAGCGACGAGATCAGGCCTGTCGCAACCAGCGCGACGGGCAGGAACCGGTGCCGGACGTAGGCAAACAGGATCCCCATGGTGATGATCATGAGCACGAGTGCCCCACCGATCAGGATCCCGGTGTTGGTCGAAAGACCTGCCGACATCTGCTGGGAGAATGCGGGCGATCCCGAGATCTCCACGATCACTCCCGATGGCGGATCCGATTCTTCGACAATCGAGGTGATGATATTGAGGACCGAGTCCTCGACATCTTCGGAGAGATCGGGTTTCAGCTGGATCTGGACGAGGGTGAGTACATTCGAGGGATAGAGCTTCTCGCGGGTCTCCTCGGGAAGTGCATTGACGATACGCTCAACCCCTTCCCTTGTCTCGGGGAGCGTCCCGCCATTGGCGGCCTTCAGGATATCGACGATGCCTGTCGTGCTCTCGATATTCTGTTGCTGGCCGATATTCGTCTCGAGCGAATCGACGTAATTGAGCACGTCCAGGCTGAGCGGATCGCCTGCCTCGACAATGAGAATGACCGTCGAGGTCGAGTATTCCTCGTCATACTGGCCGTAGACGACCCCGCTGGGGGAGCCGGGGTCCATATAGGTCTCCCACCCGGTCTGCATCGAGAGCAGGGTCATGCCGTAGAAGCCGATGAGGAGGAGTGCAATGAGCACCCCGGCAACAGCGGCAGGGCGCCTGATGATGGTGCGGGCGAGGCCCTCGAAGAGCCACTTGATCATGGGGTCCTCCTGTACATGGCATACTCCGGTTTATCCGTTCCGTGCATGCCTTATCACTGCATTCCTTTCCGGTACCGGTACGCGAGAAGTGCGACAACCACGATGACGACAGCTGCGATCAGGACGAGCATGACCGGTTCACCGGCAATCCCACCCTCAGAAGAGGAGACGGTGATGACGATGTCCGCAGTATCCGACTGGATGCTCGTATCGGATGCATCCCGGTACCGGACCCGGGAGTCGAACGTGTATTCGCCGGGTTCAGCGGACTTGTCGACATTCACCGTAAAGACTGCATCTGCAGATTCACCGGGGCGCATGATCCCGAGGTATGCGACGTTGTTCCCGACCGTGATCGGGGCGTGGTCGGTGATCCCCGCCTGGGCAGCATAGACGGTCGTTGCCCCGTTATTCGTGTAGCGGACCGTGATTGTTGTGGTGGAACCGGCAGGGATGCCCGCAGTCGGGGATGTTATGGAAAATTCCGGCTTGCCAAGGACCGGGATGCCGACCGTGACCTTTTCCGTCGTCATATCGGACCCTTCATTGTCCTCATACGCTATCGCGAGATCGACGGGATACGTCTGTGCCCCGGCATCGTCAGAGACCGAGACCTTGAACCGGTACTCCTTCACGGCGCCGGCCTCAACGTTCCCGATATAAATGCTGGTGTCGATCGGGACGATCGGGCTCTGAGCGTCCCGCGAGATCTTCAGCACGGCATCCTTCCCGCTCCCTGAACCCTCATTCTGCAGCCGGACCAGGATCGCTCCTTCCGAGCCCGCCGCGATATGATCGGAGGTTACATTCAGGACGCTCAGGCTGATGCCCTGTTTCACCCGGATGGTGACCGGGACCGTGACGTTTTCTGAAGTGTACACGTACTGGTAGCTCTCGCTCGATGGCTGCGTGGTTACCACCGGGACCTTGTAGGAGATGAAGAGGGGGAGAGCGTACTCCTTCCCTTTGGCGTCTGCCGTGATCTTCACCGTGAAGCTGGCAGTGGCTGTTCCGCCGTCACCCGCAATGTCCCCGACATACCGGGGATCGGACTTGATGAGGATGTCCGGCGACTCGGAGCCAAGACCGATCGTTACGAACTTCGCGGTGTTCGGGAGATCCTGCTGGGGAATCGTCCCCTGGTTGAGCTGTTTGAAGAGGTTGAGACCGGTGTTTTTCACCAGTACCTTCACCGTCGTCTCCTGGCCGGTGGTGAACTCGTTGGTCCCGAGGACAGTTGCGGTAAACTCCGGGCTTCCCTGCGTGTACTTGTCAACCGCTGCAACCGGGATGACGAGCAGCCCGGCAAGGACGAGAAGGGCAAGCGTGGCAGTCAGGAGCCGCTCAGGTGCATGGGCGGACATCAGGTCACCCCGCCTGCTGTCCCTGCCATACCGGCAGGGGAGGGTTCCCGAACGCCTCCGCCAGGAGTGGCATGCCCTGCAAAGAGCCGTCCCGTGCATTGCACGACGCGTGTTCCATGTACCTCACTGGTCCCGTTTCCTGTACCAGAAGGCGTAGCCGGCGATCCCGATGATGATGATCGCAACAAGGATTCCGAGGAGCAGGGGATTTGATGTAAGACTCTCGACCGCTCCCTGCCGGTCTTCGACCGTAATGGTCACTTTCAGGGGGTCCGAGACACGGCTGTTGTCCAGCGAGTCCCGGTATTCGATCTCGGAATCAAGACCATACTCCTTTGCGGTCGCGCCGCCGTCAACGGAGATCTCGAACGCGGCATCGCGTGATTCACCCGGTGATACGGTACCGAAGTATGCGACGTCGTCACTGCAGGTGAACGGGTCGACTGCACTGATACGGGCCTGTGCGTCATAAACGGTCGCGCCGCCGGTATTCCGGTACGAGACCGTGATGACCTTCTTCTTTCCTGCAGTGATCGTTACCGGGTCGGAGGTTATGGAAAAAGCTGCCTTCCGGCCTACCGGGATGCCGATGGTCTCGGTCTCGGAAGTGACCGTGTCGCCTTCGGAGTTCTCATAGCTGACATAGACGTCCAGCGGGTAGGTCTGCTCTTCCGTGTCGTCAGCTGCAGAGATCCGGAAGATCCCGGTAACGGTCTCACCCATGGTAAAGTCGCCAAGGTAGACGCTGCTGTCTGTCGGGGTGACCGGGCTCGTACCGCTCTGGGCGATCTTCAGGATGGACTTTTTCCCGTCCTCGTCACCGGTGTTTTTCACGGAAATCTTCAGGGTACCCTCGGTCCCCGCGTTCACCTCGCCGATATCGGTCGAGACGACATCGATCTGGACGCGGTTCTTGATCGTGATCGGGATTGTCACGGTTTTGTTGACATTCTTGTAGTAGTACTGGATTGCATCAGTGCCATACTGCTCCGCGTAGTAGAGATAGCTGTAGTTCATCCCGACGGGAACGGAGTATGTGCCCGCCCGGGCATCGGACGGGATCTTGATGGTGAACGAGCAGGTTGTGGTCGTGCTCCCGGTAAGGTCGCCAACCATCTGGGGGTCAGACTTGACGATGATGGGGGAATCACCCTGCGCAAGCGAGATGATGAGGAACTTTGCGGTGTCGGGGAGGTCGTCGCGGTCGACAATGCTGGAGTCAACGAACTTGTACTCGTTGTAACCGGTATTCTGGATGGTTACCGGCAGGGATACGGAGTCCCCGGGCAGGAACTCGTTGGTGCCGGAGATGTACGCTGAGAGATCAGGGCTGCCGGCCATATATTTTGTACCGGCGCTTGCCGGGGCCGACAGCAGGAGGCATGCAACGGCGATCCCGACAATACTGAGTATGAGGAGGGGGGTGCCGATCCTTTTGGTGCACCGGGGCATGGAGGCCGGTGCACCGGTTGTGGTCTTCTCGTTCATGGATACCATAACTATTCACGTGGTCGTTAATTGAGGATATCCGTTGGAGAGAATTGTATTTAATGATTATCCTTATAGATTATACATGTTAATTGTAAATGGCACCGGAAAAAAGGATGGCAGGGAAGGATTTCCGAAATTCCCGTGCGACGCTCATGTTCAGGAGACAAGTTCCTGGAGTGAGGCGATCCGGTCGCGGAGCGCTTTTTCCTTCTCCGCAAATGAGGTGATGTCGGTCGCTGTGATGTAGATGGACAGGATGCCGTCACGCTCCGCGGCAGAAAAGTTGCCCTGGATACAGCGTTTCGTGCCGTCTTTACGCCGGATCCAGAATGTAGTCTCCCAGGGCAGATCCGCGCCGGGCCGGATCGTGCTGATCGCTTCCTCCAGCGTGCATCGTCCACGGGAGGATGCAACCGTTGCCAGCTCGGGAGGGGGAGGAACATCCGCTGAAAGAATTTTCCGGAAGTCCAGCTCACCGATCTCCTCCTGCGTATACCCGACGATCTCGGTCATGCGCCGGTTGGCGAAGACGATCTTGTTGTTCTCGATAATAAGGAGCCCGTCCCGGATATTCTCCGCCATCATCCGGAACCGCTGCTCACTTTCGGCGATGCGTGCTTCCTGGAGCCGGTGGTCCGTGATATCCGTGAAGACAACGAAGTTATAGAACCGGTCGTGGTGCCGGACCCCGCTGACCCTTGAATACACGAACCGCCGCTCCCCATCTTTCCGGATGATGCAGATCTGGAGACCGCGGGGCTTTTCGGGATGCATCTCGACTGCCCGCCGGTGTTCTTCTGCTTTCTTTTGGTCCTCGGACGCGATGATGGCGATGGGCTTCATCATCCACAGCTCCTTGATCGAATACCCGGTGATCTCGGAGATCCGCTTGTTGGCATAGACGATCTTTCCGTTCTCAATGATGATGAGCCCGTCCTGGATGTTGTCCGCCATCATCCGGAACCGCTCCTCGCTCTGCCGGATCTCCCGTTCGGCAAGGATCTGCTTCGTGATATCATCGAGGACAACCGTCATCCCCTTACCGCCATCTTCAAACACGGTCGGGATGTGCTTGATCCGGAATATCCGTTCACCTTCCCCTTTGGGCTGAAACGTGACCGTATCGGATTCCCCGTTCCCCGCTGCAATGCTCATAAGCAGGTCATGGATATCGATCTCCGGAGAGAGGAGGTATTCGATGTTCTTTCCCACAACGCCGGAACGGTCGAGGCGGAGGGCTTTGAGGAAGTTCTCGTTCACGTCAACGATGCGGTTGCCGGCATCAAGGACCATGATCAGTTCTTTCGAGTAACTGAGCATGGCCGAAAACGGAACCCGCTGGGAGAGCGTGTAGACCTTCGCCATGCCATAGGTCCGCATCTCGACCTGCCCGGAGATCAGGAGGATATCAAGGTAGCGCCCGACAGTGTTCTTGTTCTTCTGAAGCGCGCGGGAGATGTCGGTCACACTCATCCCGCCGGGATTCTCCCTGAGGAGGTTGCGGATTGCGGAAAATTCTTGCTGGTAGTCCTGCATCATGACGGTTTGTGGTATACGTATTGAATGGAGAATTTATAATTGTTATTAATAATCTAAATGTATAATCAATAAAACGACTTATTAAATATTAAAACATTTTTCCCCAACATTATTCATAATAATGATCCGGAAATGGGGAAAATAAACCGTAGCCATCTGAAAAAAATTTTTTCAATGGAAAGGAAAAGGCCAGATTTACCGTTTCTCCCACCGGATGAGATCCGCCACCTTCGAGAGCGTGCTGCCCCGTGCGATCTCCTCCCGGATCCGTTCCTCATTCTTGCGGACCTCGAGCGCCCGCCGCGCCACTTCGTACGCCCGCTCGCGGGGGATGACCACGACCCCGCTCTCATCCCCGATGATCCAGTCGCCGGGCCGGACGTACTGGCCACCACACCGGATCTCTGCGTTGATCTCGCCGAAACCCTTGGGCTCCCCGGCATTGGGGCAGACCGCCTTTGCAAAGATCGGGTAGTTCAGATTCCGGATGTCGTCCACGTCCCGGGCGGCCCCGTCGATGACAACCCCGGCGACCCCCCGTTTTATGCAGCTGAGGGTTGCAAGTTCCCCCCATGGTGCGACATGCGTCCCGCCATCGTTGTTGATCACAATTACATCGCCGGGGGCTGCGACATCGATCGCCTCAACGGGTTTCGCCCAGTCGCCGGCAAAGGTCTGGACGGTGACAGATTTTCCGGCGATCTTCACCCCGGTGCAGAGGGGGACGATCCCTTCCATCGCCCCTTTCCGGTGCATTGCATCGGTCACGTTCGGGGCGGAAACTTTCATAAGAATCGCACGAATCTCGTCATCAGCCGTGACTTTTTTTGCCCGTTTGGATCGGGGCCGGTCCATCGCCTTCCGTATTGCCTTTGCAGACCCCGTGACGTCGCGGGACCGTACGATATTGCCCCCCACGATCACGATCGAAGCACCGGCGCGCACCGCTTCTCCTGCCGATTCCGCATCGATCCCGCCGGCGACCGCAATCGGCAGGGAAACTGTGCCGGTAAGGGACCGCAGGAGTTCAAGCGAGCTCAACCCCTTCATCTGCTGATCGATACCGGTATGTGCTGCAATGATGTCCACGCCGATGCGTTCGATCTCGGCGGCACGTTTCACCGGATCCGGGGCATTGATGAGGTCTGCCATGATCTGTACCCCATAGAGCCGGGCCGCCCTGACCGCCTCCTCGATTACCGTGTCATCGGCATCGGCAAGGATCCCGACGATCGAGGCACCGGCCTTTGCTGCCATCTCAACTTCGAGCGTGCCGGTATCGGCAACCTTCATGTCGGCAACAACGGTCAGGTCTGAAAACTTCCCGCGGAGTGCCCGGACCGCCTGCATCCCCTCACTCTTGATGAGAGGCGTTCCCGCCTCGATCCAGTCCGCACCACCCGCGACTGACTCCTCTGCAATCTGGATGGCACGGGAGAGTTCGGTTACGTCAAGCGCCACCTGCAGAATTGGCCGGTTCATACGCAATGGTATGTGGCAGGTGTGCATAAGGGTTGCCTCCTGCCGCGGGGGGGACCGCGCCACTGCTGCCCGGCCTTCACCCCTGACCGTTTCTTCCATCCCCTGTTGTCGTGCCTCAATGGTGAGGGATTGACCCTCCTTCGCCGGCAGTCATATGCAGCCAAATCATTTAAAGGAGCAAACGACAGATCCTTTTCCCGCATACTATGGATATCCTGTCGGTCTTGTTGATCATCGCAGGCCTCTGTCTCTTCGAAACGATCAGCAGCATCGACAATGCCATCATCAACGCAGAGGTCCTCTCGACGATGGGCGAGCGGGCACGCCGCTGGTTCCTCCTCTGGGGGATCATCTTTGCGGTCTTCGTGATCCGGGGGCTGCTGCCATGGCTCATCGTCTGGTTCGCGACGCCTTCACTCGGTCCTGTTGAGGCGTTCTTCGCGGCATTCTCCTCCGATCCCGGGGTGATGGAGGCAATCGAGCAGTCTGCCCCGGTCCTCCTCATGGGCGGGGGAATCTTCTTAATCTTCCTCTTCTTCCACTGGATCTTTCTCGAGGAGAAGCACTACGGACTCCGGGGAGAGCGGTATATCGAGAGCAAGGGCGTATGGTTCTATGCGGTCGTCTCCATCCTGCTGACCGTGATCGTCTGGCTCGCCCTCCAACATAATCCGCTTGTCGCGTTCGGCGCCGTTGTCGGTTCAACAGCCTTCTTTATTGTTCACGGATTCCGGCAGAATGCGGAACTGCAGGAGAAGAAGATGATGGGGAGCGGGATGTCGGACATCTCCAAGCTCTTCTACCTTGAAGTGATCGATGCGACCTTCTCCATCGATGGCGTGCTCGGGGCATTCGCGTTTACACTCTCGGTCCCGCTCATCATCATAGGAAACGGCCTCGGGGCATTCGTGGTGCGGGAGATGACGATACGGAATGTTGCCACCATCAAGAAGTACATCTTTTTGAAAAACGGCGCAATGTACTCGATCCTTTTCCTCGGCACAATCATGGTGATGGACGGATTCGGGTTCGAGATCCCGGCATACCTTTCGCCAGTCGTCACCTTCGGCGTTGTCGGGTTCTTCCTTTTCAAATCCGTAAAGTACCTGAAGGAAAACGGCGGGACAGCATAGGGAGACAGGTCCAAAGAACTGTTTCCCCTCGGAATTGAACACGGGAAGGGACCTGCATTTTTTTATGGAGAACATGGTGTTTCTGCGTTTTTCGAACAGGAAGATAATCCGGTGAATTCGATCGGTGAAAACTAAAAATACCCGGACAAAGAGATGAGTTAACTACCATGGGAAACGTTACTCTTAACTTCAGTGAAGAAGAGTATCGTATCTTCCGGAAGTATTGCGCGAATTACTGCCATCTTTACGATGAGTCCCGGAAAAATTCCATCCGGATCTTTCTCGAGCTCTTCCAGCGCCGGTTCATCGATGTGCGGGAGCACAGCCTCGAGAACGCATTCCTGTTCTTCTACGAGAAGAAACAGGAGGCGGAGTCTGACGTCCAGGCATCCGGTAACGGACCGGCGGCACTCATGCGGCTGCGGTTGTGCACGGATATTATTGCGTTTCTTAACGATCTCGAGAAGATCTACATCCTCCTCCACAAGAAAGGGATCGATGCAAACTATATCCTCATCCTCGGTGCGTTCTTCAAGATGTTCGAGGACGAAAAACGGCGCCACCAGGAAGACCTGTATTCCGGGTCCGCGGCGGAGATCAACGCCATTGTCCTCCCCCTGCACAATGCGATCGAAAGGAAACTTAAGAAAGACGCTGACACCAGGAGCATTTTATGCGAGCTCGGGGGGTTTGTTGCCGCGTTCAACAGCCTCTCGCCCGATTTTACCATCAGCGACGAACTTGTAACCATCATCGGAATATCGCTTTTAAAGACCTTTTCAAAAGAGGTTCCCGGCGAAGAGATCCCCGCTCTGATACGGGAGTGCCTTGATAAGGCAGAGACCGATGACTTCGAGTGCGCCCTCGAAGGCAAGCCACGGGCGCATGCAACCGGGGACCTCGACTGCTCGTGGGATGACATGAAAAAACTCCTCCGGATCCTGAACGAGCGGATCGCGCAGGCCCAGGGACCGGGCCGTCTCCCCCAGGAGGTCATCTCTGCTCTCGCGATACCGGGGAAGGTACAGCACGAGCTTGCAGAGTACCCGGGCATGTCGCTCTCCCGGTACGAGGGCGGGGTCCCGCGGAAGCGGCACGACGAGCACCGGTTCCTCATCCATGTTGACAGCAGGCCGGCAAGCGAGGTCTCGGTCTCACCCATTCTCACCTATACATCCGCTGAACCGGGATCGGATGATCCCTATAAACCGTACTACCCGGTCACCTTCGGGGCGCTCGCGCTCATTATCATGATCCTCGCAACGATGGCAGTGCCTCTCGTCATATCCGAGGGCGGGACCCTCCTGAACATCACCAGTCCTGCCGGAAAGACCGTAGCTTCGGAAAAGGCCGGGACCATCTCCGTCATCAGGAACTCAGGAGTTGCTGTACAGACTCCGGAACCGACCCAAGGGGGTCCCGCACCGGATGCGGGGATCCAATCGGGGATTACCGTGCCGGAAGTAGAGGCACTCGTGGGCGTAGCCGCGCTGAACATGCCGGTGACACCGGAGGCCATACCGGTCAGGACAAAGGCCGCACCGACACCCGTCCCCATCCTGCGGTACGTCACGATAGAGCCGGTCCCGGTTGAAACAGACGTTGCCCTCACCTCCGCAAGCCACAGGAAACTCTTCACTTCCCCGGAGAACACCGAAGACCTGCAGTACGACCTGGATGATTATGTCTCCATTTACCACGATGATTGGGAATTTTCCAATGCGAACGCCTTCCGGGTGACCTTTGATTTAAAGAATCCCCCGATGGTCATTCATTATTCGGTCATTCCCTACAATATCACCGATAAAAAATGGTTCTCCCCCCGTGATGCTGCCAAGCTGATTGACACCGCAATCGTCGTCCGTCCCTTCGAGTGGGCATGGTACACCATAACGGTCTCCGTTGACGGGGAACCGGTTGACCGGGTCGGCTGGGGCAAGGATTATGGGACCCCGCTGGACGAGCAGGTCGTCGTGCTCCGGAATGCCGGGACGTACCAGCTCGAGTTTGCCGGGGATTATGTCAGGACGGACATGGAGATCTTCGTAAAAAAGGAAGGGAACATCGGGAAGTGAGACGGGCGCACCCGATCCCGAAAAATACGGCAGACGCAAAAATTATTCTTTCTTAAACCGTTCCGTGAACAGGACTTTCTTGAGCTCTTTCTTCGGGGCGATCGTGATGTCCGCGGGGAGCCCGGCAGGCACGAGGGAGACGAGCGTGTATGCATCCGGAACGCCGAGCAGGATGCGAACGGCCTCCGCGTACCCTTTTTTCTCCCCGGCAACCCAGCAGCTCCCGACTCCATGCGCCTGGAGGGCGAGGATCAGGTTCTCGGTAGCAGCGCAGCAGTCCTCGAGATAGTACTTCTCATTCTTCTCACCGAAGACGGCAAAGCAGGCGGCGGCATCGGCGATGAACTTCCCGTTATCGGTCAGGTCGGCGATCGCCTTCAGTGCCGCTTTCTCCACAACGACGCCAAAGAGCCAGGGCTGCACGTTCTTCGCGGTCGGGGCATGACGGGCGCATTCAATGGCATCCGCGATCGCGGTCCTGTCGATCCGATCGGGTCTGAACTTCCGGACAGAATGGCGGGACTTGATTACCGTGGTAACAACGTTCATGGTTGCAGGATTAGCCTTCCGGCAGATAAAAAAGTTCGGGAGAAGGTTACCGGCGGCTGATCAGGAACGCCCCTGCTGCAAGGACCGCGAGGAGGGATACCGCCATACCAAATCCCGGGGCGGTGGCAGTCGGTGTCGCGGTGGCTGTGGCCATGACCGTTGCGGTCGTCATGGTTGTTACGGGAACCGTCGCAGGTACGGGGGTTGTTGCAGGAAGGGAGGTCGTTGCAGTCGTTGTCGGGGAAACCGTCGTTGGAACAGGAGTTGCCAGCGTCGTTGTCGCAATTGTTGTCGTTGTAGTCTCCGTCGGAGATGTGATCAGCGGATTCTTGCTCTGGACAAGGACCGTCACCTTCTTCGAGATCGTCGTTCCTTCCTTGTAATAGTTATCGTTCATATTGTTCGCGTTGCATTCGAGATATACGGTGTAGCTGCCGGAAGAGTACCGCGAGTCGCCGGTATACCAGCTGATGCCGGGGTCATAGGGACTCGAGGGGACTTCCACGTCAAGCGACTGGGCATTTCCCGCGGCATCCGCGAGCGTTGCATACGTTGTCCCCGAGGGGGACTTCACTTTGATCGTGATGGGGGCGCCGGCGATTCCCCGTTCGGTCATGACACCGAGGTTGGTCTGGAGTGTGAACCCGGCGTTGTCCCCGCGGGGGATCCACTTGTCCGAGACATCGATGTCGAGATCAATATCCCTTACTTTCACGGTCAGGTACGGGTCATCGACATAGAACGCCACGGGGGCTGACGCCTTAGTCGCGGTGTCACTCCAGGCGTACCAGGCGCCACTCCGGTCTGAGAAGTCCGACGGACTGATATAGAAAGCCGTCGGCGACGTCACGGTGATGATCCGGTCCGGATCGTCCCCCCCGGAGAAATGCGCGAGTTTTTCATACGACGCGAGCGCAGCGGTGACATCAAGGTTGTCCTCACCAATGAAGACCGTGTTACCCGGCTCAATCGTGTTGATCGCTCCTGCTACCGGGTATACGAGCGCCGACAACATAAGTACAATAACGACTACCTTCATTCGCATGTCCTCAACCTTCCATACTTGGTAATGAACCATTACCTGAATCAATGATAAACCTGAGGGTTTGGACATGGAGGCTGACGGGGCATATCAAAACAGGGAGAGGAAGGCCCGGTACATGTTGGAAAAACCCTGCCCTATCACTACGGTTGGGTCGATGCCGAGCCACGGGAAGATTACGATGAAATAAAGAACCGTCCCAAGCGTGCTCCCGACATTGGCAAGCGCTGCTACCAGCACAACCTTGAAGAGTGGGATCTTCCACATATCGGAGAATGATTCGGCTTCGAAGATCCGCCGTACGTCAGCCGGTGACGGCTTGCGGATCTTCGCCTCGACGATTGCTGAAAACCAACCCGCTGCTATGAGAGGGTTGAGCGCGGTGAACCATGAAACGGCGAAGCCGGTAAGGGCGGAGAGAGGATGACCCCCGGCAGCAAGGGTAAAAACTGCCGTAAGAATACCGTGGACAAGAACCCAGTAGATGAGTGCCCAGAGAAGCACGTCCCAGCCGACACCGGAGAACGCGATAGCGACGATCATGAGCGCGAAAAGCGCGGTTACCGCGACACCGAAGATCATCCCCCACGGGGGGGTTTTTACATCTTTCGTGAGGTCGGCAATGGGGGGAAGGGTTTCCGGGTTCTCCATGTAGCCGCGAACCCCCTTCACGTGGCCGGCTCCAATCACCGCGAGAACACGCCCCTCCCCGGCATTCAGAGCCAGGAGCTGGTGGGCGAGGAACGCGTCGCGTTCGTCAATGAGCGCCCGTGCCCCGTTGGGGGAGAACTTCCGGAACTCTTCCATCGCGAATGCAATCACGTCGTCACGCTTGAGGGATTCGATGTCGATCTCCTCGCCCTCCACGCCGACGATGGATGCAGAGAGGGCGTAAAACATCTTGATCTTCTCCCACAGGCTCATCGTCTTCCAGAACCGCGAGAGGGTAATCCGTATGTCCCGGTCGATGAGGGCGATCCGCTTGTGCCCCTCCTCGGCCTTCGCGATTGCAGCCTTCATCTCTGCGCCGGGTTCGACCCCGACATCCATTCCGATCTTCCGCTGGAGGTAGGAGAGCGTCCACTGGATGAGGAGCTGGGTGAAGTTGCCCGATTGGAGGACTTCTGATACCGTCGGCTCCGCCATCTTCTTCTTCAGCGCGGCGTAGCGGCCGGGGTCAAGCTCGACGGCAACAACATCCGGATTGAACTCTGCAAAGGCAGCCTCGACCTCGTCCACACTCTCCTTCGAGACATGGGCAGTACCGACGATTCGCAGTTCAGCCATGATATACCTTCACCCCCTCGCTGTCAACAACAATTCCGGGACCTGCAGGAACCCTGTTCCGTAAAAGCACGGCCTGTACCCCGTACGCTTCCTGTTCTTCGGCGGATCGCCGGCACAGGAGATCGGAGGCAATCCCCTGCGCTGCCCTTTCATCGATAGGAGATCCCCGTCCCTCGCAGGCCGAAACCACCAGGGTATCCCCATCCAGCATAAAAGGGTACGTCCGGCAGATCCAGGGACGGCTGGTATAGATCCTGCACCGTCCGCCCGAAAAGAACCGGCAGGCATCCTTCTCCTGCCGCAGGCACCACCCGAGCGCAAACACGCTTCCCTTTCCGTCATCAACCGTCGCCGGGTAGGGCTCCGCGATCTCCTCCCATGGAAGCCCCGTCGCCGCCATGATGGCGCGGATCTCGGCGCACGAAACCATGACAAGCCCGGAGTCCTCCTCCGTCTGTCCGCAGCACCTGCCGCAGCCGGTACAGGCAAAGCCGATTGACCGGACCTGTCCGGCAAGAGAATCAGGGGACGTCATGGCAGAAAGACCGATATCAGCATGCCCCGTATTCGCGGACTATTGCATAAAAGTTCTCGAAGATACGATTCCCGTCTTCGGTATGGCTGACCTCGGGGTGCCACTGGATCCCGTAAAGGTTCCGGGAAGGAAGTGCGATTGCCTCAGCGCCACAGATATCGGAGGTCGCGAGGAGGTCAAAGCCAGGGGGGATGCCGACGACCTCATCGGCATGTGATGCCCAGACCCGGATCGAACCGGGGTAGCCGGCGAGGATGGCGTCGTGATCGCAGATCGTGACCTCAACCGGGCCGTATCCGCCGCTCTTTCCCGGTTGCACCCGGCCTCCGGATGCCGTGGCGATCACGTGAAGCCCGAGGCAGATCCCGAGTACCGGGAGACCAAGGGCAAGGTACTGTGCACAGTTCCCCGCCCGCTCGATCGCCGGCCCTCCCCCGAGTATGATGCCGCCGTATCTCTCTGCAATATCATCCGGGTCGGTCGTGTTCGACACGAGGGTAACCGGGATCCCGAGATCTCTCAGTGTCCGGTGGATAAGGTGGTTGAACTGGCCGTAATTATTGACCACAGCGATGGGTCGCATTCCCTTAAAGGTATGCGGTACGGCGCTATAAGCCCTTGTCAGCTGAATGCGGCCATTTTCCGGTTTTTTTCATCGCCGCGCTGCTGAATACCGGATCCGGTTTTTCCGTCAGGAGTATGCGCTTACCGTCGCGAGGATTTTTTTCCGAATCGTATCCGGGGAGTGCCCAAGGATCGCGGCGAGAGTCATTGCCCCCCCGGCCCCCATTCCTTCCTTGACTTCTCCCCGGCAATACCGGGCAAGGCCGTTGTGCCCGAGATCGTGAAACCCGGGGTCGACATAGAATGCAGTAATTCCGACAGCCCCGGCAAGCGCCGCCATGTTTGCGGACGGATCATCCCGTACATACACGGTCGTCGCTATCATCGGGAGAGGGGCGTCCATCGCCCGCAGGAGTGCGGCGACTGCAAGCATCTGGGTGCCGCCGGCAAGGATTAATGTCCCCCGGTACGATCGTGCGATACCGGCAGCAACCGGCATCATCGGGTCGCCGGCGTACCGGACGACCGCAAGAGGATCGGTAATGGCATCGTTCCGGACCCTTCTTACGACTGCCCTGCAGATTTCTTCTTTGAGAGGGACGGGATTCGAGACAAAACTGCTGGAGACCGCGGCATCGTACCCGAGGGCCCGCAGGACGCAGAGCGCGGTTGTGGTCCCGCCCGGTACTGACTCCCCCAGCACCAGCAGGTCGCTTGTCCCTGACAGGTAGGTCCCAAGCCACATCCCGCGTTCGAAAAGTACCGCTGCGTTTGCGACGGCATCGCCATTCCGGGGGTCTCCGCCGGCCGGGCTGTACATCTCAATACAGGGAACGGACGGGGGTCTCGCAAGGCCGGCATTGACAAAGAGCGGTACGATCCCGCACAGGTCCATCATCGCCCGGGTGATCACGGCAGGTGTCGGGCAGCCGGTCGGGGTATTCGGAGTGCCGGGCATGCTGGTGATCGCACCCTTAAGGATCAGTTCGGCGTCCATGGCAGGGGTGAGAAGGGTTCCGGCAGGCGTCGGGCCGGCACCGGAGATCCCGGGGACCGTCGAGAGCAGGGTGTTTGCAAGGATGCCGCAGAATGCAGGTCGTTTTGCCCTGATGTCGGGCGTTTCCGAGAGGAATGCCATGGTAATGCACCGGATCTATGCACGGGAACATCGCATCAAGGTATCGATCGTGAAATGCAGAGGAAAGCGACGGGATTAATGAACGTTCAGGACGGGGGCGATGATGGTGATATTCTCTTCCAGTAACGACCGGATCCGGTTCGATGGCCCCGTCAACTTCAGGATAGTTCTGATCTCCCGTAACCGGTGATCGCTGCCCACATCCGCAGGACCGCCCTTCACAATGAAGTCCATAGTTCCGAAGGTCTCGGAAAGATTTCCACGGCATTTGCAGGTATACGCGGGAATCCAGGACGGTGACCGGATTGGCGCGGAATTTTCCTATTGCAGGAAGTCCCTGTGACAATTCCTCCGACAGATTCCACAATCTAATAATACCAGCGTTTCCGAACCACTGATCACATGTTTGAGATCGAAGCGAGGCTGGAACAAAAGGGGATCTCGGAAGACTCTATCGTTGCGGCCGCCATGGAACTCTACGTCTCCCATGGTATGGACACTACAGATGCGGCGGCAGAACTGCACCGGAAGATCCGGAAATACCTTGCCGATCCCAATATCGCGTCCCTTCTGCTCGGGGCGATCCTCCTCGAGGACGAGCTGTACGTAAGACGCAAGGACTCGGAGATCAAAGATGATCCCGTCTTCCTCCTCTCCGATGAGATCATCGGGATGGCGATTGCGGAATGTATCGGGGGGACATATGCCCGGTTCGAGTTCACCCGGTACGACCAGAAGAAGCCGGGGATCCTCAGGACACTCGGGCCTTTCCTCGACGATGCAGTCGCAGGTCTCATCGCCGGATGCACCTCACGGCTCTACAGCGAGTGTGTATGAAGTCCCTCATCGCGCTGCTCCAGTTCGCAACCATCCTCCCGCTAGGGAAACCGGCGGAATTCGAGGCGTTTGCAAAAGCATCCTATCTCTATCCGGTCGCGGGGTACATCATCGGGGGCTTAGCGGCGGTTCTTGTCATCTGGATTTCAAATCCCTTTCTTGCAGCGTCGGTCGCCGTGGCTGCGGTTCTCCTCATCTCCGGCTGCCACCACTTCGACGGGCTCCTTGATTTCGGCGACGGGATGATGGCGCACGGGGACCGTGAGAAGAGGATCCGGGCGCTCACCGACCGGCAGACCGGGGCGGGCGGCGTCGCCATGGGGATCGTTGTAACCCTCCTGCTGTTCGCCGGCCTTGCTGCCGCGTCATCGGTCGCCACCGCGATCCTCATCGGTGAAGTCTGTGCAAAGTTCTCGATGGCATTCTTAACAGCGGCAGGAAAACCGTTCGCTGACGGGATCCACAGTTACCTGCACGGGTTCGCGCAGCCATCGTTCCCGTTTGTCGCCGCACTCCTCTGTCTTCCCCTCCTCCTGCTCCCCGTAGCACCGCTCAAACTTGCGGTTGCTGCGATCGTCATGGTCGCCAGCCCCGCGATCCTTCTCCTCCTTGCGAATAACCTGTTCGGGGGAGTCAACGGGGACGTCGTCGGGGCATCTAATGAGATTACCCGGGCGCTTGTCATCACCGCGATAGCGCTTGCATGAACCCTGACATCATCCAATCCCTTTTTATCCAACGTTTCCCGATGTAGTACCGATGAAGATCGATATCGGCATCCACATGAAGGGGGGGGTGATAACCGAACGGAACCCCGACCTCTGCACGGTCCGTGTCCGCCTGCCGGCCGGCCGGATCACGACAGAACAGATACGGGGGATTGCGGCGATTGCAAAGAAATACGGGGGAGGGATCGTCCACATGACGACCCGCCAGACGGTCGAGATCCCGCATGTACGGCCGGAGAACCTCAAAAAGATCAACCGGGCGCTCGAGAAGAACGGGACGCCGATCGGGTCAGAGCGGGACGAGATAGTCAACGTGATCGCCTGTCCCGGCACCGAGCGCTGCAAGTTCGCCAACATCGATACGATCAGCCTCGCGCAGAAAATCGATGAGAGACTATTCGGGAAGGAGATGCCCGTCAAGGTCCGGATCGCGATCTCCGGGTGCCCGAATGCATGCACAAGCCCGATGCTCAACGAGATCGGGATCATCGGCCGGGCCGTGCCGGTGCGCGCCGAGGGTAAATGCACCGGCTGCGGCACCTGCACTGAGTACTGCAAGGAGGAAGCAATCCGGATCCGTCGTGGAACTTGTGTTCTCGACGAAACAAAATGTGTCCAATGCGGGGTCTGCATCAACTCCTGCCCGTACAGCATCATCGTTGCAAAGAACCGCCATTTCCTTATCACGGTCGGGGGCCGCCGGGGGCGCCACCCGAGGGTCGGCAGGGAACTTACGACCGTCCCGGATGCTGATTCAGCAGTCGCTGCCGTCGAGAAGATCGTCAACTGGGTATACCGCAGGGCATGGAGCGGCCGGCTCCTCTCCGACCAGCTGGACGATATCCAGTTTTCAAAATTCCGAAAAGAGATTGCAGGAGCATCTGGCGGCGACCCAAAAGAATAAGAGAAGTAATTTTTCGCCACACGAGGGGTTTTTCCGGATCAGTACCGGCGCCGGAACCCTTCGTTCGCATCGTCGTCGCATGCAATGGCGGACCCGTCACGGACAAGGGTGTTGAACATCATCGCAGCATTCATCAGCGTGTCGTCCCCGGATGTCCCGCGGCGTAAATCGGCGCCCGCCTTGATCTGGGGCGTCTCGACGGTACGTCTCCCGACAACGACCCCCTTGCAATGGCGGCAGTAGCCGCAGTGGCTGTAGACCGAGATCTCCCCGTCAGCACAGGCAACGGTGATTCGGTCCTTCTTCTCATCGCGGTGAAATTCCAGGGTTTTCATAACGAACACGTTCTGGTTGCCGGTCTCCCCCATTATGGGTTTCGGTTTTCCCGTAACCGCCCCCGTCCCTTACGGATGATGTTTTGTTGTGAATGTTCAGGGATTTTTCACGGTGTTTTTCCGCCGCAACCGACAGGATTTATATAGATGGCTTGCCTATAAGTAATACTCGCACAAACTGGCTGAAGGGACAGTTTTCGCAGATATATTGGTGAAAGATTATGGCAGCTGACAAGCCCCACATGAACCTCGCCGTCATCGGCCACATCGACCACGGAAAGTCCACTACCGTTGGCCGCATGATGTTCGAGACCGGCGCGGTACCGGCACATATCATCGAGGCCTACCGCAAGGAGGCCGAGAGCAAGGGAAAGGCAACGTTCGAATTCGCATGGGTCATGGACAACCTCAAGGAAGAGCGTGAGAGAGGTATTACCATCGATATCGCCCACAAGCGGTTCGACACGCCGAAGTACTACTACACGGTCGTTGACTGTCCCGGACACCGCGACTTTGTCAAGAACATGATCACCGGCGCATCGCAGGCAGACGCGGCAATTCTTGTCGTTGCAGCTGCCGATGGTGTCATGGAGCAGACCAAGGAACATGTATTTCTCTCACGGACACTCGGTATCACCCAGCTCATCGTCGCTATCAACAAGATGGACGCTGTCAAGTACGACGAGAAGAGGTTCAACGAAGTCAAGAAGGATCTCTCGGACCTCGTCAAGATGGTCGGGTACAAGCCGGAAGAGATCATGTTCATCCCGATCAGTTCGCTCAATGGCGTTAACATCAAGACCGTTGGTCCTGAAACCCCCTGGTACAAGGGGATGGCACTCATCCCGGCACTCGACACATTCAAGGAGCCCCAGAAACCGACCGACAAGCCACTCCGTGTTCCGATCCAGGATGCTTACAGCATCAGCGGTATCGGCACCGTGCCCGTCGGGCGTGTCGAGACCGGCATCATGAAGAAGGGGATGAAGATCGCCTTCATGCCCGCCAACAAGGATGGGGAAGTCAAGTCCATCGAGATGCACCATGAAGAGATTCCGCAGGCAGTCCCCGGTGACAACATCGGATTCAACGTCCGCGGTATCGGCAAGGGCGACGTCCGCCGCGGCGATGTCTGCGGTCCGATCGAGGCCCCGCCAACCGTTGCAGAGGACTTCACCGCACAGATCGTCGTGCTCCAGCACCCGAGCGCAATCACCGTTGGTTATACCCCTGTTTTCCACTGCCACACGACCCAGACGGCGTGCACGTTCATCGAGCTCCAGAAGAAACTCGACCCAAGGTCCGGTCAGACGAAGGAAGAGAACCCGACGTTTCTGAAGACCGGCGATGCCGCGATCGTCAAGATCAAGCCGAGCAAACCGATGGTCATCGAAAATGTCAAGGAACTCCCGCAGCTCGGGAGGTTCGCCATCCGTGATATGGGTTCGACGATCGCAGCAGGAATGTGCATTGCGATCAACAAAAAACAGATGAGATAACTTTTTTTTGGTGATACACGATGCAGAAAGCCAGAATCCGCCTGACAGGCACTGATTTCAATAAAGTAGAGATGGTCTGTGAGAGAATACGGGAGATCGCAGAACGCACGGGTGTGAATCTGGCTGGTCCGATCCCACTTCCGACAAAACGGCTCGTTGTCCCGATCCGGAAGAGCCCCGACGGCGAGGGCACAGCAACCTGGGACCGCTGGCAGCTGCGGGTCCATAAGCGCCTTATCGATATCGATGCTGACGAGCGCGCACTGCGCCAGCTGATGCGCATCCAGGTTCCCAAGGATATCGGTATCGAGATTGT
>JAKLEQ010000022.1 GCA_022711635.1 Methanoregula sp. | reverse complement strand
CAAAATGCGCGAGGAATCGATCCGGGTACTCGGGCTCGAAGAGGCAGAGAAGATCGAGACTGCCTGATGCCTGCAACAGCCGTCACGCACGGGGGTCTCCCAATCGGGCGGCAGATCTCCTCCTTTCTGTTTTCCCAGAAAAATCCATTTGCGAGGGGTATCGATACCTCGAATCCATTTATCAGGGCTACGGGTACAGTACAATCACAGATCCATGATCTCCGTCCTTTACGTGGATGATGAATCCATACTCCTCGACATAGGAAAACGTTTCCTCGAAAGCGATGGGCGGTTCGTTGTCGACACCGCGGAATCTGCGGGTGAGGTACTCGCAAAGATGCAGGTTGTCTCATATGATGCCATCGTCTCAGACTACCAGATGCCAGGAATGAACGGCATCCAGCTCTTAAAGAAGATCCGGTCGGGCGGCAACAGGATCCCCTTCATCATCTTCACGGGAAAAGGGCGGGAGGAAGTCATCATCCAGGCGCTGAACGAAGGCGCGGACTTCTACCTCCAGAAAGGCGGGGAGCCGAGGTCGCAGTACACCGAGCTGCAGCACAAGATCTGCCAGGCGGTCCAGCAGCGGCGGGCGGAAGCCCAGATCCGCGACCTGGAGCGCAGGGAGACCGATATCATCAACTTCCTCCCGGACGCGACATTCGCTATCGATCCCAGCGGTACGGTCATCGCGTGGAACCACGCGATCGAAACCCTGACCGGCATCCGTGCCGCGGCGATCCTGGGCAAGGGAGACTACGAGTACGCAATCCCTTTCTACCGCGAGCGCAGGCCGGTCCTGATCGACCTCGTCCTGAACCAGGATCCTGCTGTGGAAGCGATGTATCCGGAAATCCAGCGGGAGGGGAAGAATCTCATCGCCGAGATTTCCATCCCGGATTTCCTGGATCGGCGGGAGATCGCCCTCTGGCTCATCGCATCGCCGCTCTGTGACAACCGGGGGAATGTTGTCGGCGCGATCGAATCGATCCGGGATATCTCCGAACGGAAGAGGGCGGGCGATATCCTGCGCCAGAGCGAGGAGAGGTACCGTCAGTTCTTCCGCATCTCGCGGGACTGCGTCTATGTCACGACACGGGACGGGCGATGGGTCGATTTCAACGATGCGGCCATGGAACTCTTCGGGTATTCCGACCGCGAGGAACTGATGCAGGTGCGGCTTTCTGACCTCTACGCCCGTCCCGAAGACAGGGACTTGCACATAAGCCATATCATCGGCCATGGGTACATGCGGGAATACCCGGTCGACCTGCGCAGGAGAGACGGGACGGTCCTCCATACCCTTATCACCTCGGTCGCCCTGCGCGATGCCGGCGGCAATGTTACCGGCTTCCAGGGCACGGTCCGGGACATAACAGAGAAGAAACGGGCGGAGGAGGCACTCCGGGAGAGCGAGCGGCGGTACCGGAATGTCGTCGAAGACCAGACCGAGTTCATCTGCCGGTTCCGTCCCGACGGCACCCATGTCTTTGTCAACGATGCTTACTGCCGGTATTTCAACAAAAGACGCGATGAGATCGTCAGGAAACGGTTCGTCCCCCGGGTCCCGCCGGAAGATCGCGATGCGGTCAGACAGCATTTTGCCTCCCTCACGGACGATCACCCAATCGCCGAGATCCGTCATCGCATTGTGATGCCGGACGGCAAGGTACGCTGGCAGCGCTGGAGCGACCGGGCGATCTTCGGCCCTGACGGAAACGTCGTTGAGTACCAGTCGGTCGGGAGGGATATCACCGACATGATGGAGACCGAAGAGCGGCTGCGGGAAGTGGCCCGGTACCGCGGCGATCTCCTCCTGCACGCGGGAATCCCGATCATTGTCTTCGACGCTTCATTCCACATCACGGAGTTCAATTGTGCGGCGGAAGGTCTCACCGGCCTGCCCCGTTCCCTCGCGATGGGAAAAAACCTGAGGATCCTCTTTTCGGAGATGGAGCAGGACAGGGCACTGGACAGCATCCGGCTCGCGATCGAAAGAGAGACACCAAGGGCTGACGGGCTTCCTATCATCCATGTCCCGACGGGCGGGTCACGGGATTCGGCCTGGATCGTCGCGGAAATTCCCGGGCCGGAAAAAACCTGGATCGCGACCATCACCCTCGCCGAGGAGACCCGGCAGGATGACGGGATGGGAAAGGGACGGAGAGCGAAAAAAACCTGACAGGGCCGAGCAATCTGCCGGGATGTGCTGTTATCTTCCAGGGGCGAGAGCTCTTCCCGCCATTGAATGGAATCCGGACACCCTATGGGGCACCCTGTGATAATTCCTGAAAAACAGCGGAACGGCAGTGCGAGGGAAGGGATTTGAACCCTCGAACGCCTGCGCGACTGGACCCTGAATCCAGCGCCTTTGACCTGGCTTGGCAACCCTCGCGCCTTACTCAATTGGCACTCCTGAATTAAAAAAGGTAGGGTTCTATTTCCGGCCGATTCCGCCGTTCTCGGTCGAGATCTTTGTAATCTCGTTCTCCCGAAGCTCCTTCCGGCGGATCTTTCCGGAGATCGTCTTCGGGAGGGCTGCCACGAACTCGATCTGCCGGGGGTACTTGTAGGGCGCGGTCACTTTTTTGACATGGTTCTGGAGCTCACGGACGAGCGTATCCGACGGATTCGCACCGGGTTTTAAGATGACGAACGCCTTGACGATCGCACCCCGGATGTCATCGGGAACGCCGATAACCGCCGCTTCCTGTACGGCCGGGTGCTCGAGGAGAGCGCTCTCGACCTCGAACGGGCCGATCCGGTACCCCGACGCCTTGATCACATCATCGTCCCTGCCGATGAACCAGAGATACCCGTCTTCATCCTTGTACGCCTTGTCCCCGGTGTAGTACCAGCCGTTCACGAACGATTTCGCATTTTCTTCGTCGTTCGAGAGGTACCCGCGAAACATTCCGATCGGGGATGGGTCAACCTTGATCGCGATCCTGCCCTCATCATGGAGGCCGACCGGCTTGCCGTTATCGTCGTGCAGCTCAATCCGCCACCCCGGCGATGGCTTCCCCATCGATCCGAACTTGGGGGTCATGCCCGGGAACGTCCCGATACAGAGCACGGTTTCGGTTTGCCCGTATCCCTCGTAGATGGTGAGGCCGGTCGCGTCCTTCCATGCCTTGATCACCTCGGGGTTCAGGGGTTCACCGGCGCTGGTGCAGTGGCGGAGCTCGGTGAAGTCGAACTTGTCGAGGTCGGCGAGGATCAGCATCCGGTAGATTGTCGGCGGGGCGCAGAAGGTCGTGATCCCGTACTTCTCGATGAGGGGCAGGATCTCGGTCGCGTTGAACTTCCCGCGGATGTCGTACACGAAGATTGCGGCACCTTCCAGCCACTGCCCGTAGAGTTTCCCCCACGCGCTCTTCGCCCAGCCGGTGTCGGAGAGCGTCAGGTGCAGGTCGGTCGTCCGGATATCGTGCCAGAACCTGGCGGTTACGATGTGCCCGAGCGGGTAGCTGTGGTCGTGCACCACCATCTTGGGCTCACCGGTTGTCCCGGAGGTGAAGAAGATGACGAGGGGATCGGTCGCCTTGGTCTTTTTCATCCCGGGCAGGCTCACGAGCCGTGCCGAGACCGGCGCCGGGTAGTCGAGCTCGACCGGGTAGCTGATCCAGCCGGGCCGCTTCCCGTCAATGATCATCCGGCAGGTCAGGGACGGGCATTCTTTGGCGATCGCGTCGATCTTATCGGCATGTTCGGCGCTTGTTACCACCATCTTGATATCGGCGACGTTGATCCGGTACTTCAGGTCCTTCTCCGTCAGCATCGTTGGGGCCGGACAGTAGACCGCACCACGCTTGATGAACGCGAGGGTAAAGGTCCACCACTCGGGTATCCTTGGTAACATGATCAGGACCTTGTCGCCCTTGGCAACGCCATACTTGATGAGCATGTTCACGATCTGGTTCGAGAGCCGGGAGAGGTCCCAGAAGGAAAATTTCTTCTCGTTGCCCTGCTGGTCGACCCAGACCATCGCGAGCTTGTTCCGGTCCCTCTTCGCCCAAGCGTCGATGACGTCGAAGCCGAAATTGAAAAATTCGGGGACATCGATCCGGAAACTCCGGTACGTCGCGTCATAGTCCCCGATGTTGTGGCCGGGCTTCTCCCCGCTTTCCGCAAGGGACGGGATGGTCGAACCTGAAGCCGGTTTCGGGGCCGACGCGCTGATGAACTGCGTGCATGCGTCGCTGATGCAATCGGACCGGGACTGCTTCGCCTTCTCGGAGATCTCGTCGATCGCATCCGCGAGTTTGTCATCCATGGTTATCGAAAACCGCACCATGCCTGATCGGTTGTGGTGCATTTGTTATAGGTGTTTTGTTTTTAGTGCACCAGATCGAGAGGTAGTGCACCACGGGCAGATTGGTTCCGGTGATCTGGTGGCCAAAAATGGCAGATTTCGACAGGAGAACGGCAGGGGCGGATGGACGAAACAGGATAACGATAACCGGTAAAAAACGGGCACAGAATTCTCGCGCACCAGATCGCAATAATGATGAAAAATTACTGGTTCTTCCGGTTCTTCTTTAGTTCTGCGTTCCGGAGCTCTCCCCGTTTGATCTTGCCGGAGAGCGTCTTGGGGAGATCGGGGACAAACTCGATCTGGCGCGGGTACTTGTACGGGGCGGTGGTGCGCTTGACATACGTCTTGATCTCCTTCACCAGTGACTCCGAGGGCTGGAACCCGGGTTTTAAGACAACGAAGGCTTTCACGACCATCCCCCGGATACGGTCCGGGGTGCCCACGACTGCTGCCTCCTGGACAGACGGGTGCTCCAGGAGCGCACTCTCAACCTCGAACGGACCGATCCGGTAGCCGGAACTCTTGATGACATCGTCGTCCCTGCCGACAAACCAGAAGTACCCGTCAGCGTCCCGGTACGCCTTGTCCCCGGTGTAGTACCAGCCGCTGACAAACGATTTGGCATTGTCTTCGGGACTGTCGATATATTCCGTAACGAGGCCCGGGGGCCGGGGGTCGCACCTAATCGCAAGCCTGCCCTCGTCCCCGACCCCGACCGGCTTTCCGTCTTCATCGTGGAGGTCCACAACCCAGCCGGGCGAAGGCTTGCCCATTGAACCGGGCCGGTGGGAGAGACAGGGGAACATGGCGACGCAGCAGGCGGTCTCGGTCTGCCCGTAGCCCTCGCAGATGGTAAGCCCCGTCCCCTCCTTCCAGACCCGGATGACCTCCGGGTTCAGCGGTTCCCCGGCGCTCGTGCAGTGTCGCAAGGAAGAGAGGTCGAACTTGCCAAGGTCGGCAAGGATCAGCATCCGGTAGATGGTCGGGGGGGCGCAGAACGTCGTCACCTCGTACTTCTCCAGCAGGGGGAGCACCTCGGTCGCCTGGAACTTCCCGGAGAAATGGTACACGAAGATGCAGGCGCCCTCGATCCACTGGCCGAAGATCTTGCCCCAGGCACACTTCGCCCACCCGGTATCGGAAACCGTGAAGTGCAGGTCGTTGGATTTCAGGTCCTGCCAGAACCGGGCAGTGACGATATGGCCAAGCGGGTACCCGTTATTGTGCAACGCCATCTTGGGCTCGCCGGTCGTCCCCGAGGTGAAGTAGATGAGCATGGGATCTGTGCTCCGGGTCTTCTGTGAATCCGGGATGGATGGGGTGTGGTGGGAGACCGGGGCCGGGTACAGGAGCTCGTATGTCCAGCTTGCCCAGCCCTCGATCTCCCCGTCCACGAGAAAACGGGTGGAGAGCGACGGGCAGGACGAACAGATCTCGTCGATCTTGCCGGAGTTCTCGAAGTCGGTGATCACCATCTTGAAACCGCCCCGGTTGATCCGGTAGAGCAGGTCTTTTGCGGTGAGCATGGTCGGGCACGGGCAGAAGACCGCCCCGAGCTTGATGAGCGCGATGGCAAAGATCCACCACTCCGGGATCCTGGGAAGCATGACAAGGATCCGGTCCCCCTTGTTGATCCCGTACTTGAGAAGGATGTTTGCCGCCTGGTTTGAGAGGTTTTTCAGGTCCCGAAAGGTATACTTCTTCTCATCGCCGTTCTGGTTTACCCAGATGAGCGCGAGCTTGTTCCGGTCCTTTGCGGCCCACGAATCGATGACATCATACCCGAAGTTGAAGTACTCGGGGACATCGATCCGGAACGTCTCTTTCGTCTCAGCGTAATCCGTCATCCTGTGCGCCTGCACATCCGCAGCATCCTCTGCCATACGATCTCCACACTATTGGACGGCCGGTGTTTTATCTGTTCTTTTTCTGCTACCGGGAAATCGTTGGGATCATCTGACACCCTTGAGGGCTCCGTTATCACTTCGCCCCTGGCCGCTGGGGCATTCGAAGAGGGTTGTCAGACCCTCTTCTCAACTGCCATGCCTGCGGCGATGGCAGTATCCCCCCACATGGTGATAACGACATATTACCATAACCGACCTCGTCATATCACAATGCGCCCCGGATCGAAGAACGCATAAGCGTTCATCGAAGAGCCGATGGTCTTCTCAACCATCAGGTATGATGACCTTCGAGATTCTCCTGTTCCGGGTCTGATAACCATCCGCATCCCCCGATGGGGAAGGCAGCCATCCCCGCGGGAATGGCTGACGGGGGAATGTCGAGAGTCCGAAAACGTGAGACATGAGCAGGTCGTGGACCTGGGAAGAGCCCACAGGCCCTTCGACTCTGGTGGCGCAAGAGGGGGGCTTCACGCTTAAAAAGGATTTCTAAAAAGATCTTTTTTCAGTGCCGGCAGCGCCCTTCAGATAATGATGGGGAAAATACCGAAAAAAAGATCGTCCTCCGCCGAAAAGGGACAATAAAGATTGTGCATTAGTATTATGGTACCCAGCGCAGCATAGTATAGTGGATGGCTGATAAACGGTACGAGTCACTGAAGATCGAGAACATCGTTGCTTCGGGGGTCATTGCCGAATCGATCGACCTTGCTGAAGTGTCGAAGAAGATACCGAGCTGCGAGCTCAACACCAAACGGTTCCCCGGCGCAGTCTACCGGATTGAGAATCCCAAGATCGCGTCCCTTATCTTCTCCTCGGGCAAGGTCGTGCTTACCGGCATCCGGGACAAGGATGCGCTGGATTTGGGGCTCAGGCTCATCATCGATTCCCTGAAAAAGGCAGGGGTCAAGGCCTATAAGGAACCCAAGGTCGCGGTCACCAACATCGTCTGTTCGTACGATATCGGCAAGTACATCAACCTCAACAAGGTCGTCATCACCCTCAATCTCGAGAACATCGAGTACGAACCCGAACAGTTCCCGGGACTCGTCTATCGTATCCGGGACCCCAAGATCGTCGCCCTCCTCTTCTCCTCGGGAAAGATCATCTTAACCGGCGGCAAGAATCTTGACGATATCAAGAAAGGCCTGGACTTCCTCGAGCAGAAACTCGAGAGCATAATGTAAGGGTTTTTTCCCACTGCCTTTTTTTCCTCGCTGCCCTTATTACCGGCTGATACAATCCCGATTCCCTTTTCCCGTCCGGATCACTGCCAGAACCGGTGCGTCTGGATATAGGTCCGCTCTGCCTTCAGGATCTCGCGGTAGAAGGCATCGCCGTCCGCGAGGCTCCGGAGGATCCGTGCGGCGTTCTCGGGGCCGACGCCCCGGGCTGCAAGGGCGATCACCGCTTTCTTCCCGCTCGAGAGCACGATGTTGGCATTCTTCAGGAGCCGGAGCTCGGTTGCCCGCTCCTCCTCATTCTTCTTCTTCTTGTTTGCCACCGCGCAGAGCGGTTCCTCCCATGGTTTGAGGGCAGCGATCAGTCGTGCGCCACATTTCGGGCACTCCGGCCGCTCCGGCACCCGGGCGACAACGGTCCTGCTCTTCCAGTTCCGGCAGTGCATGCAGCAGAGGACGACATCGTCGGCTTCGAGCCTGCGTTTCACCGCCGCGATCACTGCCTGGCCTGGCGTGGGGGGCGGGAGCTCGTCGTGAGACGTGAGCAGCCCCTCGGCGCCGATGATGCTTAAGGAACCGGTCTTTACCGCGATCTGCCCGTTCCGGATGAGCCCGGCAATCGCAGCAGCGGTGTCGATGTCCATGTACCCGGTCAGGAGCTCGCGGTATGCCTCGTGCTGGATGACAGTCTTGTCGAAGAAGTCCAGCAGGCGCTGGATACTGATCCGCTCAAAGTCGGCGTCGGGATCGATCGCACCGAACTTCTTTGCGATCTGCACGAGTTTCCACTTAAAAAGCGCCGAACGTTTCAGCGAGAGACGCAGGATCCCGGGCATTGTTGCGGGGTCGAGAGCCTCTATCGCGTCGCGGACATCCGCGGCCCGGACATGCGAAGGGAGCCGGAGCAGGATGCGGTAGGCGTCCAGCTCGATCCCGACCGTTGTCCCGAACTTTGCGGCAAGGAGCGCCGAGACGACGCGGGCGAAGGCCTCGTTCGCCTTGTGTCCGGCGCAGAGGTTGCAGATCACCCCGTCGTCGGTATTCTCGAGCACGATGAGCCGGTCCGACGGGACCGGGGTCCGGTTCCGCTCCATCTCATCGAGGAACCCGTTCACGTACCGGACCGAATCGGGACCATCCGTATAGGAATCCGCAGACCGGTCCCGCCGGATTGCCCCGACCTCCTGCGCGACCGGGAATGGCACCGGGATCTGTTCCCCCTCCCAGGACGGGAGTTCGCCCTGCACCTTCCGGGCAGGTTCGACGGTGAGTCTCCCGTCCGCGATCTCGATCACCCGCCAGAGCTGCCCCTTCGTGATGAAGACTGCACCGGTGTGCACCCAGCCTACCACGAAAGACTCGTCCAGCGTCCCGACCGTCCGGCGGGTAACGATATCGAAGACCGGGACCTTGCGCTCGTCGTGGATCATCGAGAGGTTGCCGGAGAGATATGTGCGTGCGCGGGCGGTCGTCACGATCCTGCTCCCATCCCTCCGGATCAGACGGTGCTCCTCCATCTGCCGGCAGACCGTATCGAGCAGGTCCGTCCCCGGTGAGAAGACCGCGGTCCTCTTGACGATCTCCTGGATGTGCTGGATCTCGATCTCCCCGTACTCGACCGCGATGGCGGCGACCTGGTTGGCGAGAACATCGGCGGCATCCTGCGGGATCGCGACATCCTCGATCTCCCCGGCATGGGCCCGACGCGCGATCACGAGCGATTCGAGGAGGTCGGAAAAGCCGGTCGCAAGGATCGTCCCCCGGGATACCGCGTTGAGCCGGTGCCCCGCGCGGCCCACCCGCTGGACGAGCCGGGCGACCTCGCGGGGGGAGCCGAACTGGATGACGTGGTCGACCCTCCCGATGTCGATACCGAGCTCCATGGAGGAGGTGCAGATGAGGGTACAGATCTCACCCTTCTTGAACCGCTCCTCGGCATCGATCCGCACCTCTTTCGAGAGAGACCCGTGGTGGACCTCCACGTCCCCGCGGTTGTAGAGCTCGTGCCCGAGCGCCTCAGCGGTGACCCTCGTGTTGACAAAGACGAGCGTGGATCCCTCCCGCCCGATGAGGGATGTTAACGCGGCGACCTGTTCGGGGAAGGTCGTCCCCGCGAACTTCACGGAGATATCGAGCTGCTTTGCGACCGGGACCTGGACGACAGAGAACGGGCGGGCGCCGCAGAGATACCGGCCGATGGTTGCCGGGTTGCCGACGGTCGCCGAGAGCCCGATGCGCTGGAAGTCGCCCGCGTATACGTGGAGGCGCTCGAGCCCCACCGCGAGCTGGGCGCCCCGCTTGCTGCTGGCGAGCTCGTGGATCTCATCGACGATGACATGCCGGACCCCGGCAAGGTGTTTCCGGAGCCTCCTGCCCATGAAGAGTGCCTGCAGGGTCTCGGGCGTCGTGATGAGGAGGTCCGGGGGGGAGAGGGCCTGCCTGCGCCGCTCGGCGAGCGGTGTGTCGCCGTGCCGGACGCCGATCTTCAGGCTGAGTTTTTTGCACCACCATTCCATCCGGGAGAGGATATCCCGGTTCAGGGACCGGAGCGGGGTGATGTAGAGGGCAGAGATCCCGCCCTTCGATGGTTCTGATACAAGGGATGAGAAGACCGGAAGCATCGCGCTTTCGGTCTTGCCGGTCCCGGTCGGGGCAATCAAAAGGATGTTCTTCCCCTCAAGGATGAGAGGGATCGCCTGCTCCTGCGCATCCGAGAGCCGGGAAAAACCCCGTTGCGCAACACAGGAGGAGACCCTGCTGTCAAGCCGTTCGAGCGGGCTCATACCGGCCCCTCAAGCATCCGGGCGTTCCCGAGGCATGTACCGTCGGTCAGGAAGACCTCGGCAGTCTCCCTCCGCAGTGCCCGCGAGATCGGGGAGAACGGGTGGTCGAGGATCCGGGTCACGTCGAAACCGGCGTACTCGTTGAACGACGGCATGAAGAGGACGCGTGTCCCGTCATCCTCCTGCACCCCCCCGGCACCTCCTTTGGCATGCTTCTTTTCGCGCACCGCAAGCTTTGCGGTATCGATGCCTGCCAGCAGGTATGCCGGTGCCCGCAGGCTGCAGCCCACCTCGTCGCGGATGGAAACGAGCGGGTGGTGGTGCCCGGCGAGGATGAGACGGCCGAACAGTCCGGGTGCAGGGATTGTATGCCCGTGGAAGTAGCCGGTATCATCGATGACTGCCCCTTCGGCCGGGAGGAGCTCGTTCGGTTCCAGGAACCGGGCGATGCCGGTATCGTGGTTGCCGGGGACGACGAGGAGAGGGACGGTCCGCCGGAGAGCATCGAGGAGCCCGGGGAGCTCCCGGTACTCCTGCCGGGTCGTCACCGGGAGGTTGTGCTTGACATCCCCGAGCAGAACGACGCGGTCCGGTTCAGCTGCGGCTATACACGAAAGGAGGCGATCGAGCCGTTCGGCACTCCTGCTCGGGATGTGCCAGCCGTGCGCCGCGAGGTCGGCCTCGATCCCGATGTGCAGGTCGGCGAAAACAAGCGTGCGCGACCGGTTCTGCACAAGGAGCGCGGGGCCTTCGCTCAGGAAGCAGAGGTTCATAAGAGCCTGACCGTCCCTTTCTGGGGCTGGTAGCAGTCGTCCTCCCGGATCATCTCCGCGATCCCTTCCTCTGCCCGCTCTTTCGGGATGCCCCGAAGCACCGCCTGCGCGACCAGTTCCGTAACCTCCATCCCGCGGGGCCCCTGAAGTTCTGTCAGGATCGCGGTGAGAACCTCTTTTGCATTCGGTCCGGCGGCAGACTGCCCGCTCTCTTCGGGTCCGGGGGCAGGGGCAACGCCGGCAAGCGCTGACTCCACCATGGCAATCATCTCCCGGAGCCCTGTCCATGTCATGGCATAATGGGAGATCGCTCCTGCAATGGCGGGATCCGGAGGATTGCCATCCAGGGCGTCTGCCAGAAGAAAGATGCGGTCGAGCGTGCTTTCCGCGGTCCGCACGACCCATGCATCGCGTACCGCGCGGCTCACGACCTGGACGGAGTCCGGGCGGATGACGGCAGGGGCCGCAGGATTGTTAGGCCGGGTCCGGGCATGGCCAATGACCACAAGGAACGACGGGACGGGCACCCGTTTCATGGCATCGGCAAGCCCGGATTTCCCGTTACCGGCGACGCTTCCGGCAAGTTCGATCGTAAAAACCCCGGTAGGGTCGGCGAGCCTGCACCGGATCAGGGACCCGGTATCCGTCATCTCCGTAACGGCCCCGGCGACGAGGATTCGCCCGCATACGGCACCGGTCGGAGTGAGCACGCGGGGGAGGTCGTCCCCGGACGGGTCCGTAGCGCTCCCTGTTGAACGGGAAAACTCCCCGGCAAAGACCCGTGCCGCACCCTCCAGCGCTCCTTCCATGATTGGGATCAGTATAGGAAAAGAGCGCTCTTCAAGGTACTGTCGCCTGCAAAAAATGCTCCGAAGTCCCCGGCCCGGCACCGCTCTTTACCGGGATCCAACAGACCCCGGCTCATACACAGGTCATGCAGGACGAGTGGTGGGGGAGTTCGCTCTCCCGCACAGCCTCGATCGCACGGATCCGATCGTTGGTTGACTCGACGAACCTGATGGTCTCCTCATAGGATGAGAGCGCCTCCTCGTCCCACTCCATCGCCTGGCCCGACTGCTGTTTCTCCTTGATCGTTCCGATGCTGGTCTTCATCGTGGCGAGATCGTACATGATATTGCCGATAGAATCCATCTTCCTGTACATCATCGTCCCGTTGCCGGTGCGGACGATGACCGGGTCCTTGATAGTTTTATAACCATCCGGGTACATCCCGACGAGCCGGGTGGTCCCCGTCTCAATATAGATATAATCCCGCCTGCCATCGGAAAATACCCGGAACGAGGGTTTTGTCTGCACCTGGATATGCAGGCCTGCTGCGACATTGTCCTTCTCAGGGAAGATCAGCACCGCGCTGTCGTACCCGTGGAATGCGAGAAGACCCGCAAGCAGGATGGACTTCTCCGCCACCGTGCCGGACCGGTCGGCGATAACCTGGACGGGATACCGCGGCATCCTCTTTGCGTCATCGGTGCGGATCTGCTGGACGAAACTTACGAGAAGTTCGAGAAAGTCATCCTCGGTCATCTGGTTTCCCTTCCGGTACTTCATTTTCTCGAGCCGCCGGCCGGTCTCGTTAAAAAATTCGTCCATCGCCGGATCGTCAATCATTGCCGAATAGAAGTGGGAGAGGTCTCCGTCCGCCACGACGGCTTTCTGGTTTGCGGAATCATTGGCCGCGCGGTAGAGCGTCATGTTGACCGGAAGGGTTACGGAAAAATCCTGAGACGCGTACCGGAAACTGAAGGTCCGCTCCTCATCGGTTTTTTTCGGGACGGCTTTTACTGAGAGCGGCTCGTATCTCGTGGGGGGTGTCGGAGTCACGGTCACGTTGGATACGGGGATGGCAGGAGAGGAGTTCGCTGCGGATCCTGTCCCAATCGCCGTGCCGTTCATCCCGGATTGAGGATCGCCCGGTGTCGTATTCGTTGTTCCTGGTGCTGTGCACCCTGTACACAGCATGAGGATTCCAAGGACCAGAACGATGCCCCAGGAAAGAAGGACCCGTCGTGAAAAAACCCCGGCCATGGATGACTATTGTGCAAAAGAAGTATTTTAAGGTAATATATTTTACACCAGGATTTTTTTCTGCCACAGGAAGAGTGCAGCCCCGCAGGCAGCTGCAGCGGGGACCGTGCCAGGGGATACCGGTGACTTCGTCGGGGCAGGAGAGAGCGGGGAGACAAGCGAGGTGTCGAGCTCGTGCGCCTTGTCAAATGCCTGCCGCGCCTCCGCAGTCCTTCCGAGGTTCAGGAGGGCATTTCCCTTGTTGAAGTACGCGACCGAATGGGCAACCGTCAGGTTCCCGGGGATTGCGATCGCTGCATCGGCTGCTGCAATCGCTTCGTCATTCCGCTCAAGCGTAACGAGGAGCCCCGAACGGTGTGCCTGAATGATCGCCGTGAGCGATGACTCGTTGTACGCGAGCGCTGCATCCGCTGCCGCAAGCGCCCCGGAGTAATTCTTCGCCTCTGCGAGATCGACGCTTTTCGTATACAATGCTCCTGCCGTCCGGAACGTTTCTGATTCTTCTGCCGCACAGACCGCCGGGATGCACAGGCAGACGACGAGAATGACCAGAAACACCCTGGAATGCTGTGTCGAATGTGGTGTCATATCTTCTCCGGGTCTTCAACCGGATCCATGCTCCGGTTCCTGCATGGATCGCCCTGATCGCGTGGTCGCTTCTTGCCAAAAAAGGTGCTGATTGGGTATATGAGGGGAAGATCAGGATCGCCTTGTCCTGTACAGGAAGAGGACCGAGACGATGGCGAGCGCGAACAGGGTGACCTGCGGGGGCAGCGGCGTCGAGGTCCAGGTGGGCTTTGCCGTTGCCGTTGTTGTCCGAGTTGTCACCGCGGCAGACGGTGTCTCCGCGGCGGCAACGGTTGTTTCCGGAACGGTGACCTCCGCGATAGTCGCCGTGGTGGTGACAACCGGTACATCCGCAACGAACGTGACGGTCTTTGGCCCGGTCGCAACAATACTGTCGGATGTCCCGTAGTACTTCTGCATGTTGTTGAGGTTCTGGGTGGCAGAAAACGTGTACGTCCCGGGCGGGTAGAGGACTGTGCCATCGTATCCCCGTGCGGAGTGGTTCCACCGTTCGCCGTATTTCCAGAAATAGGGCGACTGTTTTATAAGGGGTTTCTCCTCGACAGGGTAGAGGAGAACCCCGGGGTAACCGGCGCTCGCGGTATAGATGCTGTTGATGGGCTGATCTTTGGGACTCGTGAGCGAGACCGTCACAAACGTGTCCTGGGGTGTGTTGTCCGGGCGCTGGATCTCGTTATAAACCGTGTACAGGTTGGTGTCGATCCGGTAGGTGATGTTCGTGCTGCGCGGGACGTCCTGCCCGGTCACGTCCCGCTTGTGGTCGAGGTCCCAGACAGAGAGATTGAAGGAGGGCTTTGCGACGGAAAAGAGCGGGATGCGGGGTTTCGGGTAGTATTTGTACCACATGCCCGTCCGGTTGGCAAAGATTTCAGGACTGATGTCGTAGGAGAACGCGTCCGCTTCTGTAAAGGTGAGCACGATCTCGGCAGGGTCGTCGGTCGTGTTGCCCGGGGCAAACCAAGCGATCTGCCGGCTGCCATCCAGTGCTGAGGAGAGGTCGATGCCGGTCTCGCCGACATATACGGTCGCCCCCTCTGCAATCTTCCCGAGATCCGCCGATGCCGGCACAGCTGCGAGCATGCAGAGGATGATAAAAACAAGCACGAACCTGTACTGCATAATAGTGTACACTTTCAGGTTCGTATGATAAAGATTATGACATTCATCGTGTAACGGTTCTCACGCGCGACCCTGCACCCTGCCTTGCAAAACGGCATCGCGCCATGAGCCGGTGAAAGGTACTGATATGGAGGAGAACCATACCATCTGGATCGAGAAATACCGCCCGATGCGGCTTGCAGATATCGTCGGGCAGGACGCGATTGTCGAACGTCTCGCCTCCTACGCGAAGACAAAGAACCTCCCCCACCTGCTCTTTACGGGAACCGCCGGTGTGGGGAAGACGACTGCCGCCGTCGCCCTCGCCCGGGAGATCTTCGGTGCTGACTGGCAGATGAACTTCCGCGAACTCAACGCCTCGGACGAACGCGGGATCGATGTCGTCCGGAACCAGATCAAACAGTTCGCCCGTACGACGCCTCTCGGCTCCGCAAGCTTCAAGGTCCTCTTCCTCGATGAAGCCGACGCGCTCACGACCGACGCCCAGGCTGCCCTGCGCCGTACCATGGAAAGTTATGCCCAGACGTGCCGGTTCATCCTTTCCTGTAACTATTCCTCCAAGATCATCGACCCGATCCAGAGCAGGTGCGCGATCTACCGGTTCAAACCGCTCTCTGCCGAGGCGGTGCGCGAGGAGATCTGCCGGATCGCGGGGAAGGAGAACCTGACGGTATCCGGCGAAGCGATGGATGCGATCGTCTACATCGCGCAGGGGGACATGCGCAAGGCGATCAATGCGCTGCAGGGAGCCGCGATCCTGAGCGATACGATCGAAGGGCCGATGGTCTACGCCATTACGTCAACAGCGCGGCCCGAGGAGATCGAGGAGCTCCTCGCACTCTCCCTGGCCGGTGATTTCGACGGTGCGGAGACGCTGCTTGCCCGGCTGATGCACGAGCGGGGGATCGCACCCAACGAGTTGATCAACCAGTGTTACCGCGCACTCATCCGGAGGGACATGGAAAGAAGACTCAAAGTACAGCTGATCGACCACCTCGGCGAGGCGGACTTCCGGCTCTCGGAAGGCGCTGATGCCGATATCCAGATGGAGGCGCTTCTCGCCCGGTTCGTCCTCTCCGTCGGAAAGAAAACCTGATCTCCCATGGCTGAAAAAGGCGCCCCTGAATCCTCCTCCGACCGTGTTGCCGACTGGAGCCGGTTCCTGAAGTCCCGGTATAAAAAAGACCTCTCGGAGATCTCGCGGGAGTACCCGCACCGCCGCTCCCTCTACATCGACTACCGGGAGGTCGAAAAGTTCGGGAAAGCGGGGATCGACCTCGCGGACGAACTGCTGGAGAACCCCGGGAAAGTCCTCGAGGATGTCGGGGACGCGATCCGGACCAACAAGCTGATCCAGGGAAAGGACGGGAAAGATGTCAAGGGGATCAATGTCCGGTTCAGGAACCTCCCGCAGAAGATCGGGATCCGGCATATCCGGTCCGATGATATCAACCGGTTCATTTCCGTCGAGGGTATCCTGCGCAAGACGACCGAGGTGCGGCCCCGGATCGTGGAAGCGGTCTTCAAGTGCCCGGCCGGCCACTTCACCCGGAAGATCCAGAAGTACGGGAAGTTCATCGAGCCTGACGGGTGCATGACCGACGGCTGTACGTTCAAGAAGCTGGAGCTGTTGCCCAAGCTGTCACGGTTCATCGATTCGCAGAAGCTCCGCGTCCAGGAGTCGCCCGAGGGGCTCCGGGGAGGGGAGCAGCCCCAGACGCTCGATATCGACGTCACTGATGACCTTGCCGGCATTGTTGCGCCAGGCGACCGGGTGGTCATCAACGGGATCCTCCGTTCAATGCAGCGCGTCGTCAAGGGCGAGAAGAGCACGGTCTTCGATATCTTCCTCGAGTGCAACTCGATCGAGGTGCAGGAGAAGGAGTTCGAGGAGGTGGAGATCGATGAGAAAGCCGAGGAGGAGATCCGGGCGCTCTCCCGCGACCCTCAGATCTACCGGAAGATCACCCATTCCATGGCCCCGACCATCTACGGGAGCGAGAATGTCAAAGAGGCGATCGCCCTCCAGCTCTTCGGCGGGATAGCAAAGGAGATGCCGGACGGGAGCCACCTTCGCGGCGACATCCACGTCCTCCTCATCGGCGATCCCGGTATCGCAAAGTCCCAGCTATTGCGGTACGTGGTCAAGCTCTCCCCGCGGGCGATCTACACGAGCGGGCAGTCGTCGACCTCAGCGGGCCTCACCGCAACCGCGGTCAAGGACGAGTTCGGGGAAGGGCGCTGGACGCTGGAGGCCGGCGCGCTCGTGCTCGCCGACATGGGGGTCGCCGCTGTCGATGAGATGGATAAGATGCAGAAGGAGGACCGGAGCGCGCTGCACGAAGCCATGGAGCAGCAGTCCATCTCGGTCGCAAAGGCCGGGATCACGGCGACCCTGAAGTCCCGCTGCGCCCTGCTCGGAGCTGCAAATCCGAAATACGGTCGGTTCGACCAGTACGGGGATATCGGCGACCAGATCAACATGCCCCCGTCTCTCCTCTCGCGGTTCGACCTGATCTTCGTGATGACGGACCAGCCAGAGCAGAAGCTCGATACCGCGATCGCGGAGCATATCCTCAAGACCCACAGCGTTGGGGAACTGATCGCCCAGCACGCAAAGACGCCGATCCCCGGGGTGACGGAAGAGTACATCCGCGAGCAGCTGACTCCCGTCCAGCCGGAGATCCACCCGGTATTCTTCCGGAAGTATGTGGCGTACGCAAAGCGCTCCTGCTTCCCCATCCTCTCCGCCGAGGCGAAGGAAGCCCTCGTCAGCTATTACCTCAAGCTCCGGGGGGTTGCCGAGCCCAGCAAGCCTGTCCCGGTCACCGCCCGGCAGCTGGAGGCGCTCGTCCGGCTCGCGGAGGCGAGCGCACGGATCCGTCTCTCCGATACGATCGTGCCGGAGGACGCCGAGCGCGTCATAAGGATCGTGGACGCCTGCCTCAGGCAGATCGCCTACGATGCCCGGACAGGCACCTTCGACATCGACAAGGTCGCGACCGGTATCTCCAAGGAGAAGCGCGACCTCGTCCGGATGATCAAGGACGCGGTGAAGGAGCTTGGCGGTGACAACCGCCGCGCCTCTATCGATCAGGTGATCGAGACGGTTGCCGGCAGGGGATTTTTAAAGGACAAGGTCCGCGAGGGCATCGATATGCTGCTCCGGAACGGGGAAGCGATGGAGCCGAAGAACGGGATCATCCAGCTGATCTGACGGGACATAAGGATGAGAGTAGTAAGGGACACAGGACAGATCTATGGATAACCATGAGACGGGGGAGAATTCCGGCGGCTTTTGCCTGTCCGGAAAGGAGCAGGCGATCTTCGAGGCGGGAATCAAGCTCGGGGCACTCTACCACCAGTGGGTCGGTACCCCAATCTCCCGCGAGAGCGCGGGGAGCGTGGAATCGGCAATCGAGAAGAGCGTCATCCTCCAGCCGTTCGTTGAGGAGATCGCGGTCCGGCTCGACCGGAGCCTGATGAAGGAGAACGCCTTTGGGTATAGCGAACTGTCGGGGCTGATGTTTGCGGTCACGATTGTGACCCGGGTGGGGTTCTCGTACTGCAAGGCGAGGCTCGCCCCGTCTGACGGCTACCCGCTGATGCAGGTCGTGGAGTGCTGTGAGATCCCCCCCGTTTCCCGTAACTGACGACCACCTCCACATCGACCCGCGCAACGGCCGCGGCATCGAAGCGGTGAAAGACTTCCACCGTGCCGGGGGGACGCACCTCTTTCTTGTCGCGAAGCCGGCCTCCTCGTTCGGGATCGCCCCTTCTGCAGGTTCCGATTACCAGCCGGTCTTTGATGAGACAATCCGGGTCGGGAAGTTGATCGCAGAGACCGGCGTTGTCGCATTCCCGGTCCTCGGCATCCACCCGGCAGAGATCACGCAGATTGCGGGCAGGCTCGGTCTCGACCGGGCTGCCGAAGTGATGGAAGAGGGGCTTTCGCTTGCTGCACGCTACGTCTCTGATGGTTTGGCGTTCGCCCTCAAAAGCGGCAGGCCGCACTACGAGGTTGCCCCTGATGTGTGGGACGCCTCGAACCGGGTCCTCTCCCATGCGCTCGCTCTCGCAAAGGACTGTCCCTGCGCCCTCCAGATCCATGCCGAGAGCGGCCCGTGCAGCGATATCGTCAACATGGCGCGGCGGGTTGGCATGGACCCGGGACGGGTCGTCAAGCATTACGCGACACCTGACACCCCTCTCATCCCGTCGTTCATTGCAAAACACGAGACAATCCCTGCTCTCGCCCGGGAAAAACGGGCGTTTACCATGGAGAGCGACTATATGGACGAGAATTCGCGGCCGGGCGCGGTGATCGGCCCCAAGTCGGTCCCCCGGATCACGAACCACCTGCTCGCGTCCGGCGCGATTACGCCAGAGGACTGCCACCGGATCCATGTTGTGACGGTGGAGCGGGTGTACGGGGTGGAGATCAGACTCCGGTGATTTTTCCAGGGTTTCAGTCGGATCTGTGAGCATACCCTGTGCCCGTTCCCCGAAACTTCTGCCGAGGCAATGATCGGGATGTTCGGGGGTTTACTTCTCTGCATCATCTTTACCCAGAACCCCGACAATAGGATTAATTAATACCGCCCGTTCCCGGTCATGAGGACCCCTTCAGCCGTCATCCAGCCTTTTTTTCCCTGTGCAGAATTGATGGTAATCCGGTCCGTGTACGAGTTCGACGACCATCCCAGCTCCCACCACTCATTGCTGGCGTGAAGGGAGACCGAGACCTCGATATCTGCCGGTTCAGACGAATTATATCCGATGAATACCGGCGAGGTGTATGCAAAGCAGCGCGCGGTCTTCGTGACAGGCACCCCGCAGCCGGTCTCGTGGAGATCCACCTTGGGTTCGAGCAGCGGTTCCACACCGAAGGGATCGCGGGTAGTGATGGTCGCATCAACCATTTCCCGGACGCCGAATTCGACCGGGCGCAGGACGGGCAGGTCACGGGCCGCCATCGTCGCATTCGCACCCGGTCCGATCCAAGTTGTGTATACCGATCCGTTCCGGGTATCCGGGACGACACTTGTTGTCGCGAGCGGGATGGTCCGGATCGTGAGGTTATCCTGCGGATGTGATCCATTTTTCATGGCATCCTGGCTGATGGGGACAGGATAGGCGGCACGTTCCGGGATGTACTGTGCGTCGGTGATCTTCAGGTATTGTGAACCGTTCTGCCGTTCAAGCGACAGGTTCCAGCCCCCCGGGACGCCGTATCCCGATCCGTACGCAAGCCCGTGTCCCATTGAAGATATCCCGTTTCCTGACGGCACCGGGAGGAGGAGGGTCAGGTTCTCCAGTGCGGTGTCCGATGAGATCCGGACTGAATACTCGATGACATGATGCCCGGTCATCGCCCGGTTTTCATTCAATACGAAAGGTATTGCGACGGCGAACAGGAGGAGGAGCCCGGTGATGAGGAGTGCCCCGGCAAACAGTATTCTCGCCATAGCTTACCGCCTGTCTCTCCGGATATCCATCCGGTACCTCTTCAATATTCCTTCCTGTGCGAACCATCATTTTTTACCGCCCGCCTCCCAATGAGTGATCAATGTTCATGAAAATCCACCGGTCTGTTGAGGCCGGCATCGTCGTCGCTGTCTGCGACCGGGATCTGGTCAACACGACGATTACGGACGGGGATATGGAGGTTAAGATCTCCGAGTCGTTCTACGGGAGCCGGAGCGCAACCGAAGAAGAGATCGTAGATGCCCTTACCGATGCGGGGAATGCAAATATCATCGGGGAACGGTCCGTCGCGCTTGCCGTGAAACACGGGATTGTTGCAGAAGAGAGCTGTATCCGGATCGGACGGGTGCCCCACGCGCTGGTCTTCAGGTTATAAACCATGGGAATTACGGACCGGTTCTGTCCGAAATGCGGGCAGCCGACAGAAAAGGAAGGGCTCTGTGACCGGTGCAGGGCAGGGGGGCTGCAGTGGTTTTCCTGTGAGCACCGCGTCGAGAGCATCCACTGCCCGGCATGCGGATCGCTCAAACAGGCGGGCGTCTGGTCGGATACGGAGCGCGTGAAAGACGATATCGCCGATGAACTTGTGCGTAACTCGGTACACGTCCACCCCGATGTGAAGTTTCCCGACCTGAAGATCCGGATCCGCGATTTGAGCCAGAACCGGTCCCGGGCGTACGTCACGGTCAGCGGTACGCTCTACGGGCAACAGGTCGAGGGGGCCTGCGAGATCGATATCGCATGGGTAAAGGAGCAGTGCGACCGGTGCAACCGGATCAGCGGGAGCTATTACGAGGGCGTCGTCCAGGTGCGTGCCGAAGACCGCCGCCCGAGCCCGTACGAGATCAAGGTCGCCGCTGCACTCGCAGAGGACGCGGAGTCCTCGCTCCAGACAGGTGGGGAGCGCCTCTCGTTCATCTCCGATGTGACGGAGACGAAGGACGGTCTCGACATCGTGGTCGGCTCCCAGCACATCGGGCTCCTGCTCGCCCAGAAGATCACCGCGGAACTGGGCGGCAGGTACACGACGCACCCGAAGCTCGTCGGGGAGAAAGCCGGGCGCCAGCTCTATCGTATCACCTACTCGGTCCGCCTCCCCCGGTTCCAGAAAAACGACGTCATCCGGTTGAAAGGGAGGTACGCCGAGGTGCTCCAGGTCGAGCCCCACAATCTCCGCATCCTCGATTTTTCCGATGGCATGGTCCGGTCGATACGGGAGGACGACGTGGAGAAGCGCATAGGGAACTCCCGCGATGCACGGGACGCACTCGTCGCCTACACGGACCGGGACATGGCGGGGATCATCGACCCGGTCAGTTCTGCAACCATCGAGCACCGGAAAGGGAAGAACGAGATCCTTGAGGCAGGGTGTCACGTCCGGGTACTCTATGACGGGGACCGGCTCGTGGTCGTCCGGTAAACAGGGGTGCACGAAAAGCCATGCGGGTGCGGAAAGTGGCGCATGCCGAACTCGGGCGCGTTGCCGGCGAGCCGTGGGTCGATCCAGGCCACCGGCCGTTCGTTCGTGACGGTGTTGCCTATGTCCCGGTCCGTGAGGGTTTTTCGCACCAGTGCGTGGTGGGTGCACCGCCGCAGTACCATGGGCGCGGGTTCTTTATGCTGGGGGACATCGCCATCCTGCACGGTGCCGTCCCTTCCGCGGAGGGGATGGAGAAGATCATCCACCTCCGGAAACCACGGGGGATCCTCCTCATCCGCGCGATGGACGAGGTCACCCGTATCCCGGACTGCGAGGTCCTGTACGGGAAGGTCGGGGAGGTCCGGCACCGGGAGAACGGGTACACCTTTTTTCTCGACCCGCGGAAGGTGATGTTCTCGCAGGGGAACCTTCCCGAGAAGCGGCGCATGGCATCCCTGGTCCGGCCGGGCGAACGCGTCGCCGACATGTTCGCCGGGATCGGGTATTTCACGATCCCGCTGGCAGGGGCTGGCGCAGGTGTCCATGCCATGGAGATCAACCCGGTCGCTCATAGGTACCTGGAGCGCAATCTCCGGGAGAACAACCTTGCCGGAAGGGCCACGGCTTCACTCGGCGATTGCCGGGACCTGCTCGCCGGCACGTACGACCGGATCGTGATGGGGCATTTCGATGCGATCGCGATGCTTGAATGCGCCCTCGCCCATTCCTGCACCGGGACGGTCATCCACCTCCACAGCCTCGGGAGTGTGGAAGAGCAGGTCCGTTCCGCACTGGCGGGAGCAGGTTTTTCTGCTGAACTCAACGTACATAAGGTGAAGAAGTATGCCCCGCACACATGGCATCTCGTGCAGGACATCGTGATTGCATGAACGGCGTAAAAACGCTCTCCGGTAAAACGATCGTCGTCGGCGTGACCGGAAGCATTGCAGCGGTCGAGATGGTGAAGGTGATCCATGCCCTCCGGCGCCGTGGAGCAGAGGTTAGGGCCGTGATGAGCGATGCAGCCTGCGGGATCGTCTCACCCGAAGCCCTGGCGTACGCCACGGGACACCCGGTGATCACGAAGATCTCCGGTCTCGTGGAACATGTCGGTCTCTGCGGTGATGGCGGCAATGCGGACCTCCTCCTCATCGCCCCGTGCACGGCAAACACCCTCGGGAAGATCGCCTGTGGGATCGACGACACCCCGGTGACGACCTTCGCGACCACCGCGCTCGGCAGGGGGATGCCGGTGGTGATCGTCCCGGCGATGCATCACAGCATGTACCGGCACCCGGGAGTCACGGCGAACCTCGAACGGCTGAAAGGCTGGGGGATCGCTGTCATCGGACCGGTCATCGAAGAGGGGAAGGCCAAGATCGCCGGGCCTGCAGAGATCGTGCTCGCCTGCGAACGGGCGCTCTCCGGCCTGCCGCTTGCCGGGAAAAAAGTGTTAATTACGAGTGGGCCCTGCCGGGAGCGTGTCGATGACGTACGCGTGCTTACCACCCGGTCAAGCGGCCTGATGGGGCGGGAACTCGCGCTCGAAGCATACCGGCTCGGTGCGGAGGTGACGGTCATCCACCGGGACCGGCTCCCGTGCGTGAAAAATATTGTAACAGATTCCGCTGCGGAGATGCGGGATGCGGTACACCGCTTCCTTTCAGAAGATGGTTGCGATATCTACATCAGCGCGGCAGCGATCTCTGACTTCGCCCCAATGCCGGTTGAAGGCAAGATCCGGAGCGGAAAGCGACAGGCGATCGAACTCTCCCCCCTGCCGAAGCTTCTCGATGAGGTGCTCGCCGCATCACCCCGTCCCTTCACCGTCGCCTTCAAGTTGGGGTCGGATACGGAGATTGAAGCCCGCCACATGCTCAAGAGGGGGGCAGCGGTGGTTGTTACCAATGCACCGGAGACCATGGGGAGCGAACGCGGGTCGTATGTCCTCATCTCCGGTGCCGGA
>JAKLEQ010000021.1 GCA_022711635.1 Methanoregula sp. | reverse complement strand
TCGAACCGCCGGCGTTCGAGGATCTCCGCTTTCAGTTCCTCGTTGATCTTCTCGAGGTGTGCAGTTCTCTCTTTCACCTGCTTGTCCAGCTCTTCGAGCGTCCTTTTGACCGCTTCGTCAGGGATCGCCTGGCTCGTAATATCGAAAGCGGAACAGAGAACGAGGTTGTTCCGGGAGAGGATGGCGGAGACCAGGCACCGGCACTTCGTCCCTTCGCGGGTGGCGAGGAGGACTTCGCGCTGGGCGGAAACCGAGGTGTCGTTGATGCCGGCGATGAAATCGCCGATCTCGCCCTCGTTCTTCCAGATAACTGAAATTTCCTTCCCGATGAGGTCTTCCCGCTCGTACCGGAGCATCCGTGCGCACATGGGGTTGATCTCCCGGATCGCCCGCGTCCGCAGGTCGAAACAGAACATCCCATCCTGTGCAGCCTCAAAGATGCTCCGGAACTTCTGCGCCTCATCCCGCACCTGATTTGCATAACTGGATGCGACGACCCCGATCACGATGAAGATGGCAAACCACCCGGTCGAGATGGCGATGAGCGCCGGGTTGGATGCCCCGTAGTAATAGACAAGGCTGATGTAGGTGATGCTGATCCCAAGGGAAAAGATGACCGAGTACCGCGGAAAGAAATAGACGACGAGGATAATGGGGAGGATGTAGAGGAAGGGGAATACCTCGTAGATCCCGTGGGTTAAGGAAAAGATGGATGGAAAGACCGCACAGGCAGTGGCCGCTAAAAGAAGGACAATCCTCAGGGGTACGCCCAGGTTCTTGTCGGTAATCCCCATCCCGTCACGCTCGAGCTTGTGCACACGAACGGGAAACGCGGGAAATCCCCCGCTCTCCCCGTGGTGATATACGTTTACGATCTCAAAATATATATATATCCATGGAGAAATCCGAGGAGAAACCGGGAATACAGTGGGTGACCCCCAAAACCCAGGTCCCGTCTCCCCTCCGATGACCACAGCTACCGGTTCTCCTCATGGAACCGTTGAAGCTCATCGAGCCGGTTGATGTTGGTAAAGGTCATGAGATCCGGATCAAACTGCCGCAGCTCCTCGACGGGGATATACCGTGTTTTCAGGCTGCGGATCATCGGGCGGAGCGAGAACTTGTCGTGGTTCTCGAGGTACCCGGTAAGTGCGGATCTCCGGTAAATGGCATGGAGGGGTTCGAGCATCTCAGGGTTCCAGCAGGGGATTGCCACATCGCTGTCGCCGATAGCCTCGAAGAGGTGACGGACGACCGAGGTCCGGATGCAGGGCATGTCGCAGGCCGAGACGAAGAGGAGGTCGCCCCGGGCGGCGAGCGCCCCGGCATGGAGACCCCCGATCGGCCCGATGCCCCGGCGCACGTCCGTGATGCACCTTATGCCGGCGAGATGGGAAAACCGGCGACACTGGCCGGGATCCCGCGCAACGAGGATGATCTCGTCGACGACCGGGCGGATCGAATCGATCTGGCGTTCGATGAACGTCTTTCCCTTGTACCGGAAGAAATACTTCTCCTCCCCGTTCGCCCGCCGCGCTTCCCCCCCGACGAGGATGAGTGCCGATCGGCCCACGTTCCCTGCCGCGGGGACAAAATTCTGCTCGTGCTGCACGGCCACGCTCTTCCCGCCGTTTTCGGTATCACCGGTTTTCATTGCCTGCCCCTCCGGCCGGGGCTCTTTCCTGCAACAGCCACGCCCCTCGGATCCGGGGATTTCCGCCGTTGTTTTTTCACTCCGCGCTCCTCCATCGCAATGAGCGATTCCTTGATCCCGATGTCGGGAGAGAAGCCCCCGATCCCCCGGGCACCGACAACGCGGTGGCAGGGTATGACCAGCGGCGTGGGATTCCTTGCCATCGCCTGCCCGACAACCCTTGGGCCGGTATCCGCCCGGCGCGCGATCTCCCCGTAGGTTGCGGTCTTTCCATAGGGGACACGTCGCACCGCCGCAAAGATCCTCGCGTAGACTTCGCCCATCGTCTCCGGCGCGATGCTTACGAGCGGGGAGAGGTCGACCGGCTGCCCGGCGCAGTACCTCTGGATCAGCGGCGGGACCGGCCCCATAATCGCCGTTGTCGCAAACCGCACCCGGTGGATAACCGCGCCCGACCAGTGAACATGGACGAACCAGAGGCCGAACCGACAGGATCCTTCGCTCATCGCCATTGTGCGATCCTCTCCCGGAACCCCGCTGCATCGCACGGCGTCATCTCCTCCCGTATCCACGCCGGAAGCGCCCGTTTTACCCGCATCTCCAGGAAGCGTCGTTCCCCAAAGACGAGCACCCCCCGGTCCTCCGGCGTGCGCAGGACGCGGCCGAGGGCCTGCAGCGCCCGGTTGATGGCAGGGAGCGTATAGGAGAGAAATTCCCCCTCGTCAGGGAACTTGCGGGCGAAGTACTCGATGACCATCTTCCTGACCCGGTTGAACGGGGCAAGCGGGAGCCCGACGACCATGGCGCCGGCAAGCATCTCGCCCCGGTAATCGAGCCCCTCGCTCCACTTCCCCCCGCAGACCGCAAAGAGGACACCGGATCTCTTCTGCCGGGGCAGGGCGAGGAACTCGGAGAGCGCCGCTCCCGCATCGGCAGCAAGCCGCGGCTCGATAAAGACCTGCTTTCCGCGGATTGTTCCGGCACAGAGTTCTGCGTACTGCTCGAGGATCTGGTAACTGGGGAAGTACACCGCACAGTTCCCCGCAATCGCGGAAAAAGCGTCGATATAATCCGCAATGAGCGCGGTATTGGCCCGGTTCTGGCGCATCGAGTACGCGGTCGTGATATCCTGCGCGGCAAGGATGAGCCGGTTCTCCCGCGGGAACGTCGGGGGCAGGGTGAGCGTTGCGACCGGAAGGTCTTCGAAGTAGTACCGTGCATACCCGGCGACAGGGGTGAGGGTCCCCGAGATGAGGAGGGCTGCGTGGTGCGAGCTGCAGATCTCCTTAAGGCTCCCTGCGGGATCGATGCTCCGGACTTCGAGCGCGACCCCCGGATCCTGCCGGTGGTAGACGGTCAGGTAGGACGGATCGGTCGCTGCGCTGTTGAGCCGGAAGAGGAACGTCGCCAGGCGTTCGACAGCGGTCTCCTGGTACTCGCCTGATTTTACATTCTTGTCCCGGATCGTATCCGTAAGGGCCATGAGATCGTCGACGATCTCGTCCATCCTGCCGTACAGCGACCCGCGGACGACCATCCGGTCGAAGATTCCGGGATCGAACCAGTCCTCCGGTTCCGCCGAGTTCTTCAGCCCGTTGATGAAATCGGTAATCCGGGGCAGGATCCCCGCGACTGCGTCGGCGCTCCGGCTCCGGCGCCGCAGTGCAAGGAGTTCGGATCCTGCCTGCACGATATCGTTCTCGTCGAGGGAGACGCTCTCGATCGCCTGTACGGTGTCGCCACAGTTGTGGGCCTCGTCGATCAGCAGCAGGACGTCCTCTGGTTGTACGGACAACTGGAGGTAGAGCTGCTCCCGGATTCCCCGGTCAAAGATATGGTAGTAGTTCAGGATGATGATGTCCGCGTCCTTTGCGGCGTGCAGCATCAGCTCGTACGGGCAGAGTTCCGCGCTGAAGGCCGAAAGTTCCTTTGGCGGGACCAACTCGTCGATGACCCGGTCGGACCGGCTCTTCAGGGGCACCGAGGGTACCATCCGGAGCTGCCCGTTTTCCCCGGGCACGAACATCCGGCTGTGGATGAAGTGCGGGCAGATGAGCGGGTGCTCCCGGTCCATGCGCCGGATCTGCTGGAGCGTGAAGGGATCCTTTGAAGGCACGAGCGCCCCCTTCTCCGCCCGGTCACGGATCAGGGATGTCGAGAGCGTCTTGACCCCCTCGCAGCGCCGGTAGACGTCCCCCTGTCCCCCGAGCGGGCACATTCCCCCCTTGCCCATCAGGTAGGCAACCTTAAGCGACGGGTATTTCCTCCGGACGAGGGCGGTCTCGCGGATGAAGGTCTCCAGCTGGCTCTTCGTGCGGACTGCAATGAGGATCTTTCGCTTTCCCCGCTCTGCAAGGAGGGATGCTATCACGCTCGATTTTCCACTGCCAGTCGGCGCGTCGATCATCCCGATGCCCCCGTTGCAGGCGATACCGGCAGCAAACTGCAACATCTCCTTCTGGTGCGGCCGGTACTGGCTGTAGGGGAAGAAGGCATCGAAGGAGTCCATTGGCATAATGGTTGGCGCTGCCGGGTTTTATTATCGCCGGAACGCGTGGTGAAAGTATCTTTTCACCCTTTTGCGGATCTTCTCCAAAGCGATGAACTCTTGAGGCAGGAGTGCTACAGAGTATGGTACATGCCAGTCCACCCGATCGAGGAACGGTACGGCACCGACCAGATGCGTGCCGTCTGGAACGAGGAGAACCGGTTCTCCTGCATCGTCGCTGCCGAAGCGGCCCTCGCCCGCGCAGAGGCCGCACACGGGATGATCCCGCAGGCAGATGCGGACGCGATTGCAGCACATGCATCAGGGGCATCGCTTGCCCGTGCAAAGGAGATCGAGGCCGAGATCAACCACGACATGATGGCGATTGTACGGGCGATCAGCGAGGTCTGCGGGGATGCCGGCAGGTGGGTGCACTATGGCGCCACCTCCAACGATATCCTCGATACCGCGACCGGGCTCCAGCTGGGGCAGGCACTCGATCTCCTTGACGAAAAGCTCCGGGTGCTCCTCGCGTCTCTTCTCGACCGGGCGAACGAGACAAAGACCCTCGTCTGCGTCGGCAGGACGCACGGGCAGCACGGCGTGCCGACAACCTACGGGCTTCGGTTCGCGATCTGGGCTTCTGAGGTGGGCAGGCATATCGAGCGGCTCGCCCAGCTCCGCCCCCGGGTCGTTGTCGGGCAGATGACCGGCGCTGTCGGGACACAGGCGGCGCTCGGGGCGAAGGGGATCGAGATCCAGGCGACGATGATGAACCTGCTCGGGCTTGGTGCGGTGGATGTCTCGAACCAGGTGATCTCGCGGGACCGGTACGCCGAGTACTTCATGTTCCTTGCAAACGTCGCCACGACGCTGGATAAGATCGGGATCGAGCTCCGTTCCCTCCAGCGGACGGAGATCGGGGAGGTGGAGGAGGCATTCGGCGCCCGCCAGGTCGGATCGTCCACCATGCCCCACAAGAGGAACCCGATCAAGAGCGAACAGGTCTGCGGGCTCGCCCGCATTGTCCGGTCCTCGATCGATCCGGCCCTTGCCAACAACACCCTCTGGGACGAACGCGACCTTACCAACTCCTCCTGCGAACGGATCATCTTCCCGGAGGCATCGATCCTGACCGACCACTGCCTGCGGCTGATGACCATTGTCATCCGGGGGCTCGTCATCAACCGTGCCGCGATCCGGCGCAACCTCAACTTCCTGCACGGTATCAACATGGCGGAATCCGTAATGATCGAACTGACGAAGAAGGGGATGGGCAGGCAGGACGCCCACGAGCACGTCCGCATCGCAAGCATGCAGGCGCTCGCAGAGGAACGATCGCTTGCAGAAGTCCTGATCTCTGATCCGGCAATCGTCCGGTACTGTTCGAAACAGGATATCGAGCGCCTCCTCGCCCCGGACAGTTACATCGGGACATCCGTGCAGCAGGTCGAGCGGGTGATCGCGAGATTATCCCCCCTCTGCATCGTCCCGTAACAACCGGGATGGAATCACCGTTTTTCTGATTTTTCTGGCAGGTTTTTTAGAAAGCCGGTCGTTCCCTGCCGGTTTTTTCATGGCGGAATTTATCCGAAATTGACCTCCCCCGTATGAATCCTGGATCGGAATACTGGTGCGGATTGTCGACCGGGATCGAAAGATCCATTTTATATACAGGAAATTCATTGGGCACCACCGACGGGAGAATGATTGAATTTACATGCATATTATTAATCTTGCTTTTCTCCATTTTGATGGAAGAATGACGGATCAGAATTCTGGTCTTTTTTCATCGAGATTCAGGAAAGATTTTAAAGGAGGATCATCGTTATATATTAGTGTTCTCGATCTGCGCGATACCCCATGACGGATATTTCCCTTCTGTATGTCGACGATGAGGAGATCCTGCGGAAGGTAACCAAGGAATATATCGAACACCTGGGGAATATCCGGGTCGACACGGCATCGACCGTCAACGATGCCCTGCAGAAACTGAAGGAATCGACCTATGATGCCATCATCTCCGATTACCAGATGCCGGAGATCGACGGCCTTGACTTTCTGAAGATTGTCCGGCTGAAGCACCGGGACATGCCCTTCATCCTCTTTTCCGGAAAAAGCAGGGAGGAGGTCATCATCGAAGCCCTCAACTGCGGTGCGGATTTTTATGTCCAGAAAGGCGGGAACCCCCGGGCCCAGTTCGCCGAGCTGATGAACATGGTGTACCAGGCGGTCTTGCGGCGCCAGTCCGAGATGGAACTTGCCCGTTCGGAACGCCGGCTCAACGATATCATCAACTTCCTCCCGGATGCGACCTTTGTCATTGATCGCAGGGGAAAGGTCATCGCGTGGAACCTCGCCATGGAGGAGATGACCGGCGTATCCGCCGTCCAGATGCTCGGGAAAGGGGAGTACGAGTACGCGATCCCCTTCTACGGGACACGCCGCGAGATGCTCCTCGACCTCGTCCTCGCATCCGAGGACGAACTGGCGGCAAAGTCGTACCACCATGTCCACCGGGAGGGCAGCGGGCTCGTTGCAGAGACCATCGACGCTCGCCCCCGCGGGCAGAACCTCCACCTCTGGGCAAAGGCCACACCGCTCTATGACAACGCGGGAAACCTCGTCGGGGCGATCGAGACCGTGCGGGACATCAGCGACATACGGGATGCCGAAGCCCACCTGCAGGAGATGACGAAGAAGCTCAGCCTCATGAGCAGCGTGACCCGGCACGATATCCGGAACCGGATCAACGGGCTCCTCGCGTACACGAACCTCGCCCGTTCGACCGAGACCGCCCCGGATACCGAGCGGTACTTGAGCCAGGTGACCCGGACGGCGCAGGAGATCCTCCGGCAGATCGAATTCGCCCGCGACTACCAGGAACTCGGGGCGAACAAGGCGCTCTGGCAGAACGTGAGCGGGGTCATCCTCCGGGTCCTCGAACAGCGGGACTGCATGGGGATCCGTATCGAGCATTCGCTACACTCGCTTGAATGCTACGCGGATCCCCTCTTCGAACGGGTCTTCGACAACCTGATCGACAACGCGATCCGGTACGGCGATTCCCTCACCCGGATCTCGTTCGGGATCGAGGAAGGCGGTGCCGGCATCGTCCTGTATTGCGAGGACGACGGCGTCGGGATCCCGGAAGAGTTCAAGGAGCAGATCTTCGAGCGCGGGTTCGGGAAGAACACCGGCCTCGGGCTTTTCCTTGTCCGGGAGATCCTCGCAATCACCGGCATGACGATCCGGGAGAACGGTGTTCCGGGAAGGGGGGCCCGCTTCGAGATCGCCATCCCGCAGGGGAGGTTCCGGTTCGGCGAAGGGACACCCAGCCAGGACTCTAACGGCGAGCCGGTCGGGTATGACGTGCATTCGGCGTAAGGACCTTACGTCGTTTTTAGGAATTATCCGGACGCATTGCACCGCCGACTGATTTGAGGGACAAACATCGGGGAGTCCCGATTGAAAAAAAGGAATACCGTCAGATATACCTTGCCTTCTTCGAGAGAAGCTTCGGCGTATAAAGCGGCCGGAACGGCTTGCCCTCGCACTCCTTCTTCACGGCCGCGATGAGTGCATCGGCAGTCATCTGCTCCTTGAACGGCTTGTTCGGCTGCGACTTCCTGCGGACCGTGACCGTCAGCTTTTTGCTGCCGACCTCCTCGTCGCCGATCACGACAACGTAGGGGACCCAGTCCATGCCGGCTTCCCGGACCTTCTTCCCCATCGTCTCGTTCCGGTCGTCGATATCGCACCGGACCGATGCCGCGTTGATGGCCTTCATGACTTCTTCCCCATAGGGGAGGTGCTTCTCCGTCACCGGGACGACCCGGACCTGCACGGGCGAGAGCCACGTGGGGAGTGCGGGGACCGGCTGCGTGGAGACGTTCTCGAGGATGGCGCAGAGGACGCGCTCCACGCTCCCTGTCGGGGAGCAGTGGAGGATGGGGGGGTGGACCGGCGTCCCGTCCTCCTTGTGGTACCTGATGTTGAACCGGGTCGAGCTCTCGACATCGATCTGGACGGTCGGGTTCTCGATCGGGCGCTTCTGGCCATCGATTGCCGCAAGGTCGATCTTGGCGACCCAGTAATGGACCCGGTCGGAGAGGATCTCGATGAGCATCGGACAATCGGACTCCTTCACGATCTTCTTCACCCAGGCTTCATGTTCGGCGTAAAAGTCCTGCGTGCACCGGAAGGCCGCGACGAGCTGCGTCTCGAAGTCCTTCCCGGTCTGCCAGCCCATCCGGAGCTGCTCCTCGAAACAGGTCAGGGCCTCGGGCATGTCCGTGCAGAGCGAGTGCATGTCGGGCATCGTGAACGCCCGCAGCCGCTTTAAGCCGATCACCTCTCCCTTCTGTTCGTGCCGGAACGAGTAGGTCGAGAGCTCGTACATCTTCATCGGGAGGGTGTTGGGGGAGATATGCATGTCCCGCATGATCGAGAACATGCCGAAGCAGGCGGCAAACCGGAGCATCATGTTCCGGTTGTTGGACTTGAACCGGTACTGCCGCTCCCCGAACTTGTCGGCATGCTCGAAGATTGCACGGTCGCCGAGGTCGTACATGACCGGGGTCTCGACTGGCGTCCCGCCGTACTCGAGCACCATCCGGAGCACGTAGTCCGCGAGAAGGTCGCGGAGGAGCTTGCCTTTCGGCATCCAGCGCAGGCAGCCGACGTCGCTGACCGGCTCGTAATCGACGAGCTCCTTGCTGCGCATCAATTCGACATGGGCAGGCTCCCCGCCGACCGGTACCGCAATCCCCAGTTCTTTCTTGACAAGGCACCCGAATGGCGTGTCGTTCACAAATTCGTTGTAGTCATGCTTCTTCCCGTCAGGGGTGAGCACGAACCAGTCGTGGGTGACCTCCTTCTTCTCCTTCTTTGGCGCCCCTTCCTCCCCGGGAGCGATGGTCTTGCTGAGCTCCGAGAGCGGGTGGCCCTTGCAGGAGAGCCGGAAGGACTTGTACCACCCGAACGGGGCACGCTTCACGGTAAATCCTTCGGCCTCCAGCTCGGTTTTGAGGGATTTGAGCACGGTCACCGCAAAATCCGGCGATGCGAGGTCGCTGCTCAGGTGGGCGTAGGGGTAGATGACGATGTTCTCCACGTTCACCTGGTCGGCAACCTTATCGATCTCGGCAACGGCCTGCATGACGACCCCTTCGGGATCGTCCTCATCGACCGATTCGACCGCACAGAAAACGGTGAGCGCCTCCTTGACGGAATCGGAGAGGACCGCCTCCACTTCGGCCATCTTGGTCTTTTTCTTGGCTTCGTATTCGATATAATCTGAATGTATCAGAAGAAGTCGCATGATGCATCTCCGGTTATTAGAAACCGTTCATCCGTACACAATGAGAGTTGATTGTATATAGGAGTATCACGGCGCAACCGTCCTGTAAGGGAACGGATTTTTTTAGATAACTGCAGAGAGTTCAAAAAGATCCATGCTCTCTGTTGACATGAACCCGACGAACGTCAGGTAATTTGCTGACGGTGAGATCCCGCTACACCGGAAGTTATTGACAATGACCGGCCTGCCTGGTGCCGGGATTCATGTACCCTCATGACCCCCGCCTTCTCCGGGCGGGTGAAAAATCAGGCTGGCAGGAGACGGGAAAACCCTGGCGAGATGTTGCGTACCTGCAGTTATTTCCTCGGGTTCTCGTGATACCGCGAGAGGGTCGCCTGCGTCTGGCCGAGATACTTGGCGTCAGTCTTTCTGAAATAGGGATTCTCTGCACGCTCCGTCGCGTAGAAGACGAGCTGCCCGATCGGCATGCCGGCATAGACTTTCACCGGCCGGTTATTGACGTTGCACATCTCGAGGGTGATCGTGCCCCGGAACCCGGCATCGATCCAACCCCCCGTCTGGTGGAGCGTGACGCCGAGCCGGGCGATGCTGGACTTGCCTTCGATTGTCGCGACGATGTTATCGGGGAGCCCGATCGTCTCCAGGGTCCGCGCAAGCACAAATGCGCCGGGCTGCAGGACAAAGGAATCCGCGGTCGCCTCCTCGACACCCGCACTCACCGATGCACGGTCGTAGGGATCGATGATTCCGTCCTTCCCGTACCAGACGAAATGGTTCCCGAGGCGGATATCGATGGAGTTGGGCTGGATGAGTGAGGGGTCGAACGGGTCGACGGTGATAAAACCCCGCCCGATGCGGTCGCGGATCTGCCAGTCAACGAGGATCATTGCGGATCACCGTACGCGCTTCTTGGTCATAAGGTGTTCTTCTGAGATCACGGAGTGGATATCAGCAATGCCACATGATACGAAGAATTTGAGTATCGGGGATGCACGAGAGGACGGGCAGGCATGCCGGTTCACCCGGTCCCGTCCTCTTCGTATTCTTCCAAGAACTCTTTTCCGGAGAACTCCTCCTTCTCATCAACCGCACCCGGGTCGATGTGCCATGTCGACCGGCGCAGGAGCCCGTGCAGGGTACTTGCCTCGCGGGTCGTGAGGTTCGCCCGGCCGAGGATCCGGCGGATCAGGATCATCGTGTTCTCCCGCTTGAACCGTGGGTGGTGGATGACGTCGAGGTACCGGTCGATATGCCGGTACAGGTGGCCCATCTCGAAGGGGGATGCGAGCCGGTACTCCGGGAGGGGGAGGCTGGAGAGCTCGTAGCAGACGACACCCACAGCATGGGAGAGGTTGAGGATCGGGTACTCCGGCGCGGTCGGGACCGTGCAGATCATGTCACAGCGCCGGACCTCCTCGTTGGAAAGCCCCCAGTTCTCGCGCCCGAAAAGGATGGAGATCCGGCCGTCCGTGCCTCCAATCTTATTGCGGAGCTCTTTCGGGGAGAAGAACGGCATCCGCATCGAGGTACAGACGGATTTACTGACGGTCCCTGTCGTCGCGACGACGATGTTGCTCCGGGCAAAAATATCCTCGATCGTGCAGATCTCTGCATTCGCAAGCACATCCTGTGCATGGGACGCCCGTGCTTTTGCCTCGTCTCTGAGAGGACAGGGATCGATGAGGACAAGCCTTGTGAAACCGAAGTTCTTCATCACCCTGGCTGCAAACCCGACGTTACCTTCATAGAGAGGGGCGACGAGGACGATCTCAATCTCCGGCATGCGAGGCTTACTGGACTGCGTCGACCGTCGCTTTCAGGACGGATGCGCCCAAATCGTACACGGCATTGCCGACGACGATTGTGTCGGCATACCTGCCCATCTCGGCGGCCTTTTCCGCCGAGTTGATGCCCCCCCCATAGTAGAGGACGGCATGGTCGATCGCAGCGGATGCTGCCTTCACAGCAGCAGGATCGCCGTATGTTCCGCTGTACTCGATGTAGACGATCGGGAAGTGGAAGTACCGGTCGGCAACTGCCGTGTATGCCGCAACTTCGTCCGGCTTGAGGGTGCAGATCGCTTTCGTTACCTTCCCGACAGAAGAATCGGGGTTCAGGACGATGTACGCTTCAGGCACGATGCGATCCCACGCGATCTTCCGGCCCTGCTGCTGCACCCAGATCCGGTGCTTCCCTACGATCCACTGGACATCGGTCGTGTTCATGACACTGGGGACGAAGACGAGATCGATCCCCTGCGTGAGCACGGCCTCGGGTCCGGCCGGCTCCATGACAAGGGGGAGACCGTAGGACTTCACCTGTTTTAAGAGCGCCGCGAGGTTGTCTTCCGTCACGTTCAGCGTCCCCGAGAGCATGAGAGCATCGGTGCCGCTCGCTGCGATGGCATCGATGTCGCCCGCCCGGAGCTGCTTATCCGGATCGAGTTTCGTCACATGGACCCAGTCTTTCCATTTCATGAGATCACGCGCGTGAATACGTATTTGATCGCTTCAGCCAAGAAGCTGATGGCATGATAAGGATACAGGGGCCGTTTACCGTTATCAGGATATCCGGTTTTCACTCGCCGGTATTTTAAAAAAAATTCAGAACATTACAGTTCGATGATCGCATTCTCGAGTCGTTTTCTGGCAAGATCCTGGAAGCTGCGGAGCTTATCTTCCGTTAGCCCGGATCGCGCTGCGGCATCATGGGGATCCGCATGGATCAGGTTCTCAAGGTTGTAAATCCCGGCGGAAGAAAGGGTGCGGATCACCGGTTCGGTCATCCCCCGGATCGCGAGCAGCTCTTTCTTCCCCTTCTCGATCTGGACTTTCGAGATCTTCACCGGGGCAGGACGCCCGAGATAAGCGCAGACAAGGCCGGTGTGACGGAAAACCGTATCGGAGCTCATGCCGGTCTTCTCGGCGATCCGGAGCGGCTGGCCGGAACAGAACTCCTCCGGGGAGAGGATCCCCGCCGCGATGTATTTCTTGATACTGGCGGCAGGAATGCCGATCTCCTTGAAGAGGCGCTCGGCGGTATGGGCACGCGCCCCGTTGATCACTTCCGTCGATTCCTTCTCGCTGATCCCTGCTTTCTGGAGAATCCCCGGGTCAGCTGCAGCGAGCCCGGAGATGTCACGGATACCGGAGGATGCGAGCGCCTTGAGGACGGTTGCATAGCTCCTCCCCTTCCGGGGCGCGATGTGGTTCCGCATGAACTTCCGGCATTCCGAGCGTTTACGTAACTGCTCGACCATGGTGCCGGCATCGCGGACGATCTGCCGTGCCGTCTCTTCCGGCACGTCAAGAACCGTCGCGAGGTACGGGGGTTCGGCCCGGGTAAGGTCGGAAGCCGTATAGATATGGGCGCACTCGAGCTTGTCGAGAAATGCCGGCTTGAGGGACGGGATCTCGGCAAGGGACTCGCGGTTGGAGGTGATGTGGTGGCAGAGCGGGCAGCCGATGTCCCATGGGCGGGCCCCCTTCCGCACCAGCCGGACAGAGTTCAGGCCGTGTTTCTTACAGACATCGTCGGTCCGTACCGCAAAACCCCACTGGGCAACGGGGAGGCCGATGTTGAAGGTACAGTCGGGATAATTGGAGCAGCCGATGAACTGCGTCGATCCGCGGAGATGCTTGATGGCGAGCGTGCCGGTCCTGCAGACCGGGCAGGGCCCAAGCGTCATCTCCTCCGCGGTCCTGTTCCGGATCTCGTCGCCAATCACCTGTTCGTGGGCTTCGAGCTGGTTAAACGCCTTGTGCAGCATCTCCCGGGACTCCCGGACAACGTCCTCCCGGGTCCGCTGGCTCTGCTTGATCTGCTGCATATGGGATTCCAGCGTCTGGGTCATGTCGGGACGCGTTACGGTATCCGCGTACTTCTCGAGAGACTCGATGACGACGCGGCCGACAAGGGTCGGGCGAAGCGGGTTTCCCTCCACGTATTTCCGGGAGATGAGTTTTGCAATCACCTCGTGCCGGGTACTCTTCGTGCCAAGGCCGAGCTCCTCCATCCGCTGGATGAGCTTGCTCTGGGTGTACCGGGCAGGAGGCTGGGTCTCCTTCTCCTCGAAGGATTTCGAGAGGATTGGAAGTTTCTCGCCAACAATAAACACGGGGAGCACGGTCTCCTTTGCTTCCGAGAAGGGGTATACGGCATGCCAGCCGGGCTCAAGGAGCCTCCCGCCGGTCGCGGTATACTCCTCGCTTCCTGCTGAAAAGAGGATTTTCAGGGTCTGCCAGGTCGCGTCCGGGGCAAGCGTTGCGAGGAACCGGCGCAGCACAAGCTCGTAGAGGATGAAGGCATCGTCCCCCAGCATCTCCCGGGTTGCCGGGGCTGTCGGGTGGACGGGCGGGTGGTCGGTGGAAGACTTCTTTCCGCGGGTAGGGACCGCCCGGCGGTTCTTCTGGGTCCAGGCGACGTCCTTTGCAAACGGTGAATTCTTCAGGACCGCAAGGATCCCGCTGATGTCCAGCGTTTCCGGGTAAACCGTGTTGTCGGTTCTCGGGTAGGAGATGAACCCGTTCATGTACAGGTCTTCCGCGATCCGCATCGCGTTCGCCGCTGAATACCCGAGACGGGCGGCGGCGACGATATAACTCGTCGTATCGAACGGCGAGGGGGACCGGTCAATCTTCGTGCCTTCCTTCACATCCGTGACAAGAAGGGGATCCTGCGTACGGTCGCGGGCGAGTTCTGCGTCGGCCTTGTCTTTAAACCTGCCATGGGTGTGCCGCGCCTCGACCTTCTCGTCTCCCTTCATGGTGACAAGGCCGAGCTGCCAGTACTTCTCGGGGACAAAGGAGGCGATCTCTTTCTCGCGGTCAACGATCATGGCGAGTGTCGGGCTCTGCACCCTCCCGACGGAGAGGATATTCTGCCCGCCCCGGCGTGCTGCGAGCGAGATGAAGCGGGTGAGCGAGGCCCCCCAGACGAGATCGACGATCTGCCGGGCTTCGCCAGCGGATGCAAGTGCAAAGTCGAGCTCGGTCGCATGCGAGAATGCCGAGCTGATCTCCTGCGGGGTGATGGCCGAGAAGCGCACGCGGTCGATTTCGACCTTCGCATTGACGGCACGGACGAGCTCGAATGCCTCTTTTCCGATGAGCTCCCCCTCGGTATCAAAATCCGTTGCGATCGTGACCCGGTCGGCGGACCGCGCCAGTTTCTGGAGGAGGGAGACGATCCGTTTCTCGGTTGCCACTTTTATGGTCTTCGCGTCGATCAGGTGACGGGGGGTCGCCGTCTCGCTGCGCCAGTTCGCGTAGCCGGGCTCGAAGTCGATCTCCACGACATGCCCTCGCAGGCCGATCGCCACCGTCTCCCCGAACTGGTAGACAGAGACACCGGCATCCTTCTTTTCGGCAATCTTCTTTCCGCCGGCAAGGATCTCGGCGATCCTCCGGGCGGAGATGTTCTTTTCGGCAACGATCAGGTGCACGCAGTCTCACCCTCCTTTCTGCAGTTCTTCGGCAATCAGCCGGTTGAGCTCGCCGGGATCGGCACGCCCCCGGGTCATCTTCATGACCTGCCCGACAATGAAATTACTTGCCCCGGCCTTTCCGGCCCGGTAGTCAGCGACAGCTTTTTTATTCTGCCCGATTGCTTCGCGGACCGCCGCCCGGAGCGCTTCGTCATCGCCGGAGGTCTTTGCAAGGTGGAGCCGGGCGACGATCTCCTCCGCGGTCTCGCACGCTTCCCCTTTCAGGCGCTGGTCGAGCATGATCCGGAGCACCTCGATACCGCTCTTGTCCGTGATCTCCCCCGTTTTCAGCAGCCGCAATACCCCGGTGAAGGCGGCTGGTTTGAGACGGTCGATGCTCATCGAACGGTAGTTGAGTTCCCCGATCAGGGTATCGGCAACCCACGTCGCGGCGACTGCCGAGAGCCCCGCAGGGTCGGGCGCGACCACCTGCTCGAAGAAGTTCGCGAGCCGGAGTTCGCCGGTCAGCGTCCGGGCATGGTTCTCCGAGCAGCCGTACTGTTGTACAAACCGCTCGCGCCGTGCATCGGGCAGCTCGGGAAGGACGATCCCTGTAAGCCACGACCGCACCTGGAGCGGGCGGAGGTCAGGTTCCGGGAAATACCGGTAATCGTGCTCCTGCTCCTTGCTCCGGGCTGACTGCGTGATGCCCCGCGCTTCGAGGAAATGCCGGGTCTCGCGCTCGATGGGTTGGCCTCGCCGGATCAGGTTCTTCTGGCGGGTTACCTCGAAGGTAAGCGCCTTTTCCACCCCCTTGTAGGAGGTGATGTTCTTGACCTCGACACGCTCGCTCCCCTTAATCGAGATGTTCGCATCGACCCGGAGGGAACCCTCCTTTTCCGAGTCGAAGACCCCGAGATACTCCAGCGTCGCACGGAGCTTGTTGAGAAATTTCCTTGCCTCCTTCGGAGAACGCATGTCGGGCTCGGTCACGATCTCGATGAGCGGGATGCCGGCCCGGTTGTAGTCCACGAGTGAATACCTGCCCCGCTCGGCATTGCCCATGTGCACGAGCCGCCCGGGGTCTTCCTCGACGTGGATCCGGGTGATCCGGACCTTTTTTGTCCCACCGTCGCCCTCGATCTCGAGCACCCCTTTCTCAGCGAGCGGTTTGTCGTACTGGGTGATCTGGTACGCTTTGTCGAGGTCGGGGTAGAAATAGTTCTTCCGCGAGAACTCCGACTCTTCCAGCACCTCGCAGGAGAGCGCCTTTGCGACCCGCATGGCATATTCGATCGCCTTTTTGTTCAGCACCGGCATCGAACCAGGGAGCCCCAGGCAGACCTCGCAGACATGGGTGTTGGGGCCGTCGGACCGGTAATCGGTCGAGCACCCGCAGAAAAGTTTGCTCTTCGTATCCAGCTGGCAGTGGACCTCGAGGCCGACGATCACCTGATCTCCGCTCATGCGCTCACCGCCTGTTCGTAGGCATAGGCGACATCGATCACCCGTTCGTCCTCGAAGTGCCTGCCCATGATCTGGAGCCCGACCGGCATCCCGTCAGACTTCCCGCAGGGAACGGAGATAGCCGGGATACCGGCGAGATTTGCGGGAACCGTCAGGATGTCGGAGAGGTACATGGAGAGCGGGTCGCTCTTCTCGGCAAGCCGGAACGCGATGGTCGGCATGGTCGGTCCGACGATCACATCGACGCTCTCGAGGATCCGCAGGAAGTCTGCCCGGACATTTGCGCGTGCGACCTGTGCCTTCGCGTAGTACTTGCCATAGTACCCCGACGAGAGGGCAAACGTCCCGAGCAGGATCCGGCGCCGGACCTCCGGACCGAACCCGGCTTTCCTGACCTCACGGTAGGCTTCGTGCCACGCCTTTTTTGAATCTGCCGCGGGACCATAGCGGATGCCGTCAAACCGCGCGAGGTTAGAACTCGCCTCGCTCGTACAGGTCACGTAGTATGCGGCGAGCGCGTACTCCATCGATGGGATTGAACAGGGAACCGTCGTGGCGCCAAGTTCCTCGAGGCGCCGGATCGCTTTCCTGACAACGTCTGCAACCGACGGATCGACCCCCGTGCCAAAGTACTCATTCGGGATCCCAATCTTCAGGCCCTGGATATCGGCCGACGGTTCGTGGGCGTACGGCCGTGCGCAGGAAGTACTGTCCCGGGGGTCATGGCCTGCGATGACCGAAAAGAGCTTCGATACATTGGCCACGGAATCTGCCATCGGCCCTATCTGTTCGAGCGAGTTCGCGTAGGCGATCAGGCCGTACCGGGAGACACGTCCGTAGGTCGGTTTCAGGCCGACGATCCCGCAGAACGCGGCCGGGCACCGGATCGACCCACCGGTATCGGTCCCGAGCGCCATCGGCACCATCCCGGACGCAACTGCGGCAGCACTGCCGCCGGAAGACCCGCCGGGGACCCGCCCGTCATCCCATGGGTTGAGGGTCGGCCCGAACGCGGAGTTTTCCGTCGTTGTACCCATCCCGAATTCGTCCATATTGGTCTTCCCGACGACCGCTGCCCCCGCCCCGCGAACCAGCTGCACGACGTGGGCGTCATACGGCGGGATGTAGCCTTTCAGGATCTTCGATGCGCAGGTCGTCTCGATCCCTTTTGTCGATATGTTATCCTTGACAGCGACCGGAATACCACAGAGCGGCCCGTCCCCATACTCCGTCTTCCTGCAGGTCGTGAGGAAGGCATGGAACCGGTCGTCCGGAGAAAAGGTAAGTGTCCCCGCCACTACATCACCCGCGGTCCCTTGATGAACCCGTCCTCGGATGCCGGAGCGTTCCTAAGCACGTCCTCGACCGGGAGCGCGGGGGCAACGACATCCTCCCGCATCACGTTCACCTGCCCGTGCGGTGGAATATCCCCACCCTTCACCGTGTCAAGGATATCGAAATACCCGAGGATCGCGTTAAACTGCTGCGTGAATGGTGCAAGCTCGCCGGGCTCCATGCCGATGTCGGCGAGGTCTGCAATGTGCTCCACATCGTTCTCAGTTACCATGCTCCAACCTGCTGATGTGATCTATGTATCCTTGCATGGACGTTTTAAATCCATTGTGCCGGGCAAGCTTCCGGAGAACGTCCCAGACACCGCTGCCGTACTGCATCGCCTTCTTCTCCTGCCACGCGATCTCCCGCGGGATGTACCGCTCTGCAACCTCACGCAGGGGCAGTTTCCGCTTCCCGTTCCGGACTTTTTGCGAGGCAGGGATCGCGCATGCGACGCGCATGACCCGGAGATCGAGATAGGGCATCGAGAGGAGGGTATGGTGAAGACGTGCAACCGCCTGGTCGCGGGCCGCCTGCTCCGGGAGGAGCGCAACGTCCCGTGCGAGGTCTTCTTCGAGGGTCGTGGTCTGCAGGTACCGGGTATACCCCCCGAAGAGTTCGTCTGCCCCCTGCCCGGTGAGGATCCTCCGGTACCCGTGCTCCCTGGCGAACCGTGCGATGAAGTACTGGGTGAGCGCGATGCCTGTATGCACCGGGTTCTTCACCGGAATTTCCCGGATGACGACAGGGAGAGCTTCCTCGATCTCGGCGGGTGTGACATGGACGAGGGTACACGGCAGGGAGAGGGCGTCAGCGGCGTGCTGTGCCTGCCGGAGGTCGAATGATCCGTCAGTACCGACCGCGACGCACTCGCGCCCGGCAAGCCGTGCAACAAGGGCAGAATCCACGCCACCCGAGAGTGCGGTGATCCCCTCGTCGGCCCGGAGGGCGACCGCCGCCCGGATCGCGTCGTCCAGCGGAAGGTCCGGCACGGCCGGATCGATCGCCCCGGCAGCACGCCCGTCGCACAGGACCATCCCTGCCGGGCAGTCACCCGGCACGATCCCGAGGGCGTCGCGGGCACGGCAGTCGCCCCAGGCGATAAAAAATTCCCCGCCGAACGTTCGGATGGCGCCCGGCTCGCACAGGACGATCTGTTCCACTTCCCCGTTCGTCAACCGCCTCCCCCCCTGTTCGATCCAGCCGGTGATTCGGACGCTTTTCATCAGTGCGGATACATTATTGGGCAACTCCCCCTTTATCTTCTCTCCTGTCCCGGACCCGGCAGCCACCCCGCACACGTGCCCGAAAACCCGGGGGGCAACCCTCTTGTATGCCGGCGGCCAAAACCTGATACAGGAATGATTGCAGTCATCCTTGGCACCCGCCCCGAGATCATCAAGATGTCGCCCCTGATCCGGGCATGCGAAGAGAGTGGCGAGGATTATTTCATCCTCCATACCGGCCAGCACTACTCGTACGCGATGGACAGGGTCTTCTTTGAGGAACTCGCGCTCCCCGCACCAGCGTTCAACCTCGATGTCGGGTCGGGCACCCACGCGGTCCAGACTGGCGCGATCCTTGCCGGTGCAGAGCGGATCATTGCAGAAAGGAAGCCTGATGTCGTCCTCGTCCAGGGAGATACCAATACGGTGCTAGCGGGAGCGCTGGCTGCATCGAAGAGTTATACCCGGGGGCGCGGGGAGCAGGTTCTTGTCGGTCACGTCGAAGCCGGCCTCCGAAGCTTCGACCGGAAGATGCCGGAGGAGATCAACCGGGTGCTGACCGACCACATCTCCGACTTCCTCTTTGCGCCCACGGCTGCCTCACGGAAGAATCTCCTGAACGAGGGGATCGATGACAGGAAGATCCATATCACCGGTAACACGATTGTCGATGCTGTTCGGCAGAACCTCGCTCTTGCGAAAGAGAAGGGGGATACACCGGGATCGCTGGGGCTTGAGAGGGACGAGTACATCCTCGTCACCCTCCACCGGCAGGAGAACGTCGACGACAAGGCACGGCTATCCGGTATCATGCGGGGTCTTATGTCGGTCCGTAAGAAGTTCGGGATGGAGATGGTATTTCCCGTCCACCCCCGCACGGAGAAGATGATCCGGGCGTTTGGGATCGATACCCGCGGGATCCGGCTGGTCCCCCCGCTCGGGTTCCTCGAATTCCTCCAGCTGGAGTCAGAGGCCCGCCTCGCCCTTACCGACTCCGGCGGTGTGCAGGAGGAATGCTGTATCCTCTCTGTCCCCTGCGTTACCATCCGTGATTCCACCGAGCGGCCGGAGACGGTCGATGTGGGGGCGAACACCGTGGCCGGCTTCTCTCCGCAGGGGATTCTTGCCGCTGCCGGAACGATGCTCTCGCGCGACAGGCGCTGGGAAAACCCGTTCGGGGACGGCAGAGCCGGGGAACGGATCCTCGCGGTTCTCAACGGAAGCAGGGGCTGAACCATCAATCCGGGGCCGTAACAGCGGGATTGTCTATGGCATCGATCCACCCCAATGCAAAAGAAAATATATAAATCGATTTCTCGCCTTGATTCTTCTCAGGTCTGCATGGTCCAGCCATCCATCGTCGCCCTCGGTGCGGCCCTGTTCGGAATCGTGCTCCAGACATACGGGGCGGAGTACCGGTTCGTCTACATCATCGGCACTGCCTGCATCATGGGAGCTTTCGTTATCGCCGTCACCGCGTTTCTGCTTGTCATCAAGGACTGGATCTTCCCGTCAGGACAGCCGGTGAACGGCAGATAATAGGAAAATGCCGTCTCTTTCTTTATCCCGGGTGGTTCAGGACCTCCGCAGGATCGTTTTTAACACCTGCAGTTCCATTATTGTACCTTGCCCTCCTCACGGGGAGCGGGGGTAGGCAAGCCTGGCCAACACCGCCGGACTTAAGATCCGGTCTCGCAGGAGTCCGTGGGTTCGAATCCCACCCCCCGCATCTACGGTGTTCTGGGGTGGCTGGCAACGAACCGCCTCTGTCCGAAGATCCTGTTTTTACGCTTCGTCCCCGACGACCGTGCAGGTCACCGTTCGTTCCCGCCCGGCATTCACATCCAGTTCAAGGAGGACAATCTGCTGCCACGTGCCGCAGGCCGGTCTGCCGCCCTCTACCGGCACCGTGAGGTCAGGGCCGACAACTGCCGCCTTCACGTGCGAGCGCCCGTTGCCGTCACCCCACCGGGTGTTATGGGCATAGTCACTACCATCCGGTGCGATGACAGAGAGTGCCCTTTTCAGGTCGTTGAGGACACCGGGCTCGTACTCGATGGTCGTGAGCGCCGCGGTTGAGTGGTGGACAAAGAGGTGGACGAGGCCTTCTCTCACCCGGCTCTCCCTGACGATCTCTTCCACCGGGCCCATGATGCTGATGATATCGCCCTCGCGCTGCGAGCGTACCTGGAAGGTTCTCCGGAACATGGTATTTTCCCCTTGTATGCACCGTGTTGGGAGACGGGTCGGGAAAATTGTTTGCATGTGACAAGAGAGAAAGAACGGGGAAAAAAGGTGAGGAGATCGGCTTGAGGAGGCAGGTTACCCGAGCCCCATCTCCTTGTTCAGGGTCCGCGCCTCTTCCGCGTAGTCCGGGTGGACCTCCTCCCGACATAGGAGGGCGATGACGAGGATGATAATGCCGAGGACCAGCGACAGGAGGAAGGCGAGATCGAAACCGGCGGAGAGCACCTGGAGCTGGATGTCTTTCGGGGACGCCCGCGTGACGTCGTGGCTGGCGGCGATCGAGAGCACGCCCTGAATGAAGATTAAGTTGAATGTCGCGATCCCGATCGAGAGCGGCGCGGTCCGCTCGAGCGTGGTCAGGCTCGAGATCATCCCGGTCTTGGCCTTCGTTACCGACATCATGATCATGTTGGTTACCGGGGTTACGATCATGCCGAGCCCGAAGCCGATGAGGACGAGGCTTGCGATGACATACCCCGTCGAGGTGTACGTGTGGAGGCGGGTCATCATGAAATACCCGAGGATGAGGGGCAGACCTGCAATGATGCAGAGAAGACGGGGGCCGAGCCGGTTGAAGAGGATACCGGCGAGGAACCCGGATGCCATCATGGCAAACGAGAGGGAGGTCATGATGAATCCCGACGTTGAGGTGTCATACCCGCTGACATACTGGAGGTAGAACGGCATGAGGTAATTGATCCCGGAGAAGCTGAAGAAGACCAGGAAGAGCAGCAGGTTGATGAGGAGGAAGTTCCGGTTCCGGAAAAGGTTCAGATCGAGCAGCGGGTCGGCAACCTTCAGCTCGTGGACGACGAACCACCCAAGGGCAATCACTGTGACAACGGCGGTCGCGAGGATGACCGGTGATGTCCAGCCATAACTCTCTCCCTCCGAGACGGTGAAGAGAAGCGATGCGAGCCCCACGAAGGCAAGGATGGCGCCCGCACGGTCGAAGCCCTGCGATGCTTCTTTTTGGGCTGACGCCGGGATGACCTTTGCCCCGAGGAGGATCGCAACGATCCCAACCGGGACGTTGATGAAGAAGATCCAGTGCCAGGAGAGGAACTGGGTCAGGATCCCGCCGATGGTCGGACCGAGCGCGGTGCCGAGGGCGGCGAAGATCATGATCACGCTCATCGCCCTGCCCTTCTGCTCCAGCGGGATGAATGCGGCGACCATGGCAGGCGCAATTGCCATGATCATCGCCCCCCCGACTGCCTGGAACATCCGCGATCCCACGAGCGAGGGGAAACCGGCGATGAACTCCGGCAGGACGCCGCAGAAGAACGACCCCAGCGTAAAGATCGCAAACCCGGAAAGAAAGATCTTCTTAAAACCGATCCGATCAGAGATCTTCCCGAAGACCAGCACGCAGCCGACGATTACGAGCAGGTACGACGTGGCGACCCAGCTCACGGTGGTGGACGATATCCTGAACGATTCCGAGATGGTGGGGAGCGCGATATTGACAATCGTGCCGTCAAGACTCGCCATGAAGGTGGCGAGCGAGATGGAGACGATCAGGAGCCCGTACCCCTGCTCCTTCGTGCCGTTAGCCGGAGTTCCCATTCATGGATATTTTGGATCAAGGTAGATGAGGGTTGCGGAATGTATCGGGGGGAGATATGGCGGGAACATGGAAAGCCATTCAATCCGCAGGCCCTGTTTCTGGACAGAGCCGTCCCAGGATGCGATCCATCACGGCCGAGAATTCCCGGAGCCGGCCGCGGACCTTTGCGAGGGTAACCGGATCCATGATCCCATCATTCAGGTACTCCCGGTAACGGATCTCCGGCTTCTGGCGGGTATGACGGTCCGTTCCTTCGCCTGCAGAAGAACCGGCGTCGCGGTCCCCGTCATCCAGCGTTATGGTCCAGGCGACGGCCCATACGCCAACCATCGGGGTGACGAGATGGAGTAAGGGGCGTGCCGTGTTCAACTCCTTGATCTCCTCGAGTTCGTACCGCTTGGCAAGGAGTGCAGCGCGCAGCATAGTGAGGGCCGGGCTGTCGAAGTCCGCGTCATACTGTTCGCAGATCTTCCGGAGGGTTTCCCGTTCCCGGTTCAGCCAGGGGATGTCCCGCGTGAACGCATCGATAACCCGGATATTCCGTCTCATCGCCCATTCGTCGTCCGGTCGGCCCGGGTCAGCTTCGATCTCGAATGCGGCGTTCAGGATATCGAGGGTGTGCTCCCGCGCAAGATTCTCCCGCGCATCTTTTGTCAGCGCATCGATCAGGGAAATCATGGATGCTCCCTTTCCGGTAGAGAGGGATCTTCGCTCGTGTGGATAAATATGGATGTCCATACTTGGAATGTGCATGAGGACGTGAGATCTGAAATGAGGCCCGGGAGGTGCACGGCGTACGTGGGGCCTCATCAGGTCGTTCACAGGCTTTTCCGCGGGTTTCTTACGGAGATCCTGCAAAGACAAAAAAATTCCACGACCTCTCCACAACGATCGTCACTGCCGGACCTTAGCAATTTCATGGTAGAGCGAGACAATGGAGAGGCTGAGCAGGTTCAGCGTCGTCGCCCCGTACCAGAGATAGGACTCCAACGGTGTCAGGAGGGCGATCCAACCCGACCAGAGCATGTAGCAGATGATAGAGAACGAGAGGAACGTGTCGAAAGCAAGGAAGACCATCGGCATCCGGAAGGCATGTCCTGCCTGTGCAAGCGTGCAGTACTCGAAGGGGGCACTGCGGCCGGCAAGGTCGAATACCGCACGACCGGCATTCATGGCGAGATCGGCAGCTGCCCACCCGATCACAAGCCAGCCGAAGATCGGGAGGAGGGACCCTGCCTCCCCGGACCGGACTGCTGCCGTCCCGAAGAGGAATTTGTAGGTACAGAACGGGATCCCGATGG
>JAKLEQ010000020.1 GCA_022711635.1 Methanoregula sp. | reverse complement strand
CAGCAGGAGCGTGACTCTTAACGCCACGGAGCTTGAACGAATCTCGGCAGTATTCGAACAGGCAAAATTTACGGAACTCCAGGAGAACTACCCTTCCCATCACGGGAACAGGAGATTGTACCAGTATTCGATCAATTACCGGGGAAAAATTGTAACCCTAGAAGAATCATCATACCCTGCAGCAATCGACCCGATTCTTTGGGAACTCAACCAGATTGTAAGCGGCACCGCGGTTTCCTGATTTTTTTCTCCCATAGACGAGATACACCGCGTTAGTCACGGGTTTCCACAACACCAACGGGCTGCGGGGAAGCAGCGGTTCCGGGTTTTGCCGAGGACTAATCCTGCATGGTAGGATACATCCCTCATTGTCCCAAAAATCCTGCAGAATCAGGGGATCTTTCGTGTCCTCTTTTTTCCTTCATAACCTGGAAAAAATGATCTGGATATTCCGAACAAGGAAGAGACACAGGACGAATTATTACCAGAGAAAAAGCAAATTTACCAAAAAGATCATTCTTTTGAATAAATACACGACTGGATATCGTGCCCGAGTTTCCCGATAGCATCCGCCCGGCACCGCTGGCAGTGACGCATCTGGCGGACGTATTTCGAACACTCGTCCTGCATCCTCTTCTTCATCTCCTGGGTTGGAGGAGAAATATCGGCAAATTTATACTGGGCAATCAGCGGGATAAGATTGAAGGTGTACACTCCCATTTCCCCGACTTTCTTTGCGATGGCGGGTATGTGATCCTCATTGATGCCGGGGATGTAGACCGTATTGACCTTTACAATCATGTTGCGTTTTACCGCCTCCTCGATCCCTTTCAGCTGCTGGGAAAGGAGCAGCTTTGCCCCCTCGAGCCCTGTATATCGCTTTCCCTTATAGTCGATGAACTGGTAGATTTTCGCACCGATCTCCGGGTCGACGGCGTTGAGTGTGACGGTGATGTTGCCGACATCGTATTTCTGCAGCAGGTCGATCTTGTCGGGGAGGAGAAGCCCGTTCGTGCTGATGCATTTTATTACATTGGGATACTGCTCGTGAAGCCGGCGGAGGGTTTCGAAAGTCTCTTCATTTGCAAGGGGGTCCCCGGGACCTGCGATCCCGACGACTTTAATATACGAGTATTTGTCGATGACTTTTTTTACCATCTCCATGGCTTCGTCGGGATTGAGGATCTTCGTTGTAACCCCGGGCCTGCTCTCATTCACACAGTCAAAGTCCCGGATACAGTAGTTGCACTGGATATTGCATTTAGGTGCGACCGGGATATGGCACCTGCCAAACCCGTGGCAGGCCTTCTCCGAGAAACAGGGATGTTCCTGGATTCTGCGCATCTGGGCAGGGTCCCATTGCACTTTTCTCCCCGCAACCTCGTCAACGCGTACTCCTTCTTCGGCCATGTTCAGCACCACTAGATGAGTTCTTCACCTATAAATAACGTATAATCGTGATATCGGGGCAATTTTGGAAAATGATTCCCGACGGGAATTCCACCCTCAGGAATTCAGGAATCCGGATGGATCCATGAACGAGAGGATAAAAGCAGGGACGGCAAACGTAAATGGAGATGAAAAAATCTGAGAAGACAAAAGGAAAGGAGCGGGCAGCGGCGGGAAAGAAGCGCAAGGTCCTTACTCTGATTGCAGGAGCTTCCGCCTGCATTGTTATTGTCCTTGCCCTCTGGTTCGTTCTAAACCCGGCTGTCGTACAGGCCGGTGACAAGGTCTCCGTATCCTATGTCGGCACGCTTGACAACGGGTCGGTCTTTGACTCGAACGTGAACAGAACCCCGCTCTCATTCACTGTCGGGGGGCATACGGTCATCCCCGGTTTCGAGAACGCGGTTCTTGGCATGAAAAAAGGCGAGGTCAAAACGGTCCGGATCCCGCCGGATGAAGCGTATGGTGTATACCGGAACGATCTTGTATACACGGTGAACCGGACACAGTTTTCGGCGGATACTTTACCCCAGGCCGGGATGTATTTCACGGTCACCAGTCCGTCAACCGGCCAGGCGAGCCGGGTGAAAATTGTCAATGTCACGGACAGCGCGGTGACGATCGACGCCAATCATATGCTTGCCGGGGAAAACCTGACCTTTGTTATCCGGCTCCTTGAAATTTCCTGAAAATTACCTTTTTCAAAAATACCTGGATGGGCCCGGCCGGATTCGAACCGGCGATCTTCGCCGTGTAAGGGCGACGTCAAAACCACTAGACCACGAGCCCGGTAACCTACTAAGTTCTCCCGCCGGAATAAGAATATTGCTGATAAAAATTCCCCGTTCTGCGGGTACGGGGAGCATTCTTTCGGATCCCCGGAATGAAGCGGCCATACACACGCGCAGGGAAAATCCGAAGGATGTTACCTGTTGAGGGGCATGTCGAATTTTTTCGCAAATTCCTGCCGGCGTTTCTCCATGTCTCTCTTCATGGACTCGATATTCTCCTGCATCGCAGTCTCTTTCTGAAGCTTCTCCCGCTTTTTTGCATCTTCGCACTGACAGAGGTGTTCCAGTGATGCATTGACATTGTCAAGATTCCCGATGATCCGATCGAGCTTCCCTGAAATTTCTCTGAGTGCAGCAATGACCGTATCTTCGTTTTCAGTCATACGCTTCCCCATACAATCCTGCTTTCGGCAGATCCCTATAGGTGAAGCAATACATTAAACATCACGTGAAACCGGCTGCTTGAGAAAAGATGAAAAAAAATTCCGGATATAATAGATGCGGAAAAAATAGATGCAGAAAAAAATTATTCTTTCTTGAGTTTGATGTCGATACCGTACTTCTCTGCGTTCCGGTCAGCGATCGCCTGGATCGCAGCGATCTCTGCATCCTGCCTCTTCGGCTTGAAGAGGTGTCGGAACCGCTTTTGCGTCTTGAGATACTCTTCGACGGGCTTTCTTACGACCTTCTTAACTTTGGCGACTTTTCCATCAATCATCTCGAAATTGACCCAGAGCCCGGTCTCGATCGCGAGTTTTGCGATCGCGATCGTCTGTTCACCCTCGAATCCCCAGCCGGTGCAGCAGGGTGCGTGCACCTGCAGGTAGCAGGGCCCTTTTGTATTGATCGCCTTCTCCACCTTCTGCATGAGATCGGCAGGGTATGCAACCGATGCGGTTGCTACGTATGGTGCGCCATGCGCCGCGAGGATCTGAGGCATGTCCTTCTTGGGCCGCTTATTCCCGAACGAACACTTGCCGGCAGGACTCGTTGTCGTACTCGCATCGTAGGGGGTCGCACCGGAGCGCTGGATGCCCGTGTTCATATAGGCCTCATTGTCGTAGCAGATGTACGTAAAGTCGTGACCCCGCTCGAACGCCCCGCTGATGCAGATCATGCCGATATCGAAGGTAGCTCCGTCACCCCCCATGATGACGACTTTCTCGGTCCTGCCCTGCTTCTTCAGCGATGCTTCGACACCTGATGCCACGGCCGCGGCGTTCTCGAAGAGCGAGTGGATCCAGGGCACCTTCCAGGCGGTCTCAGGGTACGGTGTGGAGAACACCTCCATGCAACCGGTCGATGAGACCACAATGGTATTCTTACCGGCGCCTTTCAGGACGAGCCGTGCCGCGAGTGCCGCCCCGCAGCCTCCGCAAGCCCGGTGTCCTGAGTCGAAGAGTTCGAGGCTCTTGTCTACCATTACAGCACCTCCTTCCGGAGACCGTAGAACATGTCCCCTTCCCCTTTCTCTGCAAGGGCGACGATTGCGGCGATGTCCCGCTTGCGCACGTCCCTCCCGCCGAGCCCGAGGATATAGTTCAGCACAGGAATGGTCTTCCCATACATCGCATCCTTTACTTCGAGAGCGACAGCGCCTTTTGAACCGAGGGAGATATTCTTGTCAAGGACAGCGACCCTCTTTGTTTTCGCAAGAGCTTGAGCGATCTCCTTGTCAGGGAAGGGCCGGAAGACACGGATCCGGACAAGGCCTACTTTCTTGCCCGCGTCCCGCATTTCGTCGATCGCATCCTTGATTGTCCCGCAAATTGATCCCATGGCGACAATTGCAGTCTCGGCATCCTCCATCCGGTACTCCTCAATCAGACCTGAATAATCCCTGCCAAACATGCCGGCAAAGTCCTTTGCAGCCGCCCGGTAGACATCAGCGGCACGTTTGGCCGCGCGATCGATCTCGTACCGGAACTCGTGGTAGTACTCCGGTGTCGCATACATCCCAAAGCTGATCGGGTCTTCCGCATCGAGTTTCTCGTACGGGGTAAACTTCGGGAGGTACTTGTCCACATCCTCCTGCGGGAGCATGTCGACGGGTTCGTATGTATGGGAGAGGATGAATCCGTCAAAGCAGACGAATACGGGCAGGAGGACGGAATGGTCTTCCGCAACCTTGTATGCAATGATATGCATATCGGTTGCTTCCTGGTTGTCCTCGGCGTAGAACTGGAGCCAGCCCGAGTCACGCAGCGATATCGAGTCCTGCTGGTCGTTCCAGATCGAGAGGGGTGCGCCAAGCGCCCGGTTCGCAATGGACATAATGATGGGGAGCCGCATCCCTGCCGCATTGAAACAGGCTTCGAACATCAGCGCGAGCCCCTGCGAGGTTGTCGCCGAATAGACCCGGGATCCGGCAGCGCTCGCCCCGATGCACGCTGACAGCGCGGACATCTCATTCTCTACTGTGATGTAATCGGCATCGAGCTTGCAATCCGCGACATAATCAGCAAGCGCTTCGACGATATGTGTCTGGGGAGTGATCGGATATGCAGAGACCACCTGCGGCCGGCACCTCGCGACAATCTTCGCGATTGCGTGCGATCCTTCGGTAATTTCCATCATTTACTTCTCCTCCTGTTTCATTGCGATGGCTTCCCCGGGGCATTCCTCGGCGCAGATCCCGCAGCCCTTGCAGTACGTATAATCGGGCTCCACGAATTCCTCCTCGGTCTGGTGGATGCATCCCTCCGGGCAGAGGGTCATACACATCCCGCACTTCGTGCACTTCCCGCGGTCAAAGGAAGGCTTGAAGACCCTCCACGAACCGGTCCTGTTGTCCCTTGCTTTTCCGGGTTTTGCCCTGCAGCCTACAGCGAGCCCCATTATACAACCCCCTTCACGGTATCGAATGCCTGCTTTGCCGCCGCGATATTCTTGTCTGCGAGTTCTCCCCTGAAACGGTGCTTCAGCGCATTTTCGAGAGCAGAGAACTTTATCTCCCCCGATGCAGCAGCAAATGCCCCCATCAGGGTCGTGTTGGTAATGGGAAGTCCCAGTACCTTCAGCGCGATGCTTGTTGCATCGATGGTGATCAGCTTCACGCCTTCCGGAACCTTGTAGTCCGGTTTCTTCTCCGTGTTGACGATCACGATGCCACCCTTTCTGACGCCCTGGAAAACATTGACGTCCTTGATCAGGGTGGAGTCCTGCACGATGATGTAGTCCGGCTCGTAGACCTGGCTCCGTTTCCGGATCTTTTTGTCATCGAACCGTACAAATGCCTGCACCGGCGCTCCGCGGCGTTCGACGCCAAAAGCGGGGAACGCCTGGGCAAAGACGCCGCCTTCGAACGCGGCAACCGCTATCAGTTCGGCAGCAGTGACGGAACCCTGCCCGCCCCTGCCGTGGATACGCAGTTCTCTCAAGAAAAATCCCCAATAATCTTACATGATGAATCATTATAAATTCTACAGATCAACCGCAAGCCCGAGGATCTGGCGGGTCCCCGAAAAAACGTCTTCTGCAATTCGCGCAAGGCCCCGTGCCGCGCACCACTCGTCGTAGACCGCAACGTCTTTTTTCAGCAGGCTTCTGACTTCCGCGGCAATCACCGGTGCGAGGGAACCGGCCAGCGCGATCTTCGCGCGTCGGTTGAGAAGGAGAAGCGCAGCGCATTCCATTGCGGAGAACATCGCGACCGTACGGATCCGCTCTTTTTTCGGGAGAGCGAAATCAACTCCGGCGGTCTGGAACGCCTCGTTTGCCGTCAGTTCCCCGGCATCAATACGACGGATAGCGTCGACATCCAGTGCACCATGCCGTGTCCCTGGCGCAAAGATGCAGGCATCGAACGCACCGGCAATGTGGCCGGTGCTGATGAGGAGCGATACGGTGTTCGAGCTGGTATCTGAGATGATTACATCGCTTCCGAGATCATGGCAGACCTCGTACGCGATACCGATCTTTTCCGGGCTCGATTGGTGGGAGTAGACCTTGAACCGGGGGTCCGTCGGAGATCCGGCATGGAGCCCGGGAATCACCACGGTCGGAATCCCGCTCCTTCGGACTTCGTCAAAAACCCTGGTTCCACCGCCGATATGCTTGCCGGCCCCTTCGCGACTGACAAGCCCGCGGTTCCTCAGCTTTCTGATCGGCGTAATTTTCGAAAAATTATCTCCCATCGAGTAGGTAAGCGCGATGCCTTCGATTTCATCAGGCGGGCACAGACGGGAGAGATCCGTGATCTGAAAGGATGTGGCGGATTCGCGCGTGATCTTGAACCGCCCCGACGCAGAGGCAAACCGCATCGCGGTCGTACCGTGGTCGATGCCGATGAACATAGCAGTAATCCTATAGCATGAATGACATAATAGGTATTGATGTTTGATGTCGTAACCGGGGGGGCCGGGTTCATCGGTTCCCACCTTGTCGATACTCTTGTTGCCCGCGGAGACCGCGTGACGGTGATCGATTCGCTCGCGGCCGGGAAAAAAGTGAATATCGCGCGGCATATCCGCACGGGAAGCGTATCGTTTGTCCGGTGTGATCTCCTCAAAAAAGGGTGGCAGGAGGCGCTGGACGGTGCGGATCGCGTGTGGCACCTCGCAGCAGATCCCGATGTCCGGCAGAGTGCCGTCTCTCCCCTCGGGCAGGTCAATAATAATATCCTGACAACGTTCCGGGTGCTCGAGGCGATGCGGTGCTGGAATGTCCCGGAGATCGCGTTCACATCGACGTCAACAGTATATGGCGATGCCACGGTCATACCAACCCCCGAGGACTACACACCCCTCGAACCCGTCTCGGTATACGGCGGGACGAAGCTCGCATGCGAGTCGATGATCTCTGCCTACTGCCATTCGTTCGGGATGCGGGCGTTCACGTTCCGGTTTGCCAACATTATCGGCGAACGGAGCGGTCATGGGGTAATCACGGATTTTATCGGGAAACTCCGGAAGGACCCCCGAAATCTGGAGATCCTCGGGGATGGCAGGCAGACAAAATCGTACCTGCTCGTTAAAGACTGTATTGATGCGATGCTGTTTGTCGCAGAACGGGCAAGGGAACCGGTGAACACATTCAATATCGGATCCGAGGACCGGATCGACGTAAAAACAATCGCGCGCATTGTCGAAAAGGAGATGGGCCTTTCCCCCGTCTCCCACAATTTTACCGGCGGTGAGCGGGGTTGGGTTGGTGATGTGCCCCGGATGCAGCTCTCGATAGAAAAGATAAAAGCTCTTGGCTGGTGTCCGGAACACGGCTCACAGGAGAGCGTACGGCTCGCCACCAGGGCATTGTGCAGAGAATAGGATGAGGAAGGTGGCGGGAGTGAAATACATCCTTATCCTTGGTGACGGCATGGCGGACGAGCCGGTCCCGGAGCTCGGGGGAAAAACCCCGCTCGAAGCAGCCCGCACTCCGAACCTCGACCGGATGGCCCGCGAAGGCGCAACAGGGATGCTCCGTACGATTCCCGACGGATTCGATCCCGGAAGCGATATCGCGAATATGGCGGTACTCGGGTACGACCCGGCAAAATGTTATACCGGCCGCGGTCCCCTCGAGGCAATGAGTATGGGTGTCGGGCTTGCGGAAGATGATGTCGCGTACCGATGCAATCTTGTCACGATCTCTTGCGGTATCATGAGCGATTTCTCAGCAGGGCACATCTCCAGTGCCGAGGGGGCTCAACTTCTTGCATCTCTCGCAAATGAAATACCGGATGTGCTCGTCCGGCCGGGGATCAGCTACCGGAATCTCCTTGTTATCCATCATGGGAACGGGAGTATTTCGACGCCCCCCCATGATATCGTGGGACAGCCGGTCGCACCGCATCTCCCCCGCGGCGGAGACGCGGGGATCCTTAAAAAGTGCATGGAAAAAAGCCGGGAAGTCTTCGCGGATCACCCGGTCAATCTTGCCAGAATTGCTGCCGGAAAACCGGAAGTGACCCAGATCTGGCCGTGGAGCGGGGGGAAGAGACCAGCCCTCGAACCGTTTCTGCACAAGTTCGGGAAGCGTGGCGGTATGATCTCTGCCGTGGACCTGCTCAACGGGATCGCCCGCTGCGCTGGCATGAACGTGATTACGGTTCCGGGCGCGACCGGGTATCTCGACACGGATTACAATGCTAAGGCACAGTACGCACTGGATGCGATCGAAACGCTCGATTTTCTGTATCTCCATATCGAGGCGCCTGATGAAGCCGGGCACATGGGGAGTGTCCAGGAGAAGGTAAAAGCGATCGAGCGGGTGGATGGCGTCGTCGGGAAGATACTCGATGGATTCGAAGGTATTGTCGCGGTACTGCCGGACCACCCCACTCCCATACGGGTCAAAACGCACACCCGCGATCCCGTCCCGTTCGTTGTCCGGGGAAAGGGAACCGATGAAACTGCCCGGTTCACCGAACTCGGGGCGCTCTCCGGGAAATTCGGTCTGATGGATGCGACCGACTTTCTCCCGTTCCTGTTTGCGTAAAGATGAGTCGGGGTACCCGGGGTTTTGAAAACAGGCCGAAGGGATCGGTCCGGGAATAACCTGGCATCAGGACCCTGCGTCATCATGAATCAGTGGGGGTAACTCTCATCATCTGCCAGAATTTATCCTACTTTTTATCCGCCCCGTTTAAATCTTTTACCGGGAATTTGAAACTGTCTCTTCCCATAACCTTAATACCGGAAGAAGAAAGTGAAACAGCATGGCATCTGTCATTTCCGCCGCCCTGACCTTCATCATCGCGTTGATCATCTCAACGATCATCATCTACCTTATCACCAGGCTGTTCGGCGAGAAGGAAGGAATAACAACAGCAGTGCTTGCCGCTCTTATCGGGACAATTGTTTACACCATCATCTACTCCATAATCGGTCAGGGACTGATCGCGGCTTTCATCGCGGGCATCGTCTGGCTCATTGCGTTGCAGAAACTCTACACAATCGGCTGGATCAAGTCGCTCGCGATTGCCATTGCAGTCTGGATTGTAACGTCAGTTGCCGCGTGGTTCCTGCCCGCGCTCACCGGGCCGATGTGAAAAGAGAACCTCCGCCTTTTCGTTAACCTCTCCGTTTCATTTCTGCCCACAAGGGGAACCGGCATCCGGTTCTGCGGGTCCGAATGAGGGGATCATCGCGATCTCATTCCGGGATCTCAGACCGGCATAGCCGGATTACGCATCGTGATCTTGATATTCTGCTCGCGCCAAGAGACTGATCAGGAAAAGGCCGGGCAAAAGACCGATATGCCCGGAAAACCCGGCGGATTATCGTGGCAAAAAATCTCCTGATGTGGGACGAAACGCTCTTTCGCGACCCGGAGGTCTTTGAGTTTGATTTTGTTCCCGAACAGTTCCAGTTCCGTGAGACCCAGATGCGCGAGCTTGCTTTCCAGATCCGCCCGGGGCTCAAGGGTTCGACTCCTCTCAACACTATCTGCAAAGGTCTTCCTGGTACCGGCAAGACAACAAGCGTGAAGAAACTTTTCTCAGAAATTACCGATACGACAAAAAAACTGGTCCCGGTACTCATCAACTGCCAGATCGACAACACCAAGTTCGCGATCTTTGCCCAGATCTACCGGAAACTGACCGGCCACCTGCCGCCGGCATCCGGTACCTCATTCAAGCAGCTCTTCGATGCAATTGCACGGATCCTCCAGAAAGAAGGGATTGTCCTCCTCGTGGCTCTGGATGATGCCAACTATCTCCTGTACGAGAACGAGATCAACAAGGTCCTCTACACCCTTTTACGCGCCCATGAGTCCTATGAAAAGGTCAGGATCGGCGTGATCGTGATCGTCTCCGACCTTGACGTAGATTTCAACAAGGCGGTGGACGCCCGTGTCCTGTCGGTCTTCCGTCCGACGGAGATATATTTCCCCCCCTACGCAGATACCGAGATCCGGGAGATCGTGCAGGCGAGGATCCAGCAGGGGTTGTATCCGGGGGTGTTGTCCGAAGAGATGCTTGCTCTTGTCATCGACCAGACTGTCAAAAGCGGTGATCTCCGGGTCGGAATTGACCTGATCAAACGTGCGACCCTGCATGCGGAAAAGGAAGCACGGCGCAGCATCGGCCGTGACGATATCTGTGCTGCATACGAAGTCTCAAAATACCTCCACCTCTCCTTCACGGTCAGGACCCTAAAGGACGAGGAGAAGAGGGTGCTTGCCGCCCTTGCACGGGCGGGCGGGAGCGGGCAGGAGATGAATGCCGGCGAGGTCTACAAGACAATCTCCGAATCCGTTACCATCGGATATACGCGGTTCTACGAGATCGTAAAAAAGCTCGATGCCCTCCGCCTTGTCAATCTCCATTACCGGCAGGGCCGGGGGCGGACGCGGCTGATCAGCCTCCGGTACGACCCGGCGAAGATTCTCGAGTATCTCTCCTGATTTCTGCAATCATTTGGCAAGGATTATCTGATCCGCAGTCCTCGTGATATGGTACAAGGGGACTATTCTATGCTCAGCGTCAATGAACTGGCACTGGAAATCTTCGATAACCTCGCAGAACTTTCCGAGGAATTTAATGCGGCCTACCATGAACTGGATAACGGTGCCCGCATCGTGGACTGTGGAGTGAGCACGCGCGGCGGGTATGCTGCAGGGCGGACATTCACCGAGATCTGCATGGGCGGACTGGGAGAGGTCAACTTCCGGATGGGAGAGATCAAGGGTTTTCCGGTCCCCTTCATCGATATCAATACCGATTTTCCTTCGATTGCCTGTCTCGGCGCCCAGAAGGCGGGATGGACGGTAAAGGTCGGGAACTACTTCGCCATGGGGAGCGGACCCGCCCGGGCACTCTCTCTAAAACCGAAACATACCTACGAGGTCATCGAGTACGAGGATGATTACGACTGCGCTGTGATCTGTCTTGAGTCAGATCACCTGCCAAACGGCGAGGTCATGGAGAAGATCGCTGCCGAGTGTCACGTGGATGTATCGAACACCTGCGCCGTCGTCGCCCCGACTTCGTCGATTGTGGGATCCATCCAGGTCGCCGGCCGTTGTGTCGAGACCGCAATCTACAAGCTTAACGAACTTGGGTTCGATACACGGAAGGTCACCGCGGCCATCGGGACCGCACCGCTTCCCCCGGTCCGCGGCCCGAAGCTTGCAATGGGCGTTACCAACGATGCTACGATCTACCATGGAAGGATTATGCTGACGATGAAGGCTCCCGAGATCAAGGACTACCTTGAGAAGATTCCGAGCAACAAGTCCAAGGGTTACGGCAAGCCGTTCAATGACATCTTCAAGGAAGCCGGGTACGATTTCTACAAGATCGATACGGCGCTCTTCTCCCCTGCAGAAGTCGTCATCAACGAACTGGCCGAGGGCAAGGTCTATCACGTCGGCGCTGTCAACCCGGATGTCGCGCTGAAGTCCTTCGGGTTGATCTGAACAATCTCTTTTCTTCTTCCCACAACGGGAGATCCTGTTTTATCATCCTTTTTAAAAACCATCGTCGTGTCACGGCAGTGTCCGAAGGAATGCGATAATCTCTTCGATGTCGGGAACCGAATGGACCGGGTAGATCTTGATAAAAGCGACTTTCATCCCCTGGTCGATGATGATATTTGCCCGCTCGGAGAATCCGTTTTCTTCGCGGAAGATCCCGTACTTCTGCGCCACGATACCATGTGGCCAGAAGTCGCAGAGAAGCCGGGTATGACGGATGGAGAGACTGTCCGCCCACGCCCGCTTACAGGGTCGGGAATCGACAGAGATCCCAACCGGGACGCAGGAGAGTTCCGCAAGAGCTGCCCGGTTCTTCTCCAGTGACTGCATCTGCGCAGCGCAGAACTCGGTCCAGGCCAACGGGTGAAACGAAAGAAGCGAGCGTCTTCCCGTCTGTTCGTAGAGGTCGAAGGTCTTGTCGTTCTGGTCCTTTAACGAGAAGTTCGGTGCCGTATCCCCGGGTTTTACCATCGGTGCCTGCCGCATGTCCTGTCACCATGTGGTGTTGTGTACCTGTACGACATTACCTTATGTGTCCTGCCAGATGATGCGAAGAAGGCACGGTGGCGGCTGGATACTCCGGGAACGGACGCCGGGTGTCCGGACAGGATCCTCATTTTCATGAGCGAAAAAAAATCAATCCTTCCTCCGCATTGTTAAGAAAAACGGCACCAGCAGCACGATTGCGATGATGATCCAGAAATTTCCGAACAAGTACAGGATCGTCTCCCGGTTCTTGTCGTAGAACCGGAGGTCGATGGCGGATGTCCGTTCCCAGGTCACCGTCGTGGAATTTCCATATCCTTTCACAATCGTTCCTCCGGGGCTTATCCCGGCAATCAGCGGATTGGTCACGTCAAATCCCTCCGGAATGGTGACATTAACCCTGTGCGGTTCATCGAAGATTGCCTGGAGGTGATAATCCCGGAATGGGGCAGTATACGAGACCGAATAGTTCCCTTTTGGAAATGTTATTGCGGAAGGACCGGACATTGAGAATGTGCACGGCGAACAGTTGCCGGCAAGCCGGATATCCGTCACCCTGACCGGGACACGTTCGCCCAGGACACCGAGTTCGTAGAACTCGAACCGTTCCACTCTCGTGATCTCGATCGAGGCATTATACGCAGTTCCGTTTGGCAGTACGGTGTACTCGGCGTAGAGCGCTGCACCGGGCGCGATGAGGAATATGATTATAACCGCAGCGCAGCAAGCAGCGAGGGCAGGTCCGCGTCGATCTCGGTCGGTGGTTCGCATTGCCTGATCACAGTATCGGGGTCTTTCAACAAATGGCCGGTAACGACACAGACGATCTTCTCGGACCGGTCAATCGCGCCGCTCTCGGCGAGCTTCCGGATCCCGGCAACGGATGCCGCCGAGGCCGGCTCGACACCGATCCCCTCTTTCCGCGCGAGGTCGCGCTGCATGGCGAGGATCTCCGCGTCGGTCACTGACTCTGCGAGCCCGCCGGTCTTCCGGATCGCGACGAGCGCCTTCTCAGCATTCACGGGCGCACCGATCCGGATCGCGGTCGCGACAGTCTCGGGATGGTCCTCCGGGACAACCTCCGGAAGGTTCTCGCGGATCGCCCGGACAACCGGCATCGATCCAGCGGCCTGGATACCGGTCATCATGGGGAGCCGGTCGATAAATTCCAGATCCTGAAGCTCGAGAAGTCCTTTGTATACCGCAGAGATGTTCCCCGCGTTGCCGACCGGGAGCACGAACCGGTCCGGAACTCCGCCAAGCTGGTCTATCGCCTCAAAGCCGATCGTCTTCTGGCCTTCGAGCCGGTACGGGTTGATGGAGTTGAGGAGATACAGTCCATGGGAAAGGCAGAGCTCATGCACCATCTCGAGAGCACGGTCGAAATTACCCCGGATTGAGATGACCCTGGCTCCGTGCATGAGGGCCTGCGCGACCTTCCCGACCGCGACTTTCCCGGCAGGCAGCAGGACGACTGCCGGGATCCCCGCCTTTGCCGCGTACACCGCGAGGCTTGCCGAGGTATTCCCGGTGCTTGCGCAGGCCACACTCCTCTTATTGAGCTGGAGTGCCATCGAGACCCCCACCGTCATACCCCGGTCCTTGAAGGAGCCGGAGGGGTTCATCCCCTCGTGTTTTGCATAGAGATGGGGAAGGCCGAGTTCCTCTCCGATCTTCTTCAGGTGGTAGAGCGGGGTACCCCCTTCTTGGAGTGTCACCGGCTCGATAATCACGGGCAGGAGTTCGCGGTACCGCCAGACCGAGAGCGGGCGTTTTGCCCACGTTGCCTTTTCGACTTGGATCGCATCAAGCGGATACCTTACGGCAAGGAGGTGCCCGCATTTCGGACAGTGGTAAATGATCTCGTCGGCCGGGTATTCCGTTCCACAGCCGACGCACTTGAGCCGGTACATGGTATCCATACAATATGCTTGCCTACTTCATATAGGTCTGGCTTCGTTCCGGAGGATCATTACCAGTCCAGCTTCCTGTACAGGTCATTCCGGCGGTCGTTATGGACCGGGAACGCATGGCGGGCTTCTTCGACCGTCGCGGCGTCAAGGTCGAAGAAGAGGAGGGTCTCGTTCCTTCCTGCCCTCGTAACGATGGATCCATCAGGACCCGCGGTCATCGAACAGCCGGCATAGGTGTCGACGGGGTTACTGCCGGTTGTATTGATGCCCGCGACAAACATCTGGTTCTCCGCCGCCCGTGCCCGGATGAAGAGCTCCCAGTGGCGAATGCGGCTTTCAGGCCAGGCGGAGGGGACGACTACACCGTGAACCCCCCTTTCGGCATAGAGCCGGAATACCTCAGGGAACCGGAGGTCGTAGCAGATCGCGATCCCAAGCCGCAGCCCGTGACATTCAAAGATGCCGAGATCGTTGCCGGGAGCGTAGCAGGTGTCCTCACGGGCAGGAGCAAACGGGTGGATTTTCGCGTACCGGGCGAGGATCCCGCCGTCGCTCCCAATTGCGACCGAAGTGTTCCGGGGGAGCGGGGATCCTGCCTCGCGGAACGATCCGATGACAGCGATTGAGTGTTCGCACGCGAGTTCGCGGAGAGCAGAAACGGTCTGGCCGGTGACCTCCTGAATATTCCGGTGAGAGCAGGGATCCCAGCCGGTGGCGAACTGTTCGGGAAATGCAACCAGGGATGCACCCCCTGCGGCCGCTTTCCTGATGCAGGGTGCGACCTTCGCAAGGGTGGCACCAGGATCTTCCCAGCAGGCGGCGACCTGGGCGGAGCAGCACTTCATGGGAGAATCAGGGTTCCGGCGCCGCCTTCTTTGCACACTGCTGGTACCGGATGATGACAAGGCCTGCGCTCGCAAGCATCAGGATGATGCAGGTGAGGATGAGGAACGGCCCGTAGGGCACGGTATACCCCAGGATGGTTGCTGCCATGATGAGCCCTGCGGCAGTGATGCTTAAGCCTCCCAGCACTTTTCCAATAACGATAAGGTTCCAGTCTCCCATTTAGTCCCTCCGCAGAAAGCAGGAATGGCGTGGCCGCACGGTACGGGATACCCGGCGGCTGCGATAACCTTCGCGGCTTGGTTGATCGCAGTATTCCTGCGCATCCTGCCTTCTCTATGATATAGTCGGGGTTTTTCATCATTAAAGTACGTGATCACCATCAGAAGGATTCATGAAAATCTCCCGTAATTTTCCCTGTCTTGATCACAGGAAACCGGAGGACATGAACCATGTTGCCGGTATCGGGCTGTCCGAAAGAAGAAATGCGCAATTCCTGCCTCGCAGGGAAAAAGGATGAGAAAATCAGTACTCGTAAATAACGGCGGCGTCGATCCGCGTGTACGAGGAGATGTCTGCGGTTTTGAAATGAATCGCAATCTCGCGGGACGCGCTCTCGTTCGAATCGGAGGCGTGAATGACGTTCCTACCGATATCAATGCCGAAGTCGCCGCGGATGGTGCCGGGGGCCGCCTCCTGGGGATTGGTTGCACCGATCAGCTTCCGGACGATCGATACCGCGTTCCTGCCCTCCCAGACCATGAGAAAGACCGGTCCGCCCATAATGTACTTTTTCAGCGAGGGATAGAACGGTTTCTCCAGGTGTTCCTTATACTGGTCGTTGACACGGGGCTCTAGGAGCGTCTCGAACCGCGCCCCCACGAGCTTTAAGCCCTTTGCCTCGAGCCGGGAGACGATGTGGCCGACGAGGCCGCGCTGGACACCGTCCGGTTTTACCATGACGAACGTGCGGTCCATGACGGTTCACTCCTTTCTCTTCGCCTTTCTGCCCGCCTGCGTCCACTGCACCCGGCGCGGGACCCGGCCAAGCTTGTGGTTGTTCTCGCATTTGGTGCTGCAGAAGTAGAAGATGGTCCCGTCCTTTTTCACGAACATCTTCCCGGTGCCCGGCTCAAGCGTGACTCCGCAGAAACTGCAGGTGTACTGTTCGACCATGGCCTTATCGCCTCGAGAGTTTCTTTGCCTCGCGTTCGGTCTCCAGGAGCATCACAATATCTCCCTCGCGGATCGGGCCCACGGTGTTACGGGTAATGATACGCCCTTTGTTGGGGCCGTCGAGGATGCGGCACTTGACCTGCATGGCTTCGCCATGCATCCCGGTCGAGCCGACGACCTCGATCACTTCTGCCGGCGTTGCATCGTCTGCCATTGCTGCATCACGCCTTCAGTGCGGCCAGCTGCTTTGCGAGATCGTCGACAACTTCCTTTGCCTTTCCGGGCTTGACAATTGCCGCAGCAGCGGAACCGACATCGAGGCCGCTCGCGGCACCGATATCGTTCTGCTTGTTGATGAAGATGTAGGGGATCTTCTTCTCTTCACAGAGGGGTCCAAGGTGCATGACGATCTCTTCGGGTTCGACGTCTGCACCGATCAGAACGAGCAGGGCGGCGCTGCGCTCGATGGCCTTCGTCGCTTCATTGGATCCCTTCTTGATCTTTCCGGTGTCGCGTGCAACTTCCAACGCCTCGAGCGCCTTGTTCTGGAGCTCGTCGGGTGCCTGGGTTTTAACGTAGCCTTTTGCCATAAACTCACCTCATTCAGGAGTGCGTAGTACAACTCCTTCATTACTCATCAGTCAGTTGATGATGTGCCATATGAAATCGACAGGATGGGAAATAAACCTTGTTCCCCGCAGGAATGCGGCGGGAAAAATTCAGCGGATTGCCGTGCCTCCCGTTTCAGGCAGACCGCCGGTAAACGCTGGTCCCTTCCTGCGAGAATTCCCGATCGAGCCCCGACGCAGGGAGGCTCACGTTGTACTTCTCGCGCTCGGGCTCTCCCACAACAAGATAGGTCACGTTATACTTCTCCATGAGCGCGAGTGTCCTGTCCGGCCGTTCATAGATGGAACGGATATCGGAAAGCCTTCCGCTGTACCATCCCTCCGGAGTATCGCCGCGCCACATGTACTCGTGGAAGGGTTGCCCCACAATCCCCTGTATCCCCGAAAAAGACGAGATCCGCGAGTAGTAAGAATAGTCGCCACCCTCTGCTTCGACGATCCGGATCTCCTGGGATCTGGGGAGGCCAAGCAGGTATGCCACCGCCGCAGCATCGCCGGGATGCGCGGTATCGAGATACGCAAGCCCGTCAAGAGACGGGCTGCCGTACTGGATATAGAATGGAACGAGGGCCGGGATTGCTGCGAGTATTATGGTGACCGCGACTATTCCAGCGATCTTCTGACGAGGGGTAGTCTCGGGTATCCGGCCCCAGCGCGCCAGCGATTCGCCTGCCATGGCAAAGGAACCTGCAGAGAGGAGCAGCCACGCTGCGATATAGCACTTGAAGACGGTGTTCATCCGGAAGTAGGTCTCCCCCATGTTGTCCTGGAGGTAAACAAGCTCGGTTATGGTTATGAGAATGAGGCCGAGGATCGCGAAGATCGGGGGTATCTCCTTTGGCTTGCGTGCAATAAGGAAGACAAGGGGTGCGACTGCTATCGCAGCAGCTGCATACCCGGCAAGGATAAAGGGAACGGTGACAAGGAGGAGGTACGGACGTTTTACGACATCGCGTGCGAGCAGGACGAGAAGGAGCACGATGAAGAACCCGTGGACAAGGAAGAACTGCGCCGGCTCCGAAGGTGTCGTGACGAGCGCAATCCCACCGGTGCTTGTTTTGAGCTGGAGGTAGAACGGTAAGTAGCAGGCGATCGCAAGCGGCGGGATGACCAGGAGAAACGGCAGCGACTCACTCCACGCAAGGGAAGACCGGTTCTGCCACAAGATGATGACGCCGAAGAAGACGACAATAGGCGCGTAGATGAGAACATCCCATGTATTGAAAAGCGGCATCGAACCGAGACTGACTGCAGCAAGGATGCAGATCACCCATCTCCCCATGGCGGAGAGACTGCCCCATCGTTTATACGCGTATGCGAGGAGGAAGAGCAGGAAGATCTGGTTGAAGATCCCGATCACATGGGCATGAACGTCCCCCCACGTGAACGAGAAGAGCGGATACTCGTTTATGGTGCCGGTGATTGTCCGCGTGCTTCCCGAACCGATGTCCCAGAGTGCCTGAGCGACAGGAGTCCCCTGAAACACCTGCCAGAAGAACGCCGGGTTCGGGAGAATAAGGGATACAAGCGGGAGCCACTTGAACCGGTTCAGGAGCAGGTCACCGATCGCATACAGGGTGACTGCGGAGACCCCGAGTACGGTGGGGAGGGCGAGGTTGAACGCAACGGATGACGGCACGTCTGATACGATTGCGAGGCAGCCGAACATCCAGTAACCGAGGTAATAATAAACATTGAGGAAACCTCCCCCGAACCACGGGTCAATCGGGGGAACAACGGGTGCCCGGATAACTGATGCGAGGAATGCGTGGTCCATGAACTTCTCGGCATAGGAGATCGTCGGATTGACAAACCGCACCTCCAGCATGAGGAAGAAGAAGATGGCAAAGACGAGCTCCCACCGCCACTGTTCTTTCAAGTCGCAAAGGGTATAGTGCCCTTTCACGAGGTTCCTGATGAGGAGACCTGCGAAGGGGATGAGTGCGAGGTGTATTGGGAGGCGGACAAGGCCGCAGTACCAGGAAAGGATCGTGAAGAGGAGGAGCGATGCGCCAAACGCCGTGGGATAAGCGTACCGGTCAAAGGATTTCTTCAGCGTCGGGTAGAGCGCAAGCTGCAGAAGAGAGATGACGAGAAACCAGCTGATGACCGAGAATACCTGCTGCGTCTCGGGGATCAGGAGCTGTCCCCCCTGTCCAGACGGTTGTTCCATGCTTTCTTTATGTTCGGGATCACCCAGTCACCGAAGAGATACATCGAGATAATCCCGCCAGCCACGGTGATCAGGTTTTTGATCAGGTGGTCGATAATCGCCACCAGTTTTGCATAGACATCGGGCATCCCCGCAAGGCTGAGCGTCTGGGCAACGAGGAACTCGTAGGTTCCCATGCCGCCCGGGGTGATGGGAACTGCTTTGATCAGGTTTCCGACAACGATGGCAAAGACGACCGTCGGGAATGCCATCTCCTGCCGGAACATCAGGATAACCGATAAGCAGACAAGCACGTCCAGCATCCAGATGACGAGGGAAGAGCACCCGAGGAGCACAATGGAACGGGGGGTGAGTGATGCTCTCCGAATCTCGTGCAGCATGGAGAGGATAATCCGCAGGTACCTGTTCTCCGACTTCAGGCGGTCCGAGAAGAAGAGGAAGATAAAGAAGAAAATCCCGAGGATAACGACAAGTGCCATGGCATAGATGTAGGCCGGGTTTCCGCTGGCGCGGAGGACGAACGGCAGCGCGATCAGCCCGAGCAGGGCTACCGTTATGATATCGAAGATCCGTTCGACGACAATCGAGGAGATGCCATCGGAATACGAGATATCATTCTCATGGTTCAGGATAAAGATCCGGACGACGTCGCCGATCCGGAAGGGTACAATGAGGTTGACGGTCTGGGAGACGAATATGCACCCGGTCGCTGTGCGGACGGAGACCTTGTCGTCCATACCCGCGAGGATTGTGTGGTACCGCCAGCCGCGGAGCCACCATGCGAGGAGGCAGATCCCCATCGCCGCAGCGAGATATTCAGGGACGATATGGATGAGAGCATCCAGCAGCTGGTCCTTTACTGAACCGAGCATGTATAGGATTATCGCGATGGCGATCAGGGTCGGAATGACAATCGCGGTGATCTTACGATACATGCAGCTGCCACCATAACCGGAGAATTGACCATCCCATCGTGAGCGAATCTTTCGCTTTTACCGTCGTCCCTTTTCCCGCCCGCCACGTTACGGGAAACTCGCAGACCCGGAATCCCCCCCGCTGGCACCGGACGAGGAGCTCGGTGTCCCAGAACCAGTGCCGGTCCCGGATATCCGAAAGGATTGGGAGGATTTTTTCCCGGTCGAATGCTTTAAAGCCGCACTGGTGGTCGTACACCCTGCTCCCGAGGATGAGTCGTACAAGGAAGTTGTACGTCCGGCTCGCGATCTCCCTGCCTCCACTACGAACGATATCGCTTGCCGGAAGGAGACGGGAACCAGTCGCGACGTCGCAGCCACCCCGGATCGCGTTGACCAGTTCCGGCAGGTGCTGCATATCAGTCGCGAGATCCACATCGAAGTAGCAGACAACCCCTCCCTTTGCAGCACCAATTGCACGGTTCAGTGCCCGCCCCCTTCCGAGCCGTTCATCGGAATGAAAGAGCCGGATGTGCGGGTTTGCAGCTGCAAAACGGGAGACAAGGTCTGCGCTGCCGTCGCTGCTCCCGTCCTCGGCGACGAGGATCTCGAACCCGCCCGGAATTTCCATCGCGTCGAGAACAGCGGCTGACGCCGGAAGCGCGCGTTCGAGCGCAGCCCGGTCGTTGTAGACCGGGATGATTGCGGTCACCCCGGGATCAGCCATGGAGCACATTTCTCCTGACAAGCGCCGCTGCTTCATGTCCTGCCCGGACTGCACCTTCCATGCTTCGCTCCGGGTAATTGGGCAGAGAAAACATCCCTGCCATGAAGAGGCCACCGTGCTGGTACGCCGGAATCTTCGAACGGTACCCGACCGTGTAGACCGGGCCGGCGAACGGGTCGACCGCCATACGGCTCCAGAGGATCTCATCGGGACGTACGGAAAACCGGCGGCAGAAGTCGCCGATCATTTGGCGGTCGGCATTCTGCGGCAGACTTCCGGTAAAGTAGGAGGCGAGGTAAACGATATGGCATCCGTACTGCTCCCGGGGAATAAAATTTGTATGGGCGACGACCGCTCCGTAGGGAGCAGGATCCTTCATGTTCAGCCAGTAGATTCCACCAGCGATATCGCGGGAGAGCCCGATGGTTGCACATGCCGCCCCCTGGTAACGGATCGGTCCGGTCGCCGGCCCACCGATCCGCTCCAGCTCCTGTGGCGGAATGGTCGAGATGACGGTATCGTAGGTCTCCCCGTTCACCTCCCATGCGGTGTCGTTCCGGCGCAGCGTTGTTACTTGTGTCTTTGTCCGGATCCTCCCCCCCTTCTTCCGGATGGATCCTTCGAGAGCATCGATCAGCTGGCAGAATCCCCCGTCCAGGTACCCGAGTCGTTCGCCCGCTGTCCCGCGGTCAGAACGGATCGCGATCCGGGAGATGAGCCAGGCGGCCGAGACATCGTGCCGGTTCTCCCCGAACTTGGCGTTGAGCAGCGGTACGAAGAACGACGTGTAGACTCCATCCCCGAGTGTCCGCTTAACGTAATCTTCTGCCGTCACGGTGTCGAGTTCTGCAGTGTTGATGGAACGCACCCGCAGAACGAGATATGCAAGTCTGGCTTTGTCGGCGAGCGAAAGGAACGGGTATTTCAGGATCTCCAGCGGAGTCGTCAGGGGGTAGATCCTGTCGCCGGCAACATACCCGGTCGAGGCGCTGCGCCATGAGAGCCGCCCGGAGAGACCAAGGTCGTTTAACAGGGAGAAGAAGGCCGTATCGTTCGAGAAACAGTGGTGGTAATATTTTTCGATCGAGAACGTCCCGAAGGTGTAGGACGAGAGGCACCCGCCGGTCACTGCCTGTTTCTCGAACAGGTCGATCTCGGCGTCTCCTGAAAGCGCGTGGGCAGCGGTAAGACCGGTCAGTCCTCCCCCGATAATACAGACCTTCATGTGGTACTATCCCCAGTATTATTTGGCTGAAATGAAAAAGCCTCCGTCAATTCTCGCCGGTTTCTGAAAAAACCCTCGGCGTATTATAACAAAGTTTTTGTACTGTCGAACTCAATTTCATTAAAACAACAGATTACCCGATGTATTCACGTTGGGAACCCCAATCTGACGGAGTCTCGCATGAGGGTATTTTTCATAGGTTTTGGCCAGGCGGGCGGTAAAATTGTCGATATGTTCATCGAGCAGGACCGGAAGCTTGGTACCAACAGCTTCCGCGGGATAGCCGTCAATTCTGCCCGCACGGACTTGATGGGGCTCAAGAACATCGAGTTGCGGGACCGGATCCTGATCGGCCAGACCCTGGTCAAGGGACATGGCGTCGGTACCGATAACGTAACCGGGGCACGGGTTACCGCCGATGAGATTGACAGTATCATCACGGCGATCGATACCCGGGGGACCCATGATGTTGACGCCTTCGTCATCGTCGCCGGTCTTGGCGGAGGGACAGGTTCCGGCGGTTCGCCGGTGCTGGCACGGCACCTCAAAAGGATCTACCGCGAACCGGTGTATGCACTCGGTATCATCCCCGCACCGGAAGAAGGGCGGCTTTACTCGTATAATGCCGCTCGGAGTCTGACGACGCTGGTTAATGAGACGGACAACTGTTTCATCTTCGACAACAGCGCATGGAAGAATGAGGGAGAGAGCGTAAAGAGCGCTTTTCACCGCCTGAACAACGAGATTGTGCGCCGGTTCTCTGTCCTGTTCCGGGCCGGCGAGGTCAGCCGGATGGGAGTCGGCGAGATGGTCGTCGACTCCAGTGAGATCATCAACACCCTCCGCGGCGGGGGGATCACTTCGGTAGGCTATGCGATCAGCGAGGTGGTCAGCAGCCACACCCGGAAGAAGCGGGGGCTTCTCGGGGGTATCAAGAACAAGCTGCAGAAACGCGAGGCGACAGAGGAAGTCCTCCTCGGCGAGGACAAGTCTGCCAAGATCGTCGCTCTTGTGCGCCGAGCCATGCTCGGCCGGCTCACCCTGCCCTGCGACTACTCCACCGCTGAACGGGCGCTCGTGCTCATTGCCGGCCCGCCGGATGAGATGGACCGGAAAGGGGTTGAGAAAGCGAAGAGCTGGGTCGAGGAGAACATCGCCGGAGTTGAAGTCCGTGGCGGAGATTACCCGGTCAACAGCGAGTACGTGGCAGCGGTTGTCATGCTCGCGACCGTAGGGAACGCCCCCCGCATCAAGGAGCTCCTCGATATTGCGAAGGAAACGAAGGAAGATGTTATCAAGTCAAAGGAGAAGAAATCGACTATGTTTGATGAGGGTATCGATCCCCTGTTTGAGTGAGGGCAGAGAATGAAGTGTTCGCTGAAATGGTTCCTGTTGTTATTCGTGTTTGTTGCCGCTCTTCCGGCAGTGTCTGCATTGTCCGTATCAACGGTCTCGGTCAGTCCCTCGGGTGACCTCACCCCGGGGACAACGGTAACCGCGTCGTTTACCATCGAATTCTCCTCATCTGGTGACGAAACGTTCCCTACCGATGACTACCTCACTCTTTCCACGGACCTTGATAATCCGAACTGGAACGTTGTCCTTGTCCTGAATGAAATCGACAACCCCCAGCCTGTCGACAATGCAAAAACCATCGATCTCTCCGGGTGGGTACTCTCATACGACCCGGATGACGTCGAGGAATCCATGCGGGTCTCCCTGACAGGTACCGCCCCGAGCGTCACCTCAACCACGGAGAAGACAATCGTCGAAGTCTCCCAACTTGACAACAACGGGAACCTCGTGGATGAAGCGACGAGCGTCAAACGGAAAGTTGTTAACACGGGAGAAGTGACTGCAACGATCGCGGCGACACAGTCCTCTCTCGATGAGCTCAGGATTGCGATCGACGAAAAGTACGCCCTCGGTGTCGATACCGGCGCGGCGGAGGATAAGTACAACACCGCACAGTCCGCGATCGCAAGTGCCAAGGCACAGCCCGCAAGCGGTTACTCGAATGCGATAGCGAGCCTTGAGACCGCAGGACAAGCGATCTCCGACGGGCAGAAAGCGCTGGACAAGGCCTGGGCAGAGAAGAAGGTCGCAGATGCACAGGTCCCGATCAGCCAGACCGATGCCCTCATTACCTGGATCAGACCCAACGCAACCAGCAGCGAATACAAGTCAGCGCTCTCCGAGATCTCGACACAGAAGGAGCTCGCAACAGGACTTGTCGACGATGCAAACGATGCCATCAATGCCGGAAATTATGACAATGCCCGGGAGAAGGCAGATGCGGCATTCCGGAAAGCGAACGAGTCATATACCTCTGCCCTGGCCATAAAAAAGAGCATGATGACCGGGTTCAATCCGCTCGGAATGATCGGGGGCCTCTTCAAGGGCAGTACCCTGATCATCGTCATTGTCCTCCTTGTCATCATCGGCGCTGTCGGATATGTCATTTACCGCAAGCGCACCCAGTGGGACGAACTGGGTTGATCTTTTTTCTTTTCCTGAAAAGGATATACTCCGGGTAGTCCCCAGCACAATTGGATCCCTCGTTGCTTCGGCGATTACGTTTTCTGTGGGCAGTCACGGCACCCGAAGGTGAAGGAATTCATCAGCATGGGAGCAACCCCTCTGGTATCTCATCAATGATCCGATTGCTCACGTCATATGGGTCAATCGAAGCCCAGGCTTGCCGGAACTTTCCCGGGTTATCGGACAGGCGATGCCTCCCGGGAAACACGGTAGTTAAAAAAAGCAAATGACAGGTAGCTTGGAAATTTTTAGGGTAATTCACAAAATTCATTGTTATCCATAAAAAGATACCGGGATGCTGTCTCACG
>JAKLEQ010000002.1:19247-54876 GCA_022711635.1 Methanoregula sp. | reverse complement strand
CCCTGCCAGAGCGCCGGTGCGAGGATCTGCACGAGAAATGGGATCGGGTCCATGCCGTTCTCTCCCTGTCCTGTCTTCTTCCTGCTCCTTTTTAGTGTTCGACGATCTTCCCGATGAACTCACGGGTCCGCGGGTGCTTCGGGTCCTTCATGAGTACTGCCGGAGGACCGTGTTCGATGATCTTCCCCCCCTCCATGAAGACGACTTCCGTTGCGACGGAACGGGCAAAGCCCATCTCGTGGGTGACGACGAGCATCGTCATCCCGCTCCTTGCGAGGTCCTTCATCACCTCAAGGACCTCGCGGGTCAGCTCGGGGTCGAGCGCCGAGGTCGGCTCGTCGAAAAGGATCACCTCGGGGTCCATGGCAAGCGACCGCGCGATCGAGACCCGCTGGGCCTGCCCGCCGGAGAGCTCGGAGGGGTAGTGATCCGCCCAGTCCTCCATCCCCACGCGGCGGAGCTCCTCCATCGCCTTCTTCCGCGCCTCCTCCGGCTTCATCTTCCGGACCCTGATCGGCGCGATCTCCACGTTCTCGACCGCGGTCAAGTGGTCGAAGAGGTTGAAGTTCTGGAAGACCATCCCGATCCGTTGCCGGTACTGGCTGATCCGGTGCCCGCAGCCCGTGATCTCCTCGTCGTCGAGATAGACGTGCCCCTTGTCCGGCTCTGTCAGCTGGTTGATGCAGCGCAGCAGCGTGCTCTTCCCGGTCCCCGAGGGTCCGATGAAACAGATGGTCTCCCCTTTCTTCACGTTGAACGAGATGCCATGGAGCACTTCGCGGTCGCCAAATTTCTTGTGGAGGTCTTCGATCCTGAGGATGTATTCGCTCGTCATGGTCTATCCTGTGTTTACCCCGAAGCCGGGGATGGCGAATTTCTCTTCGGCCTTTGCGATCGCCTGCATGCCGGCGAAGTTTAAGAGGATGAAGATGCCGGCGCAGGCGATGTAGATCGGCATGGTGACATAGGTCTGGCTGACGATCTGCGACGTACGGGTCAGGAGCTCCATGACACCGATGGCATAACAGATCGCAGAGTCGGTCAGGATCTCCGGGTACTCGTTCGACCAGCCGGGGAGGGAGATGCGCAGCGCCTGCGGGAGGATGATCGTCTCGATCGCCTGTGCCCGGGTCATGCCGAGCGAGAGTGCGGCAGTCATCTGCCCCTCGGAGATGGACTGGATCGCCCCCCGGAAGATCTGGGACTGGTACGCGGCGCTCCGGAGACCGAGCACCACGGCACCGGTGACAAACGCGGGGAAGTCGAGCATCAGCGTCGGGAAGATCCCGAAATAGAAGAGGAAGAGGAGGACGAGGGTTGGCAGTCCGCGGAAGAACCAGACGTAGAGGCCGGCGGCGGCACGCAGCGCTTTTCCGCCGTATACCTGCCCGAGCGCGAGGGGCAGGCCAAGCAGGAACCCGACGGCAAGTGCGACGAAGACGAGGCCGAGGGTGATCGCAATGCCGCCGAGAAGGTAGGGTCCCCAGTCGATAAGAATCGTCACGGCGTCCATGCGCCAGTCCCTGACCGGGGGATACCTGCCCCGAACGCACCGGTCATGATACCTGTATGTAGGCGGAGGCGATGGAAAATAATTGTTGTTTCATCCTGATTAAAACCGGATCTAGCCGAGCGAATATTTCGCCTTCAGGGTCTCCCAGTACGTATCCTGCATAAGGTCGGTGAGCCCCTCGTTCATGAGGGTGAGCAGTGCGGGGTTTGTTTTCGGGATCGCAACCCCGTACTGTTCGTCGGTGTCGATCTCGCCGATGATATGTGCAGGCTTGTCGGCGATCGCGGGGATCATGGAGGGTTTGTCGTACACGGCTGCGTCGATGCGCCCGATCCCGAGATCCGTTGCAGCGAGCGGGAAGCTGTCGTAGAGCACCAGGTTCTCCTTTGGCATGATGCCCTTGTTGACAAGGTTCTCCTCGACCCAGATCGCCCCGGTCGTGCCCCGCTGTGCGCCGACGGTCGCCCTTCCGGCATAGAAGTCGTCAAGCGTCCTGTTGCTGTTGTCGTTCATGGCGATAGACTGGTTGATCTTGAGGTACGGGATCGAGAAGTTTACCTTCTCCCGCCGTTCGGGGGTGATCGTCATCCCGGAGTAGACCATATCGATCTTGCCGGCCTCCATGGAGGGGATCATCCCGTCCCACGCGGTCGGCTGGAAAGTGACGGTAATCCTCTTCCTCTCTGCGATCCACCGCATCGAGTCCACATCGAAGCCGGTCGCCGTGCCGTTCACATCGACATAGCTGTAGGGTGGGTATTCGGCATCGATGCCCACGATATAGTGGGTCTTTTCCGTAGTTGCTGCCGGGGCGGCCTGAGGGGTACCGGCGCAACCGGCAAAAAGAATGGCAGCAACGAGCAGAATCGGGATGATAATGGAGATCGTCCGTTTCATACCGGATCAGATACATGCCGGCCGCTATATACGCGTTATGGATTTGTTTCAGGATCGCCTCTGCAGGGAGGGAGTGGACAAGGAGAGTCGTTCCCGGCAATGGATTGCCGGATAAAAAGATTTGGACGGATCCGCGGAACTGCGGGAAATCCCGGTACGGTACACCGGCCGATCATCCTGCGGATTCTCTCCCTGGATGATGCACCGCTCTCCGAAAATACAAATGTCCTGAAATGAAATGGTTGCCGGATCGGATTCCCTGCCGGCTCACCGTCTGCCGCACATAATATCCGGATACGCCTGGCCGAATTTTCCCCGTCCCATCCCCCTGCGAACGTCAGGGTCCGCAGGGGAAGGCCACCCCGGAACCTTCCCCCGGGGCAGACTGCGACACCCTATATCGTTATCCGATGCACACAGTACCGTAACAATGGCATACGACCGGATCTCCATCGGGAGATTCTCGCAGATTACCCGACTCAGCCGGAAGGCCCTGCGCCTCTACGATGACCGCGGGATCCTTGTACCTGAAGTAAAGGAACTCTGCACCGGCTACCGTTACTACACGGGCCCCCAGATCGCACGCGGCGTCTCCATCAAGACCCTCTGCGGGCTCGGGTTCTCCCTGCCGGAGATCACGGCGCTGCTTGCGGCAAAGGATTCGCACGATACCCGGACAATCCGCGAACTCTTCGGGGAGCGCCGGGCTAAGATCCGGTCCGAGGTCCATCGGTTACAGCAGATCGAGGCAATTCTTAACGATGAGGATGCCCCGCTGGAGTTGATCTACATGTCACCAGATAATCCGGTCATCAAGGAAATCCCCCCCCAGAGAGTTGTCGGCAAGCAGGGGCAGGGATCGTACGGCGAGACGATAACAAGGCTTATGGGGGACCTCTGCAGGCAGATCTTCTCTCCGGAAAACCAGAGGAACGGACTGAAAGTCGTCGGCCCGTTCATGACCCTGTACTACGACAGCGACTACCGCGAGAAGGATGCGACCATCGAGTGCGCCGCTCCTGTCACCGGCAGGATCTCCCTTACCGATCCCGCGATGGAGGTGCGCACCATTCCGGGCGGCACCTTCCTCACGCTCCTCTTCAAAGGACCGCATATGGGTCTTCATTCGGCATGGACACGGATCGGTGCGTATGCCGAAGAGCACGGATACATTCCCACCGGCCCCCACCGCGAAGTGTACCTCAGTGATCCCAACGAGGTTGCAGAAGAGGAGCTCCTCACCGAGCTCCAGATCCCGGTCGCCCCGCAATCCCCCTGACCCGTGGCCCTGAAACCGGGGGGACCATTTTTCAAATGAGGCCCGTCCCCCTTTTTTTATGGGGGAGTGTCTAATCGTTCCTGCGGGGATTACTCTTGACCTCACGGATACTTGTTGCCTATGCGACGAGGAGGGGATCGACCGGAGAGATCGCGGCTGCAGTCGGAAACGAGCTGCGGGACCTGGGGTACGGTGCTGAAGTTGCCGAGATGGGAAAGGTTGTGTCGCTTTCCGGTTTTGACGCTGTCGTGATCGGGGTACCGGTCTATACCGGGAAAGTCCTTCCTGAGACCGCTGCATTTGCCGCACGGTTCAAAAGCCAGCTTGCCGGGATCCCGGTTGCGGGATTTGTCACCGGCATCGCGCCGGTATACCCAAAGACCGGGGAGGTTGGGGAATTCACCGGGCAGCTCGTAAAAATTCTCGAACCGGTACCGCTCGTCGCCGTGACGATGTTTGCCGGCACCCTCGATCCGGCCCGGCTCTCGTTCCTCGAACGGGGAATGACGTCGCTTTTGAACGTCCCGACGGGAGATTTCCGCGACTGGAAAGCGATCGCGGCTTGGGCGCGGGAACTGCCGTCGCACCTGGGGCTGTGAAACGCAGATAAACCGTCAGGTTGGAAGACAGCGCCGCTATACCGCCTTCGCGACAAGCGCGATGTCCATGACGGTACGGAGTTCGTCGTCCATGAACGGCTTGAGGATGTAGCCGTACGGCGTGCTCGCAGCGACCCGTTCGAGTGTCTTATCATCAGAGAGCGCCGTTACAAAGACGACCGGGATATGGTAATCCCTGGTAATGACCTTTGCAGCCTCGATCCCGTCCATGGTCCCCGCGAGACTGATATCCATGAGGACAATATTCGGCCGGAGTTTTCCGGCAGCCTTTACGGCCTTCTCTCCGGTGTCTTCACTACCGACAACGGAGAATCCCAACCGCTCCACCGTGTGCGTCAGGATGTACGCAACATCCCTCTCGTCTTCAACCACAAGGACCGTGGCCCGGCTCATGATCTCAGACCTTCACTATATCTGCGATTTATATATTCCTTTGCGTGCGCCTCGCTTTGGATCCGGTAACCTTTTTGGCGTGAAGGCTTCATGGAGGTATGGTGAGAACGATGGATTTTTCAGAATGCGTACGCTTCGCTAACGAGAACCCGGTGACGTTTATCGCCACCGCTGACGGCGACCAGCCCCGGGTCCGGGCGTTCGCGATGTGGTTTGCCGACGAGACCGGCTTCTACTACCACACCGGCACGCCAAAGAACGTCTTTAAGCAGCTGAAGAAAAACCAAAAGGTCGAGCTCTGCTTCTTCGCACCGGGCGAAGGTGCGGGCAGGATGATGCGGGTTGCCGGGAAGGCGGAGTTCATGAACGACCCGGCGATGGAACAGCGGCTTTTTAGGGACCGGCCGTGGGTTGCCGATCTCCTGAAAAATGCCCCGAAGGATGCAAAGGTGGCAATATTCCGCATCGGGCACGGAGAGGCGTACTTCTGGACCATGGCGGACAACATGCGGGAGCAGGACGCTCCCCGGGTAAAATTTTAACCATGTTACTTTCACCCTGTGCATCCCCGGGCCTTTTACGTTAAGGTTTTCAATGGGAGATGGAAGGATAGAATGGATACACAAAATATTGCCGATGAGATCCTTGCAACGATTCGTGCAATGAACCGTTGCTGGACGGAAGGCTGGCATGAGGAACAGTTCCGCCAGTACATCCACCCGGAAGCGGTCTCGATAGTACCGTCAGAACCCGGCAGGCTGGCCGGCAGGGAGGCATATGTTGCGGGATGGCGTGGCTTTACCACGGCTGCCCGCATCCAGGAATGGCAGGAAAGGGATCACAGGGTCCAGATCTATAATGGCGGAAAGAGTGCGGTCGTCACCTATCTCTTCTCGATCTCGTTTACTGTCGGAACACAGCAGGCTGTCATGCAGGGCCGGGACATGTTCTTCCTGGTAAAGGAAGGCCGGGAGTGGCAGATCGTCGCCGACCAGTTCTCGCCACAACCTCTCCAGAATACTCCGGCGCAGAGCGCTGACACGTAAAAAAGACACGGACGGTTTGAAGATGCTACAGGATGCAGTATCCGGAGAGAGATAATGGACACGACTGTTCTTGTCGGCTATATCGCCGGTACCCTGACAACGATAGCATTCATCCCTCAGGTGAGTCGGGCATGGAGACTTCGGGAGACCCGGGACATCTCGCTCGCCATGCTCGTGCTGTTTGCCGCTGGTGTCCTTCTCTGGACGATCTATGGCTTCTCTGTCTCCGCTCCCCCGATCATCGCCGCAAACGTTATCACGTTTCTCCTGATTCTCGTCCTTGCGGGGCTCAAGCTGAAATACCACTGACCGTAGTCGTGGCGATCACGGTTAAAAAAAGAGGTATTGGACGGGAATATTATTCGGGGGTGAGGATCACGAGGCAGTCTGCTGCCCGGTCATGAAGGCCCTGCCGCTTCTTGGTAAGCCCGATCATGATGAACCCGATCAGGACGATTGCCGCCGAGATGTACTTGACGAAGTGCCGGATTGTCGCCCGGGAAAACGTTACCCGGCTCCCGGTCCTGTCCGTGACGACGATATTCATGACCGTCTTGCCGGGCGTTGCCATCCCCCGCGAGCATTCGAACCCGGCAAAATAGAACCACGGGATGATGACGAAAAGTACGCCATATGCGGCGATGATGGTGATGTACGCCGACAAGCTCGTGCCTTCGGGTGTCAGCGAGGAGATCGGTGCATGCTGGACGACCAGGAAGTACAGGTTCTGAACACCCCGGATAAGCCCGAAGAAGGCGGCAGCGATCGCGCCGAGGATGAAGAGCAGGATCAGGTCGATGATAAAAGCAAAGAACCTGCGCCCGAGGCCAGCGTAATCCCCGACCACCGGCTCGCTTTCCACCTCTTCCTCCTCCACCTTTACCATTGCCCGCGGGGGCATGGGCGTCCCGATGTCAGCCCCGCACCACTGGCAGAATTTTCCGGAAGCATCAGTCTCTTTTCCACATTTCGGACAGAACATTTCTTCTCTCCTGATATGTAAGATTAAACCCGATGCCCTTTTTAATTTAACTGTTCTTTACAGCAATCCGGGCAAAATCTCCCGCATCCTGATGTTCCGGTCTCGCAGGAACGCCCCGGTTCTTTAAAAGCGTCAAGCATCAGCGCGTTTTGCACAAAAACATTATAGAACGAGTGCCCGATCTCAGTACATGAAATACATCGGCCTCATTGCCATCCTTCTCATCGCTGCCGCCCTTGCAGGGGCAGGGTGCCTCGGGGAGGAACGACCCCCCGCGACCCCCCTCCCCACGACAGCGACGCCGGAACCCACGACGATTGCGACCCCCGTTCCGACATCCGACATCGACCCGGTCCAGACCCTCCCGTCAGCACAGCAAATCTATCTCGACCTTGCCAAGGACCGTGTCTACTCCGATATCACCCTCACCTACAACGGCGGGGGTGGCGAGATGTTCACCAACTCGATCGAGATGAGAGTAACCCGGTCGGACGGGCAGGTCATCGACCAGTTCATGAATAACGGGGCAAAACCGAAACGCGGCGATACCCTCGTCATCAAAGGAACCCGCGGGAGCGACCGGTGCGAGGTCTACGTGACATCAGCCGGCATCCGGTACAAGGTCATCGATGAGACCCTGGAACTGGGCGGGTTCTACGGGTACTGATTGCTTTAAAAAACAACCAGCCGTTTCCCCCTTTTTCGACCGCTAACCCGCGTGATGCTCCCGCCCGACCTTTCCCGCATACAGCTGGAGAAGGACAGAGAACACGACTGCTGCGACAGCAACCCCGGCGAGCACGAGCCATTGTCCTGTTCCCGCGGATCCCACCGCGAGCCGGGTCACCATATTGAGGGGATTTGCCGGGATCGCAAGGATCAGGAGGAGCACGACGACAAGGGCGGTCGAGAAGATGAACTGGGCAGCGGTGCGTTCACGGTAATGGAGCGCAGTGAGCGCCCCGATCAGGATCGGGACGAGCGAGGAGATGGTCACGAGCACGAAGATTTGCGGGATATTCAGGATCGCAATCCGGTTGATGACAAGGAGGAAGATCCATGCCCCGGCCTGGATCGGGATCAGGATCTCGCAGGCGATCACCTTCCCCCAGACCATTTCTGAAAACGTCACCGGGCTCGCGATCAGGGTCTCGAGCGTCTCGTGCTGGTACTCTTCGGTGATGAGATCGATGACCAGCGCCGATGCGATGATCGCCGGCATGAAGAGGAGGAGGGGGATCAAAAGCCCGTACACGAACTCGAAAAAGTCACCCCCGCCCCGCGTCGGGTTGAAGGCAAGCGGGACCGGCTGTTCCGTGATACGGGCTTTACGCAGCGTGCGCAGATCTTTCTCATAGGAGAGGAAGATGTCCTTGAGCTTGACATTGACGATCGCGCTCTGGAGGTCGTTCTCCAGGGTATAGAGCGTGATCTTCACCGGATCCTGTGCATCAGGTGCAGTGTCCGGAACATAGACGACGGCGGCGAGCTTGCGTTCCTGGAGGGCGGTGACTGCCGGGGAGAGTTCCATGGAAAAGACCGTGAAGTCCCGGCTGTTGCTTAAGTAATCATTCAGCGCGGAGTCGTTCCCGACATAGGCAACGCTGTACCGGAACCGCGAGTACTTCGAGAGCGAGGACGGGTCGTACATAGACGTGAGCCCGACCATGAGGAAGGACGAGAAGAGTGCGACGAAGAGCTGGAGGAGGATGGCGAGCAGGATCGTCCTCTCGTTCATGAGCCCCCGGAGCTCTTTTTTTACGATGATTGCGATGTTCTTTGCCTTCATGTGAGCCACCCAAGGATGAAGTACAGGTTATAGAGACAGTGGATGACGGTTGCAAGCACAAGCCCGGGCACGAGCCATTTCCTGCCGCCCAGTTTCAGGCAGGTGGCAACGACGCAGACGGCGGTGAAATGCAGGAAGAGCGGGAGCCACAGCATGCCGAGCGAGAGGAAGAGGATGCTCCCGAAGACCGACTCGGTGATCTCGGCGAGCGTGGCAAAGAGCAGCAGTTTCTCCCCGGCAAGGAATCCGAGAGCAGTGGCGCCGCTGGCAAGAAGCAGGTTCCTCCACGAGAAGAAAGACGGGTCCCGGGCATACAGGGTGTAGATGCCAACCGCCTTTGCCATCTCTTCGATCTCTGCCCCGAAAAGGATGAGGAGGATGAGCGAGAACGGCATGGGCAGGTTGAAGAAGACAACGAGGCACATCATCTGCGCCATGAAGACGAACGGGATGGCAAACCCGTTGAGGAGGAAGAGGGAGGCGAAGGTATGCTTCTCCGAGAGGCTCGAACCGACGAACTCGCGGATCCGGGTCAGGAGCCCGTGCTCGGAGAAGAGCCGTTCCTCGCTGAAGTTCCGGATGCCGACGTAGAAGAGGACGCCGGCGGTTAACCAGAAGAGGGCGGTCGAGAAGAGGTAGTCGGTCGCCGTGTATGCCGTACCCTGGAGAGTGAGCACGATCAGGGTAAGGGGCGAGATCAGGCTGATGACATGCACGTTGGCAAAGATGGAGGGGAAGAAGAGATAGGAGGTCGCAATCGTCGAGAAGAAGATGGAGATGAACGAGAGCTCCTTGAAGCTCCGGGAGACCATGCCGATGATGAGGGCGTTTGCTAGGAAGAAGAGGATGACGGGGATGAGCGGGAGGATGATGGATACCGGCGCCCCGATATAGACCGTGAGGCCCGCCGAGATCGCGAGCATGAGGATGAGGTAGGGGAGCATCTTCCCGACGATGATGGCGGGTGCCGAAACGGGGGTGGAGAGGAGAAGCTCCCCTTTGCGTTCGATCCGCTCGTTCATGATGCTCATCATGAAGAACTGGGATGAGAAGTAGAGCGGGAAGATGAAGATGAAGATGAGGATGATGGAATCGAAGGGCAGCGGCGGGGAGAGTTGCGAAGGGGTCTTGAAGGTCGTGCCGGTATCGGACGAGGAGAGCATCTCGGTATACCGGGAGAGCTGGGAGTTGCTGCTCTCAGTCTCGGCAAGGCTCGTCCTGAGTTCCTCGCTCGTTACCGCGAGGGTCGGCGAGGGTGTGGGGACATCGAGAAGGTCGCCCTCCGGCTCCGGGGCGGCGGCACCGGGCCGGGCGGAGATATATTGGCCGCTCTGCGTAGCGGTGAAGTCCAGCTCGGATTTGACCGTCTGAATATCGATCCAGAGCGGGTACGCGGCGAAGAGATCCTCCTGCCGGTTGTAGACCGAAGCGGTGTACTGCCCGTAATCCCGCTGGACGGTCTTCTGCGCCGCCCTGCCCCGCTCGGTGGTGGCGGGGAGCGCCGTTCCCCGGTAGATGACGAGATCGAACGCCTGGCGGTTGTTCCAGAGCGTGGCATCATCCAGTTCGTAGACCGTGAACCGGGTGTCGGAAGCAAGCACCTGTGCAAGGGTCGGGTCATCGACACCGATGGTGTACATCCCGTCCTGCAGGTGCATGCCGCTCTGCGCGGTGAATCCCATAACGAGGACGAGCGCGGCAAAGAGGACGATCGCGAGCGGGAGCGTGTCTTTGCTCATCTGCGTGAGCGTACGCCGTATTTCCCATTTCGCAATCGTAACGATATCAGCAAACGTCCCCATGGCCTGCCCGGTCACCGGCTTGATATACTATACTCTTGCAGACCTTGTAAAAAAGGGAGCACATAGCTGCAGGGTGAAAACGTCATGCCAAGGCCGGTCCGAAAGATCTGCGGAACGACGAGGCCATGGTGGATGGAGGGAGGGCAGGAAGGGAGGCAAAGCGTGAATTCTCTCGGCTGGCACGTCCTGGAATCACGCAGGGAGATTCTCTTACGCATGGTCGCCCAAGCGGAGACGATCACGGCACGGGACGTATCCGGACATCATCATCAGCGTATCGCAAAGCGTCCGATCGCGCAACGATCGATCCCACGGTCGCAGATCTCCGGAATGCTTCCCTGGAGGTCCGGTGCTCCTGCCACGCTACACCGTTCACCGCAACGATTGCCTCTCTGGCAATTGAAACCGGCCGGAGACGGGGGGGCGGGATCATGGCGGCTCGAGTACTGACAGGGAAGCGGAAATGTCCTGCCCTTCTGCAGGAGGGTCTGGGAGGATTTAATGCCTCCATCGCAGATATTATCAGGCAATCGCTGTACAACCTGAAGCGAGAGAGATCGAACGAGACCATCCCGAAATTGAGCCGGAACATCCCGCAGGGTCAATACCCGCCCCAACCGGAACGCCTCCGGGACCTCTCGCAGGGGTATTGCAGGGACAGGGGGGAAGCATTCTTGGAAAAAAAGACCGTTTTCATTGTTGAGGACAATCCCACCATCAGCGAGATCCTCACCGACAAGATCCGAAAGATGGGATATTCGGTCTGCGATCCGGTCCGGACCGGCGAAGAAGCCATCGAGGTCTGTAAAAAAATCCGCCCCGATCTCGTTGTCATGGATATAACCCTGGAAGGCGACATGGATGGAATCGAGGCCGGAATGCAGATCAAGAAGCGGTTCAATATTCCCTTTGTATTCCTGACCGCGTACGAAGGATCCGAGCTGCCGGACCGGATGCGGGAAGCGGAACCGGATGGCTATATCGTCAAGCCCTTCTCGGACAAGGATATCCGCGCCATGCTGCATTCTCTCCTCTGATGGCGATAAAAAAATTTACTCCCATTTCCCCGTTGTCCTCCATCCTAACGTATATGTTGCACCGGATGCAAGTCTGATTCAGGATTGTTAAGGTTCCCATGATTGCCGGACGCGATCTTGTAAAAAAGTTCGAAGCGTTCCCCGCGCTGGACGGTGTCTCGTTCGAGTTCGAAGATGGCGAGATCTTCGGCATCATCGGCCACAATGGCGCGGGGAAGACGACACTGTTGAAGATCATTGCCGGGCTGATCGCACCGACTTCCGGATCGCTCCGGGTCAACGAGATCGATGTCGTGAACGATCCTACCGCACTCAAGGCAATGCTCGGCTACCTCCCGGAAGAATCCCGGCTCTACGAGACGATGACCGCGGAGAATTACCTCGCGTTCTTCGGGGAGATCTACGGACTCTCCCCGCAGGAGATCACTGTCCGTTCCCGGCAGCTCTTCGCGGCACTCTCGCTGGAACCCAACGGCAAGAAGCTTGGCGAGTTCAGTAAGGGGATGAAACGCAAGGCGGCGATCGCCCGCTCGCTGATCCACGACCCGAAGTTCCTCGTGTACGATGAGGCGACGAGCGGGCTCGATCCCATGACCTCCCGGTTCATCGCCGACTACCTGCGCACGCTCCGGAAAGAGGGCAAGACGATCGTCCTCTCGGCGCACAACCTGTACCAGGTCGAGGCAATCTGCGACAAGGTCATGATCTTAAAACGCGGGAAGGTCGTCGCGTTCGGCTCCATGAAGGAACTCCGCGAACAGTTCGGTTCCCTGACCTATACGATCTTCTTCTCGATCGGGAACCCCGACCGGCTGGTCGGGCATACAAAGACCTACCGGCAGGAAGAAGGGCTCTATGTCTGTGACGCGGAGAGCATGGAGGAACTCAACGAATCCACATCCCTCATCGCGGAAGTCGGGGGCCGGGTAGAGAAGATCGAGTCCAAATATCCTTCGCTCGAAGAAATGCTGCTCCGGATCGGGAAATAAGATCTTCCCTTCGGGAGTATCCGATAAGGGGTTCTAAAAAAAAGAACCTGAAAAAACCTACTTCAGCTCGATCTTCCGCGGTTTTATCTCGGGTTTCAGTTCTTTCTTGGGCACCCTCAGCTCGAGGATACCATTATTCATCTTTCCCTCGGCTTTTGCCGGGTCGACCTCTTCCGGGAACGCGACCGACCGCTCGAATGCGGAGTACGCACGTTCGCGGTGGAGGTAGTTCTTTCTCTTCTCCTCTTTATCGGTCTCTTTCTTTGCCCGGATGGTCATGCCGTCCCGGTTGATCTGGACATCGACGTTCTCCTTGGTGAAGCCGGGCAGCTCGGCATGGATGACATAATGGTCTCCTTCGTCGATCAGGTCGAGCTGTGCAAACCGGACCGGCAGCATCCCGAGTTCCTGCATGCGTGCCTCCATCGGGAAGTACGGGCGCATCATGACATCGAACGATCTCCGGAAATCATCGAAGATCGTGTCGATATCGCGTTCAAACAGGCTGGGCATCCTCCAGGTCGAAAGCGAAGAACCCGGAGTAATGGGAACAACATCGGTCTTCTTTCTCTCGGGGTTTTCACGATCCATAGGCATTCCTCCAGACCTATGTTTCACTTTTAGTTAGTCGTATGTTAATAATAAAACTTTCTGTCGTACGATCCTGGGCTCCAAAGGTTGACCGGTGCATGGGGGTTTCGGGAAAACGAACGTGAGATGAAGGTCATCGGTTTCACCAAAAATCCCGGGCCGATGCCGGTTTCTTGTGGATACCGGAAAACAGGATTTCAGGATTCCCGGACTGCCCTGAACATATCCTTTGGCACGGTGATCTCGAACCGTGCCCCTGTCCCGGGTTCCCCGGTTTCGCCAATCGATATGCCGGTTAAGGACAGGATCTCCTTTGTCAGGAACATCCCGAGCCCGGTGTTCTTTCCCACGCCCTGCTCGAAGATCCTTTCCTTCATCTCACGGGGGATACCGACCCCGTTGTCCTCCCACAGGATAACAAGACTGGTGGCCGACGGCGCCGCGGAGACACGGATCTCTGTCACCTTCTCCCCATGCCGGACCGAGTTATCGAGGAGGTTTTCGAAGACCTTCGGAAGCATGGGATCGGCAAAGACTGACCATTCCCCCGAATCGGTGACGAGTGTTATCCCCTCCGGAGCCTGCAGACGGGAGAAAATGCCGGCGAGCTCCAGCCACTGCGGCTCGTGCGTGCCGAGATCCCGGTAGACCCGGGTGAATTCGATCTGCGACCGTATCATTCCCGTGTTGTCTTCAATTTTCTTCAGCAGGCCAATAAGCTCGGGATCCGGGAATTTCATCTCGGCGATCCTGAGGTAGCCGAGGATGATCGAGATCTTGTTAACGATGTCGTGGCGGGTGATTCTGCCGAGAAGGTTGAGCTGGAGGTTCGCCCGGCGGATAGCCTCTTCCGCCCTCTTTCGATCCGTGACATCCTGGTTTGCCCCGTGAGTCTTGACGGTCCGGCCTTCGGCGTCCTTGGTGATTCCGATGTTGACAACAATGTTCCTGACCTTGCCGTCCCTGCGTACGATACGGTGTTCCAGCCGGGAGACATACCCGGGGTCTGCCGCAGCTTCCGCCTTCGCGATCTCCCGGGTAACGATACCCTGCTCCTCCGGTGGGATGAATTCCCGTTCGTATGCGGCTGCCGACATCTGAGCGCCTTCGCGTTCCACGGTCGTACCATACAGGGAATAGAACCGGTCATCGAACGTAAACATCCCCCTTACCGTGTCGTACTCCCAGTTCACCAGCTGGGCAAGGTCCATCGCCTCGACAAGCATCCGGCGGCTCTGCCATAGGTCCCGTTCGATCCGGATACGCTCGACCTCGGCGGCCGCTTTTGTGGCGATGACATCGAGGATCTCCCTCATTGTCGGGGAAGGCTTGAACGGTTTACGGGAGAGGGCACACAGGATCCCGATAACATTCCCCCGGGAATCCCGCAGCGGTGTGCCGGTGTATGCCCGCATCTTCAGATCGGTGATGTCCCTGCTCTGCGGGAAGAGATCCTGTGCCTTGTCGGGGTACAGGCAGTACCCTTTCATCGCCACGTTCTCGCAGGGCGTCCCTTTCAGCGCGTAGGAGAAACCGCGGACGTCTTTCCCGTCAAGGATCATGGACAGGGCGGTAACCGTCTGGTTGTCCGGCTGGATCTCCCCGACGATGACGCATTCTGCCGAGAGCCAGGAACTGACACTTTCCGTAATCTTACGGAGGGAATTGAGGCCGGTTGTCCCTACCATGCTCTGGATGATTGCCTGGATCGCCGCTTCCGTGGTCTTCCGTTCGGTGATATCCTCGACACTGGAAAGGATGTGGGGCTTTCCGCTCATCATGATGATGCCGGAGGAAAAGAGGCAGGTCCGGACGATGCCGGATTTGGTCCTGCACCGTATCTCCATCCCGTGGATCGTCCGCTGGTCACGCAGGGAAGAGACAAACTTGCGGTGTTCGTCATTGTCGGCAAAGAGCCCGAGTTTTTCCGCGACGGTCCCAACGGTTTCCTCGCGGGAGTACCCGGTGTTCTGCACAAAAGCATCGTTGACATCGATGAATACCCCGTCCGTCGCAGAGACGAGCGTCATGGCGACCGGGTTTGACCGGAAGACCGTGGCAAACCGGTTCTCCGATTCACGGACCGCCTCTTCGGCCTTCTTGCGGTCCGTCACATCCCGCAGGGAGACGAGGATGGCGGATCCCTCCCCGAAGGCAATCTTCTTGCCGATGCATTCCACCCAGATTTCCCGGTTATTCGCCGTGATGATCTTGTAGAGGGTGAGGTATGCGTCGATCCCCTGCGATACTTTTGAAACGTCGGTCAGCACGTCATTGCGGGACTCCGGGGCGATAAAGGTAAAGACGTTCTTCCCCGGGATCGTCTTGTATTCCGGAATATCGACAATCAGGCCGGTGGCGCGGTTCGCAAAGAGGACGGTGCCGGAAAAGTCCGCGATCAGGATCCCGTCGAGAGCGAGCTCGACGAGGGCTCGGAATTTCTCTTCGCTCTCTTTAAGGACGTCCTCTTTCCGGCTGAGTTCATTGTACTGCTGCCGGAGCTCGGCGTTGATCCTGGCCAGTTCCTCGTACGCGGTATTGAGTTCCGCGTTCTTCCCGATCAATTCCTCTTCTATCCGTCGGAGTTTCGTGACTTCGGCCGTCACCGTTATCGTCGCAGGGATGTTGTTGATCGAGATCGGCATGGAGGAGAAGATGACATGGACCCGCCGCCCCTCCTTTGCAGTCAGCGCGAGCGGCACGTTCTCGATCTTTCCTGACAGCACCCGCCGGGCAACGAGTTTTGCAGCGTCGGTATACGAGAGGAGCCCCATCTCGACCGGATTCTTTCCGTACACTTCTTCCGGCGTATAGCCGCTGACATCCAGGAACGCCTTGTTGACCTCAAGGAACTCGTTATCCGGAAAGCTGTTGATCGCGACGGGATAGGGACTGTTTTCGAAGATGCTCCGGAATTTTCTCTCGCTCTCCCGCAGATCGTCTTCGATCGCTTTCCGGGCAGTGATATCGACCATTACCCCGCGGTAGCCGGTCAGAACCGGACCCTGGAACACCGGCACCGCATAGATGATAACCGGAAACAACCTGCCGTCCCTTCGGATTGCAGTATATGCCTCCGGCTCCCCTGGCGTCCCCTGCAGGTGCCTGCGGACGTTTTCCTTAAGCCTCCTGTGGTCGGCAGGATCGATGAAATCGAGCCCGCTGATCCCTTCAGCAAGTTCCCCGTCCGTGATCCCGAAGGTGCTCCGGGCGTACCGGTTTACATACGTCACCCTGAAGTCCGGGTCAAGTTCGAAGACCGCCTGGGGCAGGAGATCCGCCAGATCCTGGTATTTCTCATCTCCCCGTCTGCCGGCCCCATCGGGGCCTCCCTTTCTTTTCGGAGAAGGGCGGCTGCGCCACGCTTCGCTTCTCGCAACAGCCTGCCGGATCACCTGCGCAAGATCTGCCAGCTGTGTAGATGGGTCCGCACCTTTCCGGAGAAAGTAGTCAGCCCCGTTGTTGATGGCATCGATCAGGACCTCCTCACCGCTGTTTCCAGTGAAGAGAATGAAGGGGAGATCCCCGGACTGTTGCCGGACCCTTTTAAGAAACGCGATCCCGTCTATACCCGGCGTGCGGTGGCCGGAGACGATGACGTCGCAGGACTGGCAGGCGGGATGCGCGAGTGCCTCCCCTGCGGACGTTGAGGTGGTGATCCGGAATCCTCCCGACTCTTCGAGGAATCCGCGGGTCATGTCGAGGAGGCCGGGGTCGTTATCGACAAGGAAGGCGTGGATGGGCGCCGCCATAGAGATCCAACAGTACGTGGTGGAAAATGATATCGTTTCCGATCTGCCAGCCTAACGGTGTACTGAAAAGATCGCTCCCGGCATCTCTTTCACGAACCTTCTTTCTTCTCCGTCAGTTTCCGGTACATCTCCTCACCGACACATTCCTTTGCGTACTTGCACCACTGGACGCAGGAGGCGATGTCGTTCCAGACGACAAAACCGCACCTGCTGCAGGCAACCTTGACGTCATTGGAGAAGAGTTCCACCTCATCCCCGCACTGCGGGCATTTTTTGATCAAGAGGGTCGGGGTCCGGATGTTCGCGGCGCCGGGACAGCGGTCAAACACGGATCTCATCCCCGTCACTTTTCCGGCGCAGGAGGGTGGGAGCGGCCAGCTTGTATTCCTTTAAGAGAGCTTTTCGGTATTCCGCCATCTTCTTTGTCGGGATGTAGTTGAACTGCCGGACCCGTAGTACGATCTCATCCGTGATCCGCTCATCGTCATGAAGGTTCATGCTGGCAACGTCGAGGAGGATCCAGTCCAGCCGGTCGATGCCGGTCTCTTTCCCGTCAATCGGGATCTTTTTTATCTTGATCCGGTCCGGGGGAATGCCGCCGCAGACCGTGCAATAGTACCCGTCCTCCTCATCTCCGCCCATTCCCGTCACTCCCGGATCATGGTCAGCGTCATCTTGAACCGCTCTTTTGCGGAGATCGCGTGCGGCTTGTTCGCCGGAAGAATGATCATCTCCCCGCTTTTTACCATAAACCACTCCCCCGCGATCGCGACATCAGCGATGCCGTCGGTGACGGAAAGGACCGCATCGAATGGCGCTGAATGCTCGGAGAGCCCTTCCCCGGCATCGAACGCAAAGAGGGTGATGGTGCCGGTCTTTTTAAAGACGAGCATGCGGCTTGCGACGGTCCCATCCTGGTACTGGACGAGGTCGTTGACGGTGAGGACTCTTCCTGCGAGCGCCTCGCGTTTCTTATCGGCGGTTCCTTCCCCCTCTTCCGGCTTGGATGGTGTCATATGAACTCAGTACCGGTGGGTATGCGCACGGGAGGTTATATGGGTATCTCCCGTTCTGCAGGTTCAGGCCTTTACCATCCGGGCCATGTCAGCCTGTACCGTGGTATTGGGCTTGAGACCGAACTGTTTCACGAGCACATCGAGGACGGCAGGGGAGACGAAGCCCGGGAGCTTGGGGCCGAGCGTGATGTCCTTTACCCCGAGCGAGAGGAGGGCGAGGAGCACAAGAACGGCCTTCTGCTCGTACCATGCGATGTTGTACGAGACCGGCAGCTCGTTGATCCCGACGCCGAACGCTTTTGCCAGTGCCTGCGCGATCACGACGAGCGAGTAGCAGTCGTTGCACTGGCCGGCATCGAGGACCCGGGGGATACCCCCGATGGTTCCGAGACCGAGGCTGTTGTACCGGTACTTGGCGCAGCCGGCGGTGAGGATGACCGTATCCTTCGGCAGGGCCTTTGCGAATGCGGTGTAGTACTCCCGCTCCTTCTGCCGGCCGTCGCAGCCTGCCATGACGATGAACTTTTTGATGTCTCCCTTCTTCACGGCCCCGACGACCGTGTCGGCAAGTGCAAGGACCGCGTCATGGGCACAGCCGGTGACAATATCGCTCCCGCTGCCGGGGAGAGCTGTTGGCGACTGGCAGGTCTTTGCGAGCGCGATGATCTTCGAGAAATCCTTCTTCCCGCCCGGGCCTGCCGCGATGTGCGGGACACCCGGAAACCCGGTCAGGCCGGTCGTGAAGAGCCGGCCCTTGTAGGTGTCTTTCGGGGGAACGAGGCAGTTGGTCGTGAACAGGACCGGGCCGTTGAACTGTTCGAACTCCTCCTTCTGGTGCCACCACGAGCTGCCGTAGTTGCCGACAAGGTGCGGGTATTTACTGAACGCAGGGTACCCGTGGGCAGGGAGCATCTCGCCGTGGGTGTAGACATCTACGCCGGTATCCTTCGACTGCTCCAGCAGCATCTCGAGATCCTTCAGGTCATGACCGGTAATCAGGATGCCCGGTCGCTTCCCGACTGTCGTCTTCACGCTGGTGATCTGCGGCTTTCCGTACGCAGCTACGTTCGCCTCATCGAGCAACGCGAGGACTTTAACCCCGGTGCTCCCGCACTCCATCACAAGCGCGATCATGTCAGGGACCGGCAGGTCCCGGATCGTGGATGCGAGCCCTTTCTGGAGGAACGTGACGATCGCCGCATCGGTCCTGCCGAGAACAGCAGCGTGGGTATAATACGCGGAGATCCCCTTGAGGCCGAAGAGGAGCGTTGACCGCAGGGAGCGGACATCCTCGTTGGCGGTCGAGAGGATCCCCACGGTTTTTGCCTTCTCAAGGATATCGGCATCACCCTTCGGCTTCCACGTGCAGGCATCCGGTTCATTGGCGCCGCTCTTTGGGAGCGCATCCCTCATCGTAACGGCGTTGTTGATGAACTCCGTGAACCGGGCTTTATCGAAGTTGACGTTGGTCAGTGTTGCAAAGAGGGCATCCGCGATGAACAGCCCCGCATCCGGGTTGCCCTTCCCCATCTCCATTGCCGCAAGGTTCCGCACGGAAAGCCCCTTGCAGAGATAGACGAGCGCGTCCTGGTATGCGGCGATCTCCTCCTCTTTGCCGCAGACGCCCTTGATCGTGCAGCCGGTCCCTCGTGCCGTCTCTTCACACTGGTAACAGAACATTGTTTATCCTCCATTTGATTTCTTATTGATACAAAATATCAATAGCATACCAGATTATAAATATTCAGGAGTTACCAATACCATACCATGCAGGAGTCATGCACGGTCAACAAGACTGTCCGGTATCTCTCGAAGCGGTGGACGCTCCTCATCATCCTCGAGCTGTACAAGGGGGAGGGGTATACCCGGCGGTTCACCGAGCTCCGGGATGCCCTTGATGGTATCACGCCAAAGGTCCTCTCGGAGCGGCTGAAAGAACTGGAGGACGAAGGGATCATCATCCGGCACGTTGATGCGACCGCGTTTCCGGTCCGTTCCGAGTACACGCTGACGGAGAGCGGGCTCGGGATTGTCGATGTGATCCGGGACATCAAGCGCTGGGCACTGAAGTGGAAGATCGACAACATTCCCTGCGGACAGCAGGACTGCAAGGCTTGCGTACTGTAGGGCATGGGAATGATCAGCACTGAAACCAAAAATGCGCTCATGACACGGCCTGATCAGAGAAAAAGACGAACAAGAATGAGGCGCCGCGGGGATAGGTGATATGATCGAGACGGTCATCCTTATCGCGTGCGCCATCGGGCTTTCCGTCGCGGCGGGACTGAATGCTTACCTGCCATTGCTCGTCGTCGGGCTGGTCGCCCGCTCTACGACCCTCATCCCGCTCAATGAGCCGTGGGACACTTTGACGAACGGCTGGGTGCTCGCGGCACTCGCAGTTCTTCTCGTCATCGAGATGACGGCCGATAAGATCCCGGTCGTTGATTCTCTCAACGATATTATCCAGACTGTCGGCCGCCCGCTGGCAGGGGCGATCCTCTTTATCGCCGGCGCCGGCGTGGTGGGAGAACTCCACCCGGCGCTGTCCTTCATCGCCGGGCTCCTGATCGCCGGGGGCGTCCACGCTGCCAAGGTCGCGGCCCGTCCTGCAGTCACCCTTGCAACCGGAGGTACCGGAAACTGGCTGGTCAGCCTCATCGAAGATCTGCTGTCATTGACAACGGCCGTCGTCGCGATACTGGCACCCCTCCTCGTCCTTCTTCTCATCACGGCAGGGATCCTTCTCGTATTACGGTGGAAGTTCCCGTCGCGCAAAAAGCTTACTCCCAGAACAACCGAAACCCGGAGATGAAAAATGAAACGGAAGATCATCAGCATCGATGAAACGAAATGCACGGGGTGCGGCCAATGCATCCCGGACTGCCCTGAGGGAGCACTCCAGTTGATCGAGGGAAAGGCCCGGCTCGTCTCGGATCTCTTCTGCGACGGGCTCGGGGCCTGCATCGGGACATGCCCGGAAGGCGCGATTACGGTTATCGAACGCGAGGCCGAACCTTATAACGAGGCGGCCGTCATGGCAACCATCGTAAAACAGGGCGCACCGGTCATCAAAGCCCACCTCGAACACCTCGCCGGTCACGGGCAGGTGGCGCTCTACAACGAAGCGATCGAGTACCTGATCGAGCACGGTCTCCCGATCCCGAATCATGTTCCCCCGGAGCGTACGCCGGCTCCCACCCCCTCCGGTAAATTGGCAGCGGGCTATGTGGGGGAAGGCATCGTCTGCCCTCCCGGGTCTCCCGATCCCTCCCGTTTCGCGGCGTGCCCGGGGTCGGCAGCACGGGCAATCCGCCGGGAACCCGGCAGAGGACCCCGGCAGCCGGTAGTCGGGGCAACGGATTCAGAGCTCCGGCAATGGCCGGTCCAGCTCAGCCTTTTAAACCCGGCGGCACCCTACTTTGAGAACGCCGAACTGCTGATCGCCGCCGACTGCGTGCCGTTCGCGTACGGGGGGTTTCATCCGGAGTTCCTGAAAGGCCGGATCGTAATCATCTTCTGCCCGAAACTGGACCTGGATATCCCGGGGTATATCGAAAAACTCGCGGAGATATTCTCGCGCCATGCCATCCGGTCGATCATGGTCGTCCACATGGAAGTGCCATGCTGCAGCGGCGTCCGCGCTGTCGTTGACAAGGCGCTGGAGAAATCCGGAAAAGCGATACCAGTTGTAGAGAAGACGATCACAATCGAGGGCGGGATAGCTTGAATTCTTCGATGGTCTGCACAGGTGCTGTTGAGCCGCCTCCGTTCTCCCGCGTCATGGAGAGGATGATCGCATACTTCGGGCGCGATGCAAAGAGGATCAACCATGCGCTGAAGGTCTGCTCCTTCGCCCAAATCATCGCCGCCCGTGAATGCCCGGGGACGGAGCTGCAGGAAATTATTGCATACACCGCCATCCTCCACGATATCGGGATCCACGAAGCAGAGCGGAAATACAACTCAACGTCAGGGAATTACCAGCAGATCGAAGGGCCGCCGATCGCCCGGCAGATCCTTTCCGACCTCGGTGTCGCCCCCTCAATCATCGACCGGGTCTGTTTCATCACCGGTAACCACCACACCTATACGAACATTGACGGGATCGACTTCCAGGTCCTCGTCGAAGCGGACTTCCTCGTCAACATCTTTGAGGATGAGATGGAACGACAAGCGACAGAATCCGTGCTTCACCGGATCTTCAGGACGGAGACCGGCAGGAGCCTGCTCCGGATTATGTATCTGGACTGACCGGTTTCGCGACGGAAAAATCACGCAACCCGGACCGCTGCACCGGTATTCCTTGCGGTCGTCACGAATGTCGTCCCCCCGGACCAGTCGTCCATGAATGATCGGGCAGCCCGTTCCACGTCCATGGCGCCCGTGTCGCAGAAGGCAAACAGTGCCGGCCCGAACGAGCTCATCCCTGCTCCTGCCGCCCCCGCCTGCCGCATTGCACCGAGCAGCGCGGCGATTTCCGGGGGCTGGAGGCTGTGCTCCACCTTCTTGAACCCGAGCGACTGGATCGCGTTGACGGACGAGCCGAAGAGATCGAGATCGTGTTCGGCGATCCCCGGCAGCATCTTTACCAGGACTTCATGGCAGAGCGCCTGCACCTCTCCGGGCGGGACCGGGCAGCAGGTCCGGAAGATATCAGCCTCGCGCCCGCCGCTCGCCCCGCGGGGGATCTCCGGGAGTGCGATCACGACCTTCCAGTCCGGCGGGAAGTCGTGCCGGACCGTGATCGCCGCGGGCCGGATCCCTTTCGATGCAGAGGAGGGGGCGAACCCGGTCTTCTCGGCCCCCGGCCCGAACCGGTGCCCGCCGTCGATGATAAATCCCCCGTGCTCGAAGGCAGCGGTCCCGATGCCGGATGTCCCGCCCCGGCCGGTGAGCCGGGCGATCTCCCGCACGGGCATCTCACGGTCATAGAGGCCGCAGATCGCCCGTGCGGTTGCGAGCGAGAGCTGGGAGCCGGACCCGAGGCCGGTGTGAGCGGGATACGATGAGCGGATGGTGACCGATACCCCGGCGCCTGCATGGATCCCGGAAAGCGACAGTTGCGCCGCGTTCCGTACGACCTGCGCAGCCGACTCATCGCCACCGGTCACGATGATCCCTTCGGACTGGCGCGCCTCGAGGAGGATCCCGGGATCCGTAAGCGCGATCCCGATCCCCCCGTCGACCCGTCCCGTACCCCCGTGCATCTCGATCAGCCCGAGGTGGATGCGGCTGCCGGTCTCGACAACGATGCGGCGCTCGTCAAGAAACCGGTTGTAGGGGAACTGCTCGGTGATGAAGATGAGCGGTTCGCCGTGGTGGATGATCCGGTAGTCGCGGGAGAGGAGGGGTTCGGCACGGCCAATGGAGAAGAGCGGTGCAATGGTATCGCCCGCGGGTGCGATCCTGGCGGAAAGGATCTCGCGCCGGGCCTCGATCCGGTGCCGGCTGATGATCTTCCCGATAGGGATATCCGCCCGCATGAGGTCATCCCGGAATTCCGGGGAGAGCCGCAGGAGTGGCGTGTCCGACACCGCGTACATCAGCACGTCCCCGGTATCCGCGTTCTTCAGCTGCACGATCCGGTGGTTGACATTCTCCCCGGCCCGGATCCCGAGCCGGTCCGCGACTGCCGTATCGGCAGGGATGACGTTCTGCTCCAGCGTTGTTATCGTGACCGGGTGGCCGGTGATCGCTTCGAGAAGGTGGGTTACCGATCCGTCCGTGCCGAGGAGAAACTTCTGGATCGGCGAGAGGTGTCCCACGGACCGCTCGATCGCTTCGAGGCTTTGTCTGATATCCATGTCCGATCATCGTCTGCACATGGAGGAGATAAGGATGATGATCGTCCCTTCCTGCGGTGCTGTCTCCCCGCCCACAAAGGATTTTACACACGACAGTATTCTTTCCGGATCAGAAACTATACGAGGTCATGTTTTCTGGCACGTGCTGCAACACGTCAAAGATGAAGGAAAGGGTTTATCCAGATCATTATTCTATAAAGATTATACTACTGATTCTTCGACGGTAACGATCTCGTCCCGGGTCAACCCGTACAGCTCGTACACCCCTGCATCGATCTTCACCTCAATTGCATCGATCTCCTGCCGGATGAGCCGCCGCTCCTGACTGGTTTTTACGTTCCGCAGGTAAGCATGGAGCGCCAGCACCTGCGTCACCAGCGCTGCGATCCTGGCGTGCCGGTTTTTTTCCGGGAGCCGGTCAAAATCCGGCGCAATCACCGGGAATTTTCCGAGATGCAAAGGGCCGAGGTTGTATCCCCGATCGGTAACCGGGCAGGTATGCGCAATGATGAACCGGCCGAGCGATGAGTTCAGGATCGCGACGAGGACCGGGTCAGGGCGCGGTATCGCAACGAGGGACGTTGTGATAGCAAAGGATCCTGCAGGATCGTACGCGAATGCAGGGGTGTGCTGAAACGCCCCGAAGATGATCTTCGGGACCGTATCCGGGGATTGCATTCCGGCAGCAGGCCGATCCACAGGAAAAAAACCGGGCCCGCCGGATTTTTCATCCTTGCCGGGTGTTCCGTCAGGCCAGGGCGCATGTTCGAGATACTGTTCAAGGGCCCGGCACTTCCGGAGCCGTTTTTTGTTTTTTACTTTTATGACGAACCGTGACGGTCCGGCCGGCACATACCGACCGATATCGGCAGAGCGCAGCAGGGGAACAAAAAAGCGCCGGCACCAGGGTCTCTTCGCAAGGTCTTCTCGTGTTTCCGGGGTAATGACGAGCGGATTGTTCCGGATCCTGTTCTCCCCAACTACAAACTCTCCCATGATGAAATGATCGAGCGGGGTTGCGGCTCTCATCAGCCTCTTCAGGAGATCGCCGGCACGCGTGTCCTCAAGGATCCAGCCGCCGTCCCCGAGCGACCGCTGGTCGATCAGGAATCCCCGCGATCCATGGACAGCATCCGGTAAAAACCGTTCTCCGGGAGCAACCGGCAGGACGAGGAACGGCCGTTCCGGTGGCCGGTTCGAGAGCATGAGAAAAAATAGCCGTGCGGCACCTCCCTGCATCTGCCGTGTCCGGCCCGTATCCGCCAGCGTCTCGATCTGCCGGGTGAGAATGAGGCGGCGGAGTCCCCGGGCATGCCGCGCGCGGAGGAATGTTCCCGGGATGAGGATCCCCATTGCCCCTCCTGGCCGGAGGAGGGAGAGGGCTTTCTCGATGAAGTACCCGGAGAGGCCGGCCGATGGCGCATAGGTCGCATAGTGCGTCTGGAAATATGCTTCGCGCGATGGTACAGGAAACGGCTGGTACGGCGGAGGAGCGCCAAGGATGGCGTCGAACCCTCCGGCGTTGAAGACCGCAGGAAATGCCGTGTCCCAGTCGAACGGACTGACCCTCCGCCGCTCGTCGGCATTGAACGGGTGGACCGGACGCCCGGCAAAATAATCGGGCGCGATTACGGAATTCCCGCACCGGATATTCCTGGTCAGAATGGTTGCGATCCCGCGCACATGCCCCGTCGTCACGATCATCCCTGCATTCCCGATATCCTCAATGCATGCCAGGAGAATGACGAACCGGGCCGCACTGACGGACTCCGGGTCAAGGTCGACACCGAAAAGTGATTGGCAGGCCCGGTCCGAGAGATCCTGCAGTCCAGGTGCCCCACCGTCGCCTGAAAGGAACCGGTAGGCGGCAAGCAGGAAGATCCCCGCTCCGCAGGCGGGGTCGAGGATTGCCGGACTCTTTTCCTGGGGCGGGTCCCGCACGATCCCCCGAAGGGTCACCCTCACGATTTCTTGAACAAGCGCGCGGGGCGGAACATCTATCGAGCCGGTGTAGAGCACCGTTGACTTCCCGGTCTTTTTCACCCGGCAGCCCCCGGTACCTTCCAGCCGCATCCCGACGAAGTACTCGAAGACAGCCGCGAGTTCCTCCGGTTCGATCACGGTGATTGGGACGGGGAATTCCGCAGAGACTACGCGATCGATCATCGTGCGAAGTCCGGAATCAGGAATTTCCGGGAGGGGGCGGGGACCGTCAACCCCGGCGTCGAAGAATTTTTCCGAAAGGAGCCCGGCATCGGAACATGCCCGACCCATCCGTTTCCCGATACCGTCGCTCTCCGCAAGGAGACCGAGCGTGTCCGGTGCGATGAATCCGCGGTCCTGCCCGGTTCTCAGGAAGAGAGCCTCGAGAATTGACGATATGACAATGGAATTCAGGTCCGGGTCGGGGAGGGTAACCTGCTCCTGCATAAGTCTGCGGGAGAGGATGTCGCGGAATGATTCGAGCGATTCGAGGAGTGACCGTCCCTCCGGTGACAAACCGCCGGCGTCGGAGACGGCAACTCCGTAAAGAGGAACCGGCATCGGAGAATTATTCGCAGGAACAGCGCATAAGGGTGTTGAACCGCGTGATTTGGGTTGGGATCAAATGACCACAATGATGACAATGCCGGGCGTCCCACCGGTCATAAGAAAAGATTCGCAGGGGACCTCCGTTCACTCCCGTGAATTTTTTAATCGTGAACGATCCCTGACCCATCATGACCCGGTCTCTGCCTGCCCCGGATAAACCCGCCCCCCTTCTCCTCGAATTCCGGAATGTCACGGTCGTTAAGGGCGATACCGTCCTCCTCAAAGGGATCTCCCTTTCTATTGCAGAGAACGAGAACGTTGCCATCCTCGGTCCCAATGGAGCCGGGAAAACCTCGCTCGTGAAAACCATCAACCGGGAATACTACCCGGTCGTATCCGGTCGCCGCACGGTCTTCAGGCTCCGGGGCAGGGATACCTGGGATGTCTTTGACCTGCGCTCCGCGTTCGGGATCGTCACACCAAATCTTCAGGCCTCGCTCTGCCGCGACATACCCGTCAGGGAGGCGGTCCTCTCCGGGTTCTTTTCGAGCATCGGCCTCTTCAGGCATCATGTTACCTCGGCAATGGAACGGCGGGCAGACGAGCTCATGGCCTTCCTTGCGATCGATCATCTCGCGGACCGGGCCATGGACTCGCTCTCCTCCGGCGAAGCCCGGCGGGCGCTTATCGCCCGTGCGCTCGTGCACCGCCCCAAAACCCTTATTCTCGATGAGCCGACGGGCAGCCTTGACCTTTCCGCACTGTACACGTTCCGATCGACGCTGCGGTCGGTCGCGCAGGACGGCACCGGCATCATCATGGTCACGCATAACCTGCACGACATCATCCCCGAGATCTCGCGCGTCATCCTGATGAAGGGGGGACGGATCGTTGCGGACGGGCCAAAGGACGAGATCCTGACCGATGCGGGGATCGGAGAGCTGTTCAGCGTGCCGGTCCGCGTCAGGAGTGAATCCGGCTGGTACTACGCCACCGGGTTCTGAAAACCCGGACCTGCTGCGGGGCTGGGAAAAGGAAAAACCAGGTAGAGAGGTAAAAATGACCGGAACAAAGCCTGATCAGATCATGGGTTGGGGAATTCTGACCGGTGTCCGCTCCGGTTCCCGGTCCGGTCTCCTTAGCCGGTACGGTCATTTGTGCTTTCAGGTACAGGAAGGGAGTTCCGGCGCCACAGTATGCCCTGATCCACGCGTTTATATCCCGCACCATCAGAGAACTGGAGGATGGCAAAGAATGAACATGTCATGAAGATTGTCGATGAGAAGACGGGACTGATGGAATGCCTTGTCTGCGGGGAGAAGCGTCATGCGGTCATGAAACCGGGGCCGGATGGGAAATTTTTACCCGAGAATTGGGAATGCATCAATAAGTGCCGGCTTATCCATCATGGTGACAAGCCGGAGAAAAAATCCGGAAAACAGTAGACGACTCTTCACAGGATCATTTTTTTTCGGGAAAATCTCTCTTTTCCCGGATTCTTCCCTCCCGATCAAACCGCGGCGTTTATCTCCTGAAAGAGATTCATGGAGTATATGGACGGACGAATCATCGCCTTTCTCATGCTAGGTATCGTACTTGTGGCGGCTGCCGGGTGTACCGGTACTCAGCCTTCGGAAGTGACTGCAACCACGACCCCGGCGCAGTCCCCGGAACCCACGCAGATCGCGACGACGGCTTCGGCAACAACCCCGGCCCCCGATACCGGCAGCTGCACATCTGAAGGTGACTGCGTGCCGGCCCAATGCTGTCACCCGACGAGCTGCACGTTAAAAACCAACGCTCCATCCTGCGATGACATTATGTGCACGGCGGTCTGCCAGGGTCCCCTCGATTGTGGCGCCGGCAGCTGCGAGTGTGTTGACGGGACGTGCGGTATCAAATCCTTATCGCCCGGCGGTAGCATCCCGGTTATTGAAACACCCTCGCTGACGATCGACGCCTCCCCGCCCCGGTACTCGCCCGTTATGTCCTCGACCCCGGGAGTGAAACTCGTTCCCAATGCTACCGGCTTCTCCATTTCCGGCGCGACCTTCAACTGGACCGCAACGAACGGGCAGTTCATATCGTGGGGGGCTCCTGATTATACGATCCACGTCCTCGGGAATCCGGCGACATCGACGACCGAGACCGTGTACTGGACATTCACCGGGCACACGTCCACCCCCACAATTCCGGTGATCATCACCGTTGTTGCAACGGATCCGGCGTCTTCGTCCATCCTTGGCAATGGTCAGGTTACCCTGACCTGGGACGGAAGTTATACCGTGGTTGTCGGAGAGAATGCCTGATCTCCGTTTATTTTTCAGTATCTGCCCGTACGGGCAGCGCCGGTTCTTTTCTGAACACTCTGCTGCCCGTGGGTAACTCTTCCTGAAAAGGGATAGGTTATGGGAATGGGTAGTACGGATAATCCATCTGTACCTGGATCTTCCCGCGGATCCCGCGCCCTGCAATTTTCTCGCAAACATATAATCCGAGATCAATTGCTGCGGTAACGCCCCCTGCGGTTATCACCGTTCCTTCATCAACGATCCGCTCTCCGGTGACTTCTTGGGCGAACTTCGTTAAAAACGGTTTGAGATTCGGGTGCGTTGTAGCACGCCTGCCCCGAAGAATGCCCGTTGCTCCCGCAAGGAGCGCCCCGCCACACACTGCCGCAACGACGGATCGGTCTCGCCTCACCGTAATCCAGTCGGGAAACCCATGGTTGTTCATCAGGTCTGCAATTCTATTTCCTCCCGGGATCAGGACATAATCATATGAAGAGAGATTCCCGCCGACCATGTCCGGTACCAGCTCCAGGCCTTCGGACGACCGTATCTTCTCTTTCTGCGCACAGACCGGATACTCCAGATCGGGGAGGTCCGGAGACGGGTAAGCGGGTCATACACGCCCGCAAAATCGAGCGTCGTAACCCCATCATACAGGATAAATGCCAACTTCACCACACCGGCATCGCGATTCTTAGGGAAAGGGAACGGCGCCATCTGATTGCCGGTATCCAGAGAGACAGTCCCGGACAGAGATATGCTGTTCGTTCTTGCAGGCTCTGGCAGGTACTTGAGGATACACCGGCAAAAACGTTTCCAAAAAGATTCAGTAATTTTCTGCAAGCAGCTCGAAATGCGCCAGCGGGTGGTCGCAGACCGGGCATTTCATGGGGGCAGATTTTCCCTCAGAGACATAGCCGCAGTTCCGGCAGTGCCACCGGGACGGGACATCTTTTTTAAAGACCTCGTTCTTCTCCATATTTGCATGGAGGGTTGTATACCGTTTCTCATGGTGGGCTTCCACTTTAGCGACCTGTCTGAAGAGCTGCGCGATATCCTTGAAACCCTCCTCCTCTGCGGTCTTTGCAAATGTCGGGTAGAGCGTCCCCCATTCCATCTTCTCGCCGTCTGCGGCAGCTTGCAGGTTGTGTTTCGTCGTCCCGATTATCCCGGCCGGGTACGCGGCGGTAATCTCCGCCTCGCCTCCCTTTAATTTTGCAAAGAAGAGCTTTGCATGCTCCCGTTCATTCTGCGCAGTGTCCTCAAAGATCCCCGCGATCTGCTCGTAGCCTTCCTTCCTCGCAACACCTGCAAAGAAGCTGTACCGGTTTCTCGCCTGCGATTCGCCCGCGAATGCGGCAAGGACATTCTTCTCCGTCCTGCTCCCCTTGAACTCCATGGGCATCAGTTCACCGCCGGACTGTTTCATCGCCCGTGCCAATATATGCTGCGATTGGATCAGATCACTGGCGAACCGGACAGGTGGCATCGGAACGGAGCCGTGCGAGGGCAGATACCCCGCAGGACATACCTGCGGGGCATGTCCGCCGCAGGTTGCGCCGGGAGCTCATGTTCTATGACGGTTCCCCTATTCCGGCAATCCGCCGGACCTGCTCCTGTGTTTCGGCCGGTTTGCCCGTCGTATTGACGGTATAGAGGCGTGTCCTGTTCAGCAGATCGGCGATGAACCGATCCCGGAGGATGGTCTTGCGCCGGTCGGCAACCAGCAGGTGGGGGTTGAAGTACCGGTTTTCCGTAAAAATTCGCCGGCCCTCTTCCGGGGAGAGGGGAGCAACGATTGCCGGATCGGCCGGGTCGCGTTTGAGGATAGCAACCGTGCGGACGGTGGTGACTGGGAAGAGTCGCCCCTTTCCGACGACCCAGCGGAGATCGGCTACCGCCCGGCCATCCGCATCGTACTCATCGGCTGCCACGAGACCGGCATACTCCTTCCAGATCATTGCGAGGTCCTGCCGGATATAGAAATTGCGTTCCGATCCGTAGGCAAGGATGTCCTGCTGAAAGACACGGGCGAAGAACCAGTCGTCTGCGACAATCCGCGTTGCAGGATTTGAGAGAAGCCCGTAGGTCTGGGTCGTCTTTCCCGCACCCGAGACTCCCACGAGACAAAGTCCCCGGCCGTCGATGTCCACGCAGGCCCCGTGCAGGGAGGCGATCCCGTGCTCGTCTTCAAGAATATCCCCGGCGCAGCTGAGCGCGAGGGATTTCACCCAGCCGTAGTAGTGTACGTTGAGGAGAAACGCCGTCTTCGAGAAGGGATCATACAGGACCGTATCGGGCGGGTGATCCGGATCGGCAAAGACAAAGAGTCGCCCGTGCGACCGGATATTCTGGGACATCGAGAAAAAATTCTCCTGCCAGGTGTCGCGCAGTTTGGGATCATCGGACAGGAGCTTGATGCAGCACCCGTAGATCTCGGATTTCACTTCATACCGTGCCCGCGGGAGAAACTTTTCCGCCAGCTGGTCTCTCTCATCGGTACCGATCAGCGTAATGGTATAGGGCATAAGGGGCGATCCTCCAGATTAACGGATCAGAGTGTTATTTCCCCGGATTCTAATAAAATTGGAGCTTCGCCTGTGGTTTTAATAAGAGTTCAGCCGTTGCGCCAGACACCTTCCGGCACGACGATCTCAAACCTCGCTCCCTCCCCCGGAACTCCCGTCTCCCGGATCGTCATATCGGTGATCGAGAGGATCTCGCGCGCGAGGAAGAGACCGAATCCCGTGTGCTTTCCGAACCCTTTCTCGAAGATCTTCTCCTTCAGGTCGGCAGGGATCCCAATCCCGTCGTCTTTCACCGTGATGACAAGGTTGTCGCCGTCCCTGTCGCAGGAGACTGCAATCGAGGTCACATGGTCCCCGTGCCTGACGGCATTATCGAAAAGATTGAAAAAGACCTTTTCCAGCATGGGATCGGCAAAGATCGCGACATCGCATGAACAGGATACCATGACACTCTCCCGTTTCTGCCTCTCAACAAGCTCGCGGATTTCAACCCAGCGGGGGGCCTGCAGGCCAAGGTCCTGATAGGTCCTGGTGAACTCGATCTGACGTGCGATGGCAGATCCTGCGGTATCGATCTTCTCCAGGAGCTCGTCAATATCCGGGGAAGGGCCTTTCATCCGGGCGATCTGGGCGTACCCTTTCAGGATGGAAACCTGATTTGCCACGTCATGCCGTGTGATACTGGTCAGGAGATTGATCTTCTGATTCTGCTCCCGTATGACCTGCTCCGTCCGTCGTCGTTCAGTAATGTCCCGAAGAATTGCGATGAGGTACTTCCGTCCCCCAATCGTCAGGATATCGGCGTTGATCATTGCCGTATACTGCACGCCGGTCTTCTTCCGTTCGACAACCTCGAAGTCGCGGATCCGCCCCTCTTTTTCCAGCAGGCCGAAGAAGAAGGCCCGGTCTTCTTCTTTCAGCCAGATCCCAAGCTCGGCAGCGCTCCGACCGATCAACTCCTCCCGGGAATACCCGAAAAGGACGGTAGCCGCATCGTTGACCTCAATGAATTTCCCGGTGTCGAGCTCGCTGATGGTAATTGCGTCAGGTACGGCGAGGAATGCTTTGGTATACTTTTCCTGGATGCCCTCAAACTCCTCTTCGGCCCGCTTCCGCTCCGTGATATCGAGAAAACTGACGAGGCTTGCGATTACCTGTCCCTGGTTATCGGTTACGGGAGTCCCGAATACTTCCAGCTGGAACCGGGTGCCGTCCGGGTGTACGACGATAACGTCATCGACATGACTGACCTCACCGTGTATCCCGCGGATGATCGGCAACTCGTGTACCGGGTACTGCGCGCCGGTCCCGGTGCGGAAGACATTGCCGAACAATGAGACATTCTCTTCAATCGCCTCCGGAAACGGACCCTGCCCGACTAGGCGCCGCCCCTCGCGGTTGGCAATGATCAGCTTACCGGACGGGGCTTCAACCATGAAGATGCCGATCGGGACCGAATCGAGGATCGTGGAAAAGACACGGTTCCAGTCGTCGAGTTCACCGGTCCTCTCCCGGAGCGCTTCTTCAGCAGTCTTCAGGTCAGTGATGTCGCGGGAGATCCCGAGCACCAGTGAGACCTTGCCGCACGTATCCCGGATCGGGAGGATAGCGTGGTCGAACCAGAATGAACCCATGGGAAAACCGAGTTTTCCTGTGCTGCGGAATGGTTCGCCGGTCTCGAACACCTTCCGGATTGCGCGTCCCTGCGATTCTGCAACCTCCGGGGGAAAGAGGTCGGTACGCTTCCTGCCGATGATATCCTGTGCAGCGCTTCCGATCATCTCCGCCGCACTGCTGTTGAGGTAGGTGACGGTATCCGTACGATCGATGACAAAGATCAGGTCGGGTGACGCTTCAGAAAGGCTCCGGTACTTCGCTTCGCTTTCCTTCAGGGCATCGGCGATCCGCTTTTCTTCGGTAATGTCCCGGATCGTCCCTTCAACACCCCCCACCGTGCCGTCCGGTCTGTACCAGACATGGCTGTTCACCGAGATCCATACCGGCGATCCTTCTTTTGTCTTGAGCCGTGTCTCGAAATTGAAAACCTTACCTTCGCGGGAGATCGCTTCGAGGAAGTGTTTCCTGTCGTCAGGGTGGTAGTAGAGGTCCTGCCCGATATCCTTCCCGATGAGCTCGGAACCATCCCCGAACCCGAGCATGAGACCCATCGAGCGGCTCAGCCGGATAAGCCGGCCTTCCGTATCCGTCCGGTAAAAGACATCCTGCATCTGGTCAAGGATCCCGGTATACTCCCGGGACATGGCGACAAGCTGCTCCTCCACCTTCTTTCGTTCATTGATGTCCTCGATGAGTGCAATGGTGTAGGTGATGATGCCGGCACTGTTTTTCACCGGCGCTGCCGTGACGGATGCCCACAGGAACGAGCCGTCTTTTCTGACATATCGTTTCTCGGTCCGGTACGCCTCTTTCTCTCCGGTGTAGATCTTCCGGGATCCATTGAGATCCGGCGCGATGTGATCCGGGTGCGTGATATCCGCGAAGGTTTTTTTCAGAAGTTCGTCTTCATCGTACTGCAGCATCCTGCAGAACTGCCGGTTCACCAGTCGGAACCTGAAGTCCGGTGAGAGAATCGCAATCCCCAGCGGGCTGTTCTCGAAGATCTTCCGGAAGAGCTCCCGGCTCTCCCGGAGTGCCTCCTCCCGTTTCTCCTCTTCAGTAATATTGTGGAATGTGCCGATGACCGCAGGACTGCCTCGGAACGTCCCCTTTCCGGCATACATCCGGACCCTGATCCTGCTCGTACCGTCTTTATGCAGAAGGGAGAATTCATAGGATGCAGGGACTGTCCCGCCTGAAACACGCTCCTTGTATCGTGAGAGGACCATCTCACGATCCTCAGGTGCGATTGTCTCAGCGATAGGGCGGCCGATTAATTCGGGCTCATCATACCCGGTCATCTCCGCAAACGCCTTGTTGTAAAAAACAAGCCTGCCATCCTGTACAATAAAAACCCCGTCCTGGCTGTGCTCTACGAGCGTCCGGTATTTCTCCTCGCTCTCGCGCAGGAGCTCGTCGGAACGTTTCTGCTCGGTAATGTCGAGCAGAATCCCCTGGAAATGGGTGATCCTGCCGTCAGGTTCCCGTTCGATGAGCGTGCGATCATCTACCCAATGGATCCTGCCGTCACGAGCAACAATACGGTATTCCTGGCGGTACTGGTCCGTGCCGTCCTTTGCATACTTCTCAACTTCCTCCGTTACCCTGCCGACATCATCCGGGTGAATGATCGCAGTGTAGGGAGTGATGCCAGAGAGGAGTTCTTCCGGCGTATACCCGAAACGGATCACGTTCCGGGACACATAGACGACCGGCCAACCCTCCGCCGCCTTCCAGCGGAAGAGGACTGCCGGGCTGTTCTCGACGACGAGGTACGACTGTCGCAGCGCCTCCTCAGCCTCTCTTTTGTCCGTAATATCGCGGCCGACCGACTGATATTCAGTAATCAGACCATCAGCATCAAAGATCGCCCGGTCACTCCACCGCTGCCAGCGGATCGTCCCATCCGGCATGATAATCCGGTGTTCAATGATGCCGACTGGCTGATCCGGGGTTAAGGATTCGAAGAATCTCTCGACGCGTGCCTTGTCTTCGGGGGGGATCTTTGGCCGGAACCGGTGCCCCAGGATCTCCTCGCGTCTCATCCCGAAATACCGGCAATATGCTTCGTTGACAAAGATATGCGTGCCATCCGGCAGAAACCTCGAGATGAATTCCGTCTGGTCTTCGACAACATTCCGGTACCGCTGCTCGCTCTTATAAAGCGCCTCGTCAGCCCGGATCCGCTCGACCGCGGCGCCGATCTGGGTGGCGAGGGTTTCAAGCGCGACGCGGGATGACTCCGGGATCTCCCCCCGGGTGTGGGAAGTCACGTTCAGGCATGCGATAACCCTGCCGCCAAAAGTAACCGGGAGAATCGCAATTGACCGGAGCCCTTCTTGGATCTGGGCAGGAGTGTGACGGGGGCTTACGGCGTCAAACGGGACGTAGACAGGTTTTCCTGCATTGACAGTTTCAGCCCGGACAGAACCTGCCGGAAATGTGGCAACCGCTTCGACGAATTCGTCAGAAAGGTTCTCCCAGACAGATAGGTTCAGCGACCCGGTCTCCGTATCCACGAGATAAATCCCCCCGGAATCCATTCCGGATATCCGGATTGCCGCACTCAGGCAGACGTTCAGGGTGTCCTCCATCCCGCGGGTCGTCTGGAGGGCGAGGCCAAGGCTGAGCTGGCTTTTTAAGATCTTCTCCTGTTGTTTCAGTTCCGTGATGTCACGGAATGTCCCCTCGATACCTGTTATCCTCCCGGATGAATCGTACGTAAGATGGCTGTTGGTTGCCACGAGTACCGGGGTACCGTCTTTTTTCCTGAGCAGGACTTCATAGTTGGTGACTTTCCCCTCCTCGCCGATCTCTTCCAGGAACCGGACGCGGTCGGGGGGGTTGAAGTAGAAATCCGTTGCGATATTCCTGCCGATGCATTCCGAGACATCGTCGTATCCAAGGAGATCCGCCCACGACCGGCTCGCTTTCACAAGCCTGCCTTCTGGATCGCTCCGGTAGTAAACATCCTGGATCTGGGACAGAAGGTTCGTGTATTCCTGATTCGCTGCAACGAGGTTGTCTTCCGCTTTTTTCCGCTCGGTGATATCCAGCAGGGAAGCGACACTCCTTTTCGTGCCAGGGATGACGCCGATACTCAGATAAATATTGTGGATCTCCCTGTTTCGGGAGATAAACCGGAACT
>JAKLEQ010000002.1:0-19149 GCA_022711635.1 Methanoregula sp. | reverse complement strand
TCATAATGCAGGAGTGCATTCTTGGGGTCAGTCCTCCTCAGTTTATGCTGGGCAACCATCCGTTCAAGATCTTCCGGCGCAACAAATTCTGTCCATTTTTTCCTGTTCTCGATCTCTTCTTTCCGGTACCCGCTCAGCCGCTCGAACTCGGAATTCGCAAGACTGATCGTACCGTCATCCTCGAGGACGGTCGTCGCCGTCCCCGTTGTCTCAAATACCGTCCTGTACTTCTCCTCGCTTTCAAGGATCGACCGTGCCGCGCGGTTCAGTTCGGTACTATCGCGGAAGATCCCAAGAATTGCCGCTTGCCCGAGGTAATCGACACGGTCGACAAAAAAATCCCCTTCCCGGACCTCCCCGTTCTTTGTTACGAGCCGGGCAGAAAAATATGACTGGACCTCCTGTCCGGTGAGCCTGCGTGCTGCGGATTGTTGCAGGCGTGTGCGGTCGTCAGGGTGGACGAGATCCCAGAGGTTCATGTTCAACAGTTCGTCCTTTGAATGACCGGTTACTTCTGCTGAACGATTATTGACGAAGATGAGCCGATCGTTCCGGTGAATGTAGATGGCATCATGGCTGTTCTCAACAACAAGCCGGTACTTCTCCTCGCTCTCCAGGATTGCGTTCTCCAGTATTTTGCGTTGTTCGATGGGACGGGTGGTAATGACGATGCCATTGACCGCCGGAACATCCAGCATATTTGTGGCAATCGAATCGACCCACAGGTAGGTGCCATCTGCTTTCCTTGCCCGGAATTCTGTGGGTGTGCCAGGGTTCGTACGGTCATAGACTTCATGGAGATCGTTCTTTACGCGTTCAAGGTCATCGGGATGAATCAGTTGCAGGGGATCTTTTCCGATATTCTCGCCGGGCGGGTATCCCATGATAGCTTCCGTTGAGGGGGACTCATAGACGACCTTTCCCTCGCGGTCGAGGATACGGATCATATCCGATGCATTCTGGATCAGGGAACGGAACCTGATCTCGCTCTGCTGGAGCGCCTCTTCCGCCATCCTGCGTTCGCTGATGTCGACGATGATTCCCCGTATACCGGTGATCCTGCCTTCGATGGTGACCGGTGAAGAATAGATGGCGACAGGAAACGTGGTGCCGTCTTTTCTTCTGGCAAGATATTCTTTCGTTATGGGTTTGGAAGATTGCTCGACAATACCGTGGATACCATCTGCCGCACGATCCCGGTCCTCCGGTGCGACCATCTCCCGGATGGTGAGTCCTGCTTCGAGATCGTCATACCCGTACCCGAACATCTCAAAAGCGATCCTGTTCGCGTAGGTCAGGTTTCCGTTCAGATCGGATTCAAAGATTGTCTGGGGGAGCAGGTCGGAAAGTTCACGAAACCGTTTCTCGCTCTCGTTGAGCGCCTCTTCCGCCCGTTTTCTTTCGGTAATCTCGCGGATCGATTCGATCGCACCGACAACCATTCCCCGGGTGTTATACAGAGGAGAGGCAGTGAACCAGAGTGCGGCGCCCTCTCCGTTGTTGAAATGGGGGATGGTAATCTCGGAGAAGAATTTATCCCCCTCCCTCGTGACATACGGGTATCGTGCGATGATATTTGGATCATCGTTCAAAACAAGGTCAATGAGGATCGGACGACGCTCGTGGTAAAATGGCAGTGCGTATTCGAACTCTCCCTTCCCGAGTACCTCTTCTGCCCTGACGCCTGTCATCTTCTCCATCGCCTGGTTCCATGCGATGACGACTCCGCGGGTGTCGATGGCAAATGTGGCATCGGGCAGGAAATTGATTATGTCCGTTTCCCTGCGCTCGTGGTCCCGGATACTTGCCTCTGCTCTTCTCTGGAGTACCGCTTTCTGGATTTTATGGGCAAGCTCGGCAAACTGGGAGACCGGTTCTCCGCCCTTCTGGATGTAGAAGTCTGCCCCCTCGTTGAGCGCCTGGATAACAATCTCTTCGCGCCCGCGCCCGGTAAATATGATGAACGGGATGTTGTTTTTGGCCGCACGGACCAGCTTGAGAAGTTCGATGCCGTTCATCTCCGGCATCTGGTAGTCCGAAATGATTGCTTCGAACGCCGATTCCCCGAGCAATTCTATCGCTTTTTTCCCGGAGGTAACCGTGGTAACTGAAAATTCCCCTTTCCTCTCAAGGAAGAGCTTTCCGACTTCGAGGAGGTCCGGTTCATCGTCGACATACAGAACAGTGATCATGGCAGGTATTACGGGATATTCGAGGCTGTTCGCGCGCCAGCCGGCATTCCTGGTCTCTTAAAACATACTGGAGAGAGTATATTATATGTAATTTTGCAGGCGCCCGTCAAATGCCTCCCTGAACCGCCAGGGGAGCGGCGGAGTCTTCCGTATCAATCCTGCCCGCCTGGATAAAACGGCGGGCTGGAGTGGTGGAGAACGGATTTCTGACCCCGGGTGCCTAAGGTTATTTCCCTCCTCTGATCCAGTATCCACTATGACTGTCGAAACAGAAGCGGTTGAGACGGTAGCGAGGCTGATGGTCCTTGCCGCACGAACGGCGCCGAAAGCGATCGGGGAGGACTCGATCACATGCAGGATTTTAACCGGCAAAGAACAGGAGAAGCTCTCACGACAGATCGAGCTCATGGGAACGGAGCTTGGCCTCGGATTTTTCAGCGTCAACGCTGACCAGGTGCAGAAGAGCGATGCGACGGTTCTTATCGGAGTTGCGGGAAAGAGCCCCCTCGGGCTCAACTGCCGCGGATGCGGGTATCCCACCTGTGAGGCGATGAAAAAAGCCGGAAGAGCTGCAGCGAAGAGGCAGTCACAATACGGGGGACCGAACTGCATCTTCAAGGTATCCGACCTTGGCATAGCCGTCGGATCGGCAGTAAAAACTGCCTCCATCCACAACGTGGACAACCGGATCATGTTCACGGCGGGAGTCGCTGCCATGGCGCTTGGGATGCTGAAAGGATGCAGCATCGCATACGGTATCCCTTTGAAAGCTTCAGGAAAGAGCCCGTACTTCGACGTCCCGACGATAGGGCATTGACCGGAAATTCTCCGGTCCGTCGCGAAAATGCAGGGCCGGGATTCTCCGGTAAAAAAGGGCGGACCCGAAGGAAGACTTTATGCCCGGCATTCCATTGTCAACGGTGATTGCGGCATTTTTCATCGCGGCCAACGGCACGGCATTTTTCCTTTTCTTGTCTGACAAAAGGCGGGCACGGAGGGATTCCTGGAGGATCTCCGAGGGGACGCTCCTGTTCTCTGCAGCTCTCGGGCCGTTTGGATCTTTTGCCGCGATGCATCTCTTTCATCACAAGACGAAGAAAGGAAAGTTTCTTCTGGTGCCGGTATTCCTCGCTCTCCAGATAGCACTCACCGGTCTCATCCTGTTTTTCCGATGACTGCGTGGATTACTGCTTCTGGAAGCGACGGAATTGAACCCGATAAAAGGGCGATCACCTCTGCGATCTGTTTTCAATGGTTTCTGAAGCGTCCAGCAGGACCAGAGAAAACAGAACCGTGTAAAAAAAAAGACCGGATTAGTATCCGCGGAGCTCCGCCTCGACCTTCTCGAGATTGGCGATCCGCTTCTCGAGTGCCGGGTGCGTGGAAAAGAGCTCCATTAAGGCATTGCCGGAAAGGGCAGGGATGATGAAGAAGGCATTCGCCCCTTCGATTTTTGCCTTGTGCTGCGCGGGTACCGCATCCATCCGCCCGCTGATCTTACTGAGTGCTGAGATGAGTGCACGGGGGTTCTTTGTGATATAGCCGCTTCCCCTGTCCGCAGCGAACTCGCGGTACCGGGAGAGCGCCATCATGAGGAGGTTTGCGACAAACCAGACCACTGCCGCAACAATCCCGGCGATAATCCATGCCCCGGCGCCTCCCTGACGGTTGTTTCCCGAGAACAGGGCTCCCCAGAGGAAGTTCTGCATGATGATGGACGCTATCATTGCAACGAAGCTTGCAAGTGTCATTGTCAGGATGTCCCGGTTCTTGACGTGGGAGAGCTCGTGGGCGAGCACGGCTTCCAGTTCGTCGCGGGAGAGGAGACGCATGATCGAGTCGGTACAGGCAACAACGGCATGCCTCGGGCTCCTCCCGGTTGCAAAAGCATTGGGTACCGGGCTCTGCATGATGGCAATCTTCGGCTTGGGAAGGTCCGCCTCCCTGCAGAGCTTCTCAACCATCCGGTGGAGGTCGGGGAACTCGTCCTCGGCGACGATCCGGGAACCGGTCGACCAGAGCACCAGCTTGTCCGAGAAGAAGTACTGGATGAACGCCATGCCGACGGCTATCAGGATCAGGAACGAGGACGGGATCCCGAGCACCCAGAGGACCGCAAGGAAAACAATGTAGACGACGAAGAGAAGGAACATCGTCAGCCACATACGGCCGGTAAGGCCCCAGTCACGTTTCCAGTTCATGGTTATTCTATATTTGACAGATACGCTTTTAAAGAATTCTACTATACCAACAGTTAGTGCCGGAAAAAACTGGAACCACGGAGAGCTTTTTTTCACGATTGATAATAATCCAAAACTATTTTTCGTAATGGCGCCGGACGATTAGGTATGCCAGACGCCGATCCCGAGGCACTCGCCGATGTCGGATACGGGATCTTCGAGCATCTCCTGAACAAGGGGCTGCGCGAGCGGGGAAAGCACCTCTTCATGCTTGTCGAACAGGGGTGTGGGTTCCTGCAGGAATTTGAAGAGATTTACACCTCTTTTGCGGCGGAATATCCCCAGCTTGCCGAGGCACTCACCATCCGGTTTCCGGGCAATGTCGGGATCTACACCATGATCCTTGCGGGGGAAGGGATTGTTCCATCAAAAACCACTCAGATGTACTGGATCGTGCAGGACGCACCGGACAGTCAACCGGAAGCAATCGAGGATGAAAATGCCGGAAAATGGCTCATCTTCCAGGAGCCGGACCAGGTCGATGCCCTGTGGAAGAAGGTACGGGATGCGACCGTTGCCGGCGAGCTGGGGATCTCTGCCAAGGTTTCGACGGCAAAGCCCAATCCCGATTCGCGGGACACGCGGAAAGTGATTTATGTTTATACGAAGGACTGGGCAGATGAATCCGACGTGATGCGGGTACGGGAGAGACTGAAGGGGCTTGGCGTCATCGACCGCATCGGGTACAAGCGCAATATCGAGACGTTTGCCGGGGAATACGCGAAGAAGGGAAAACGTGTCACGTATTATTCTGCATAATGGATTTTCCCCTTCCTTTAGCCGCCTGTCCAGCGTTACGATGAACCTGTCAGACTAGAAGGACAGTTCCTGCGGCTTGTGGTAACCAAAGATGGCAAAAATAAAAAAACGGGATATCGTGTTACGCCTTTCGTTCCTTGTTCTTCGGGCGCAGGTTCTTATACCCGCACTTGCGGCAGCTGGTTGCACGGATCGCGTTGCGTGCGTTGCAGTGCATGCAGACCTTGACATTGAGGAGCCGGGCCTCGGCCTCCGGGAACTTAACCATGGTGATGAACTCTCCTGTCCTATTATAAAGGATGCCGGAGCTATTAACCGTTTGTGTCACGGGACAGGCCATATTCCGTCAGGAACCAGTCCCTGAACGCGGCAAGAGCCCGCGCCCGATGTGAGAGCCCGCTCTTCTCCTCAAGCGTCAGTTCGGCAAGCGTCCTGCCATCTTCCAGCTGGAATATCGGATCGTACCCGAACCCGTTCGTCCCCCGTGGTTCCGTGGTCAGCAATCCCCGTATCGAGCCGGTGAAGACCCGGACACTTCCGCCATCCGTAAATGCGATCGCCGTGGTGAAACCTGCCGTTCGATTGGGAATCCCTTCCATCAGTTTCAGGATCCCGGTATTCCCGAGGGTATCCAGTACATATGCCGCATAGGGGCCGGGGAATCCTCGCAGGGCATCGATCGAGAATGCCGTATCGTCCGTGATCAGCAGTGTATTCAGTTCTCGATACGCATATTCGGCCTTCCCTGCTGCGATCTTCGCAACATCATTGTCCCGGCGCTCCGGGCAGTCGAGCGGGATATGGGTGACCTCGAGGAGACCCGAGAAGAACGATGCCACCTCCCGTGCTTTGTTCACATTTCCGGTAACGACCGTCAGATTCACAGGTATCTCCCCCGCAATTCTATCTCATGTTCCCTGGCGATTACCTCGTCAGCTCTCTCGTATTCAGAGCGGTACCCCCCGATAAATGCCATCCGGAGTTCCGGAACCCTTAACACGGTACTTTCAAGCGTCTGAAAGAAGACATGGATATCGACCCCCTGCTGCTCAACCTCAGATGTTACCTGGGCCAGGCCAAAATCGATGAAGACGCACCTTCCCCCGGCAAAAATTATATTACCTGTGGTCAGGTCGCCATGCATGATCCCTGCACGGTGGAGTTTCCCCGTCATCCTCCCCGCTTCCCGCGCTGTATCCTCTGAGAGTTCTCTATTAAGGGTCGGGCCGGAGACCTGTTCCATCTCGATGGCATCTGGTGTTATGTCACCGATTACCGGGGTCGGCACCCCGGCGCGCCGTGCAGCCGCAATGAGGCGTGCCTCTGCCCGGGTCCTTTCGGCAATCAGCCGACGGTCGAGAGCCGGGGCCCGGTACCGTTTTGCAACCCTCCGCTTCACGGCTTTTCCATTCAGGAATTCAACGACAGCTTCGGCACCCCGGGCGCTGACAGCCGGTAATCCTGAATCCGGGACACGGTGCCGTTCCGGAGGTTTCCAGGTTACATCCACCTGGTCCGAGCGGAATGAAGGATTGATATGCGAGGTTTCAACGGGGATCGACTGGCCGCTTTCCAGCATCAGCCGGCCGGTATAGGCGATCATGGCACCGTTATCACCGAGATACTTCTGTTCGGGAACGAAGAAGGAGGCTCTCCGGTCCTCGCACATGAGACGGAGCATCTCCTGAAGCCTGTGGTTTGCCCCGACTCCTCCGACCAAAAGCACCTCATCCTTGCCGGAGAGCGAGAGTGCCCGTTCGGTCACTTCGACGCACATCGCGAATGCAGTCTCCTGGAACGAGTGGCATATGTCGGGAAGAGAAGCGTTGCTCTCCTTCGCTGCGGTCATCAGCCCGGAAAACGCGAGGTCCATCCCCTTGACCGTGTACGGGAGCTCTGTGTACGTTCCGCCCACAGCCAGTTTCTCGACAACCGGGCCACCGGGATGGGGAAGGCCTTTTGAACGTGCGAATTTATCGAGTGCATTTCCGATCCCGATATCCAGTGTCTCCCCAAAAATCCGGTACCTCCCGTTGAGATACCCGATTACCTGAGTATTGGCCCCGCTGGCGTACAGCACGATCGGGTCGGTACACCCGGTAGCAAACCTCCCGATCTCGACATGGGCAACACAGTGGTTGACACCGGCAAGCGGGACATCCAGTGCCAGCGCGAGCGACCGTGCGGCGGTTGCAACGGTCCGAAGGCAGGGCCCGAGTCCAGGTCCCTGGGAAAAAGCAATGCCCGTAATCTTCCTGGGATCCGCCAGAACAGAGTTGATGACCTCCCTCATAACAGCAGCATGGTGCTGGGCGGCTTCCCTTGGATGGATCCCCCCCTGCGGCGGGCGGTACGGGCGGGAGGCGAGGGCAACAAGATCGGTATCAAAAATTGCTGCGGACAGGTTCCATGCAGTCCCTTCAATCCCGAGGACCTGTCCAAAAACAGGCATGAGTGGTTATTTTTTGAATTCAGTGTAGCCGCATTTCCCGCAGGCAGTCCGGTCCTTATGGTCTGCCATCATGACGCCAGGGCCGCAGCGGGGACAGTACTTCTTCGGGGTAGTAACCTTCCCGGATTCGACCTTGAAGTACGCTCCGCGGCCGGCTTTCTTGGCAGCAGCCTTCTTTGCCGCCATGGATTTATGCAGCTCCTTCCTGTTTCTTGGGGACACCGCGTTCCATCAGGTGCGCGCGCTCTGTCTTCTTCCGTCCCTCTTCGGTGTCATAGACCCGTGCCTCACCGGTCAGTTCTGTCTTGCCGAACCGGGTTGAGAGGGTGTCCAAGGTCACCTGCTGTTCCTTCACATTAAGGAGTGCACAGAGTTTCCCGATAATCTGGAGGCGTGAAGGGGTTGCCCCGTCGTACTGGATCGTGAAACGGATCTCGCGCCGGGACAGGAGCTCGTTCCGCATGTCGGATGTTATTGAAACGTCCATTGAATATCCTGTAATTATTGGCAAGCGGCTTATTTAAACTCTGGGTTACCTGGCACCGGATTCAGACGTAAGGTTCGGTCCCGGGGATCCGGAAAATACGAGTTCTCTCATGATTTGATGAAACAGGCAAACAGTTCGCGTGCCTTTTCTTTTGCCCCGGCATCGACGATACGGACGACAACGCCTTCCTTCGGCTGTCCGTAGATAACGACGGAATCTGTCGGGGCTTCAAGAACAAGGGGGATGACGGCGAGATCCTCTTCCCCGATAACATCGATGGTTGCCGGCGGATGGGCTACTGCTTCCCGTATGGCGTCAATAAGTTCGTCAGTGATCGTGCCTGCGGGATTGGTGATCCGGATTCGCCTGCCGATCAGGGGGGCATCTTTCCGGCACGGGGACCGCATGGTGAGACCGTCAACGATAGCTATTGACGGACTGATACCCGCTTTTACCAGATTGTGGGTTACGACATCGCCGACGGTATAAACCGTGCGGCCGGAAAGAACAGGTACCGCTTCAGAAATATTCCGGAAAAGATTCCCGAACGGGGTCTTGAAAAAATGGCGGCTGTTTTCCGGAAGGCTGAACATCAGCGGACCTTCAGTGCGTACCGCCCGGGCAGCTTAATGTTCATCTTTTTGGCAACATCGGAGTGCTCGGGATCGATGATCACGAGATAGCCTGCCCAGTCTTCGCTGACATTGGCAGTCCCACACACAACGCAGGTCTCTCCGTCAACAACCCTGTGACAGTCGCGGCAGACCTTGCCCAATTTTTTCTTAGTCCTCTCCGCCATTACCCTTCCCCCGCGATTTTCTTACAGGAGTCCGTTCCTTCTTTTCACCAGGGTGCTCCTGCTCCCGCTCTTTCTCTTTCTCCAGATCTTCCTGGAGCCAGAGCGCTGTTCCGAGTCCTGCCTGCCGCATCGTAAGCCCGATCTTGCTGTCTCTCGGCTCCCGCTCGTTCAGCGAGAGGGTTACCACCCGGGCCCGGACAGAATCCCCGACTCCGATAAACCGCTTCGATTCCTGGCAGTTCAGCCGGGCGTTCTTCTCGTCGTAGTTGATGTACTCGTCCGAGATCTGGCTCACATGGAGCATCGCGTCGATGGGACCGAGCGAAACGAAGGCACCGAATGAGGTTGTCTCGACGACGAGCCCCTCGATGACTTCCTGCAGGGAGAGGCGGAGCACAAGCGCCTCGAACCTGACGTCGTAATAGACGCCGCCATCCCCGGGGACAAGTTCGCCATCCCCGACCTCGTTCACTTTGATGACGCAGATAAAGACGCCGATCTCCTTGTCGATACTTCCTTCCAGCTGCTCCTGGAGGACATCAAGGATGACCTTCTCGAGGTCTTCTCCGAGACGGTTCGGAGGAACACGTACCTTGTCCTCCAGCTGCACTTTATAATACATACCTCACCCTACCTCTGTATCAGTTCCAGTCTTTTCTGTTTTCGCATGGATATAACACCGATCCCCCGCGCAAGCAGTTCCTCCCGCAGGCGCCGGTCGTTCGTGACGACATGACAACCGGTTTCTGCGGCGAATGCAATTATCTGTGCATCTGCCCCGCCACGCACAGGACATTCCGGGCGGACAGTCGTGCACTTTTCTGCAAGTGCAAGCCCGCAGCGCGCAGCCGCGCCATCCCGCCCAAAGCCCGATGAGAGTCCACGGAGTTCCCGTATCCCTTCCTCAAGAACGAGGGGGGTAAATGATCCCAGAAGATACTGCAGTTCCCCGAACAGGTCGATCCTGAACTGCGCAGGCATCATGAGAGCATTCGTATCGATAAGCACCTTCATTCGATGAGCAGTCCCATCCCGATCAGGCGCCAGCGTGCTCCCACCTGCCGGCTGATTGCAATCCGTGCTCCGAGATCCGCACATACCGGTCGTTTGAGATTGATCTCCACAGTATCCTTCTTCGTATTGGTCACGACACCAACCGTGACCGCGGTACCGACCGAGAGCATGAGGGGTTCGTTGTGTTTTAACGGTTCGATGGCAAGTTCGCTCGTGGCGCCGACAACCCGCTCCATGAGCGTAACTTTACACTTCAGCCGGTCCCAGACCGGCGGCAGGTTTCCCGGGTGGCCTGCGACCTGTCCGGAGAGAGCATCACTCTTGGTCAGGGCAGGATCAAGTTTCGTGCCGATCCCGAGAAGGCCCCCGGGAGTTGCCACTTCGACCTGCTTCGATCCTGCATTGATCGACGTTATCGTCGTAATGATCGGCTCCCAACGGATCCGGTTTTCAACCTGCAGCTGCCGGCCAGGGCGGATCTCGATCTCTTCACCGTCGCGGAGGTTTCCGCGAACCAGTGAGCCCCCGATGACACCCCCGCGGATCTCTTTCCAATTGCTGCCGGGTTTGTTGACATCAAAAGATCGTGCGACCAGCATCACCGGCTGGGCGTTCGGATCCCGCACCGGTTCCGGGATGACAGAATCGAGCGCCTCGACAAGCGCCCCCATATTGATCCCTTTCTGTGCCGATACCGGGATAATGGGGGCATTCTCCGCGATGGTGCCCTTCACGAAGGCCTTGATCTGTTCGTAGTTTGTTATTGCCTCTTTCTGACTGACAACATCGATCTTGTTCTGGACAATGACGATCCGGTTGATCCCGACAAGTTCGAGCGCCATCAGGTGCTCCTTTGTCTGAGGCTGCGGACATCTCTCGGATGCGGAGATGACGAGCATCGCTCCGTCCATCAGGGCGGAACCTGAGAGCATCGTTGCCATGAGTGTTTCATGCCCTGGTGCGTCAACAAACGAGACGGATCGGAACGGTTTCACGGTGCCCTTGCATCCAGGGCATTCTGCCTGCGTCGACAAGGAGTCAGGGCCGGAACACCCGTCGCACCGGAAAAACGTCGCATCCGCGTAGCCAAGCCGTATTGAGATGCCCCGTTTTATCTCTTCACTGTGCCGGTCTGTCCAGTCGCCGGTAAGAGCTTTGACAAGAGATGTCTTGCCATGGTCCACATGCCCCACCACCCCGATATTGACACTGGGAATTGTCACATCATGCAAATGAGATCGAACCTCCGTACTGTATAGAGGATGATCCTACTTATAAGTACCACCCGAAAAGTGTGTAGAAAAACCAATGAAAAATAAAGAATATGTCCCCGCAGTCCCCTAAATATGGAGGAAAAATGTAATAAGAGGAACTATCAGCCTCCACCTTCGCAGCTCTGGTCGATATTTTTCAGGGCTTCCGTTAATTCGGAGCCGGCTGCAAATGCCCGTTCCTTTTCGATGATCTTCTTTGCGTCCTCGACCGCCGCAGCCTGCCGTGCAGTGTCGGCAGCTTCCGCCGGGATCAACTGTTCAACGGCATAGAGCAGGTGCGTGCTGTCAAGTTCTGCAAAGGTCTTTCCCCTGATGACATCGATGCGGCCAACGGTACCCGTCGTCCCTGTCTGCGGGTACCGTACCCTCATTCCCGGTACTATAGCATCCGCGTGCATAGATGACCTTTGGCGTATACCGGAGAAAAAAGTATCGTTCCCTGCACCCGGAGATGAAGGAATTCTAACAATTATTGAAAATGTTGCTTTTCCTGATTGGAAAAAATTGAGCGAGCCGCCCCGGTCAACGATCAGGTGATGGTAAGCCCTTTCTCGACTGCTTCTTCGGGAACATCGAATTCTTTCGTCGTACCACTAATGCGGTATTTTCCAGTGGTCCTGACCTCGTAGGTTGCCCCACGTGTCGAGTAGGGGACAATAAATTCCCCGTTCACGCTTTCCTGGCGGTACGTGAATGCACGCCCGGTATTTGTGACAACCGGCACTTCGATGGTCCCATTGCCCTTGATGCGGGCCCCTTTGACGTATTCGAATACTTTGACGTAACGGATATCGACCGTCGAGGACTCGTAAATATTCGTCGGTGATTCATGGATGAGGCGGTAGTTATGGAGGGCTTGAACAGGTTCGATGGGCGCATAGACTGCAAGAACCGGATTCATCACGATGGCGTGGTACCCGGCCTTGGGATTCAGGTTATACTGAGCAGCGAGTGCCCGGGCATCCGAGGCATTCATTGCATCCGCCCTCGTCACGAGGGGGATACTGATCTGTGTCAGCGATGAGTCTGCATACTCGATGTAATAGGCCGTTGTGGGAACACCCATCGACCCATCGAAGTTGTGGAGCCGGGAGACCATGGTCTGGTAATAGGTCGCATTATTAAGGAGCAGCTGGTTATAACTCGTCGGATTATCAGGGTCGGAGACCGCGAAATACATCTCGTACGGGTTGATCCCCTGTGATGCATTAAACCATGTCGCCATCGCCCAGAATTTCCCAACGTCCATCTCGTAATCGGTGATCACATACTTTGTGCCCAGGTTATCGAGGATGGAATTCGCGGAACCCTCGGACGTTGTCATGAAGAATGCCGCTGCGCCGTTTTCACCCGCCACTCCCTGCTGGAACGGGTTTGCATTCGGGATGCGTTTCGCGATATAGGTGATGAGGTGGCCGTAGTCCCACCAGGACATCACGCCGTACGCGGAATCCGGGTACCGGAAGGTCTCTTTTTCGTAGATTTTGTAATAGTCGACGCCAGTGTCCGGGGTATTGTTGCCGAGCCATTCGAGTGACTCACGCCAGTCCGGATTCATTACAATCGGATTTACGTACGCGTTGGTATAACTGTACCCTACTGAATTTATTACGAAGAGGATGGCAAGGGCTGTAATGAAAATCAGGATCGCGAGAGTTGCAAGGTTACCGGAAACTTTCCTCTCTGCCTGTTTTACCCGTTCCTTCTTCTGTTTCTTTCCTTTTTTCTGTTCCGTGACAATGGCGGGCTCGGATGGAGCAGGCTGCGGGAGTATATTTTTTACCAGTCGTGAAAGTTCACGCCAGCTCAAATCGATTGCAAAGCTCACCACAACTGCTGAAAGCAGTGCGATGTTGATGGCAAGGTAATATTCGTACCGGATATGCTGCCATGTCGAGACGAGGATGACTGCCGACCAGACGATGGCGAAGATCTGGTAGGGATGCTCCTCCCTGAAATTTTTGTATACGAGCACAAGGAACCCGAACATCATCAGGATCAGGCCGTAACTGAACGCTGCCCATGCCGATCCGATATCCCAGCCCCGTGCTTCCTGCACCGTGAGCGACTCAGCACCCTGGCCGAAAAAGGCAAAGAAACTCGATACAAGGAGGGTGAACATGGTCGGGCTGACAATGAGGAGCAGTAGGCTTGCGATAACACCCAGGCCGGCGAGCGCCAGCGGGTAGAGGTGCCTGTTCCTGCCTTCGAGGGCTCTGTTAAGTCCATACAGGGCGAGAGTCCCCATGATGAGGCCAAAATAGGCATAGATATGCCCGATAGAATAGTTTGCGAGATCGATGCCGGAAGTCCGGATACCAAACAGGAGGAAAGGGACAATGACCACGGCAAAGACCACACTGTTGATCAGAACGAGGTATTCAAGGGAATCACCCCGGTAGTGGTCGATGATGCATTGGCAGACAGTAAAAATAGCGACGATCATCGCAAAGAGGATCATCGTCGGCATCGTGAAAAGGCCAAGGAGGTACGCTATGCCGGTGAGCAATGCGATCAAAACCGGTCTTTTCAGCGTCGCTGTATCACTGAACCGGACCTTTGCCTCCTTCCCCGACTCAAGTGCATAGATATAAAGAAGACAGAAGGTGGTTGCGAAGAAAACCTCAGCGATGTGGTGGTCGAGATATCCGACATATGAGCGATAAAAGTATTGGCCGGATACGACTGCCGTGAAACCGGATGCAAAGAGACCTGTCTTCCAGTCACCGCAGTGTTTCCCGACGTAGTACATGATCGGAACAAGGATCGTTGCGAGAATCGGTGGGACGAGGAGCGTCGTCCCGATAATCTCCGGCCGCGTTGTGGCGCCGGAGATCATGCAGGCGCCGGCAAGAATATAGGTGAACAATGGTCCCCAGTAGATGGAATCCCCGTAGGGAAAATGGGTCATGGGTTCGAACCACGCGTAGGTGGGGAAATTGTGCAGCAGCAGCTCCGTCTGGCGCAGGTTGTACATCGGATCGTCACTTGCGACAATGTTGAGGATATCAGTACTGCCCAAGTTGAAGAGAGGGATCAGCCGCAGGTAGAGCGCGAACAGCGAGAAAAAAATGATAGAGACGATAATAAGGATTGTACGACTGTTCTTATTCGGTAGTGAAAACATTGGATCAACCCGGTTGGATATACGTTTCTCAGCCGCGGTACAAATAAATTTGGCTTAACGCATGTCAGGCGAGGGACGCGAGCCGTTCCTCGAACCGGCGGGCGCTCTCCTTCCAGCTGAACCGCTGAACATCCGGGTCGAAACGGGGGCGTTCATCCATAAGGCGGCGGATAATTGTGATAAATTCCGAAATCGTGTGATAGACAAAGAGATTTCTCCCGCCGATCTTCAAAACATCGGGAATCGGCCGCATGACAATCGGTTTCCCGCAGGCGGAGTACTCGAAGAACTTATTCGGGAGTGCGATATCTGCCCACTGTGGCGGTGCGAGGGGGATTGTACAGGCATCCATGCAGGCAATGTATTCAGGGAGTTCCGCGTTTGGTCGGATTCCCGTGAAAATTACCCGGTCTTCAACGCCGAGATCGGATGCGAGCGCCCTGAGCTCTTTCATGTATGGGGTAAAAAGCGATCCCCCGACAACAAGGAGCCGGGTCGCGCTGTTGATGACGAGCAGGTCCGGAAGGGCACGGATCAATTCGTCGATTGCGTACCAGCGTTCGACGCTCCCCGCAAACCCGATGACAAAATCTCCATTTCCAATCCCGAGCATCCGCCTTCTCGCAGAACCATCCATGGGCCGGAACAGTTCTGTATTCACCCCGTTGGTAATGCATTCTGCCTGGAATCCCTCTCGGGCGAGTTTTTCCACGAGCGAAGGCGAGACCGTGGTGATATGAGTGCTTTGCCTGAGATTAAAACGGGTGATTTCCCAGACACTTTTTCTGACCGCCTCCCGAAGAATGCTGTTCCTGACATATGCCGCGGCCGAGTCGGGGAACCAGTCTTTGAGATCGAAGATGACCGGTTTACCTTCACGGGTGGCAGCACGGACCGCGGCGGTGCCGGCAAGGACGTTTGCCGCAACAATGATATCGATCTTCTCCTCCCGCACGATTTTTCTCATAACATGAAAATGCCACGGGGCGTTGAGGGTGTAGTGAAGGAGCGGATTTGTTGATGGAATAATGGTCGCGTCATGGACGATGAGGCGGGTCTGTCGTTCAGCATCACGGCTGACGTGAAAATGAGGAACGTGGATTTCGTGCCGGGTTGCAAGCTCCTCGAATATATAATGGTGCCGGGAGGGAATGGGATGGTGCAGGTAATCCTGGGTTGAGACAAGGAGGATTTTCATGCGATGCGCATTCCCGCTTCCTAAAGCGCCTGGTTACAACGGTAATTCACGGTGTTCTGATTGCATCGGGCAGGTCGCGGATACGCGCCGGTGCCCCGATGGCCAGCGTACGAGCGGGAACGTCCCTCGTGACGACCGCGCCTGCCGCGACCAGCGCCCCCTCTCCGATACGGACTCCCGGGACAACGGTGACGTTTGCCCCGAGTGCAGCTCCATCACCAATGACCGGCCCCTGAAGCCCGCCGATGCGGGTGGGAGGGTACCGGTCATTGGTGAGAACGGTATTGGGACCGATGAATACCCGGTTCCCGATCGTGGTGCCGGTCGGGATATAGACCATGCTCTGGAGACTGACATCGTCGCCAATCGTTATCTGTCCCTCAAGGATGGATGCTGTCCCGATTGCAACCCTGTTGCCAATTTTTGTCTGTTCCCGGATCACAACGTTGTGGCCGCACTGGAACCGGTCACCAATCGTGACATCACAATACAGGATGGCTCCCGACCTCAGTACGGCATCGCTGCCAATCTTTGTGCCGGGAAACCCCGTTGTCCCGATCCGGTCCCGCGAGGGAAATCCCAGAGTAACCGGTTCGAAGATTTGCGCGCCTTTCCCGATGGTGTTGATTCCATATTCAATCATTCTACTGTCACGCTCTTTGCAAGGTTTCTCGGCTTGTCGACATCCCTTCCGAGTGTCACTGCGGTATGGTACGCGAGGAGCTGGAGTACGACGAGGCTTGTGAGTATCTGGAGGAATTTATGTGTTTTCGGAAGCGGAATAAACATATCGACAATATCCGTCAGTTCCGAATCCCCCTCGAGACCCAGAGCGATGACCGGCGCTCCCCGGGCTTTCATCTCCTTGATATTGGAGAGCATCACGCCATATGTCTCATCCGGCATGCAGATCGCAATCACCGGCGTCTCCGGGGAGAGCAGGGCAAACGGACCGTGCTTGATCTCGCCTGCTGCATATCCCTCGGCATGGATGTAGGAGATCTCCTTCATCTTCAGGGCTCCTTCAAGGGATACCGGGTAGAACGGACCACGGCCGACAAAAAAGATGCTCGAAGCCTTACGGCAGAGATCCACAGCAGGCGCGAGATCCTTCAGGAGCACCTCCTCGATTGCGCGGTGGCCGTGGAGCAGGAGGTCACAGACTTTCCTGTCCGAAAGACAGGTGACCATCTGCATCAGGATCGCAAGCTGGGATGTGAATGATTTCGTTGCGGCAACGCCGATCTCGGGACCGGCACGCATATACACCGTATCATCGGCAACACGGCTCACCGTGCTGCCGAGCACGTTCGTGATTGCCAGCGTCCAGCAGTTGTGGGATTTCGCCTGTTTGAGCGCTGAAAGCGTGTCTGCAGTCTCTCCCGACTGGGTGATTCCAATCACAAGCCCGTTGACCGGTGGCGGGAAGTACTTGAATTCCGACGCAAATTCGAGCCGTGCCGGAACCTTGCAGGTCTCTTCCAGGAGATACCTGAAGATCATCCCCGCATGGTACGAGGATCCGCATGCGACAAGCGTCACCTGCGAGGGTTTTTTGATCATGGAAGCAAGGATCTCTGGCGGACATGCTTTAACGGTATTGTAGAATGCCTGGGGTTGTTCATAGATCTCCTTGAGCATGTAGTGGGGAAATCCGCCTTTCTTGGTGTCCTCGAATGACCAGTCGATCAGCTCGGTCTTCCGTTCGACGGGTTGTCCCCCATGGTATATCGTGACGTTCTGCAACGAGAGATCGGCAACGTCCCCGTCTTCGAGAAAGAGCGCCCGTTCCGTATGCTCGAGGACCGGGGTCATATCCGATGCCGCGAAGAACTCCCCGTCACCTCTTCCGATGACAAGCGGGCTCGCCTGCCGTGCCGCAATAATCCGGTTTTCTCCGGCAGCAAGAGCGAGGATGGCATACGATCCCTGAAGCTGGGGGAGGGTGGCATGCATGGCAGCCAGCAGGTCTCCCTGGTATTTTTCTTCGAGAAGATGTACGATCACCTCGGTATCTGTCTCGGAACGGAACTTGTGACCGCGGGACATGAGCTGGCGCTTCAGTTCCGCGTAGTTTTCGATGATCCCGTTATGAACAACGGCGAGTCTGCCACTGCAGTCAGTATGCGGGTGGGCGTTGGTATCGTTGGGGACACCGTGCGTTGCCCAGCGTGTATGACCGATACCCGTCGTCCCGTTCAGGGTCGATGCAGATCCGGCATGTTCCGAGATTTTCCCTTCATGCTTGTAGATCTCGATAGGATTGCCAAGGGTTGCAATCCCGAAGGAATCGTAGCCGCGGTACTCCAGTTTCTTCAGCCCCTGGATCAGGATCGGCGCCGCCTTTCGTTTTCCGATATACCCGACGATCCCGCACACGTCAGATCACCAGAGCGTCATCCGGGATTGCAGACGAGATGACCCGGTTCCCATCCTCGATTGTGGCGTTGTTTCCTACGATACAGTTTTTAAATGTCGTCAACGATCCTGCACGGACTTCGTCACCGAGAATGGCCCCGAAGGCCGGCCGGATCGCTGCCCCCCCAATCTCCATCAGGGACGAACTGGTGCAGGTCGTTACATGGTCGGCAAGCACGTTCCCCTCTCCGAGAACTGCATCAACGAGGCGGGAATGGGAACCAAACCTGCAGTCGTCCATAATAAGAGAGTTACCCACCAAACAGAACGGCTCCATGCGGACCCGGGCGCCGATACTCGTGTTGGGCATGATGCAGCAGTTCGCCCCGATCTCGCAGTTCTCCCCGATGATAACCGGCCCGGTGATCACCGTGTTCGGTCCGATCGTGGAACCCTTCCCGATCCTTACGACGCCGGTAATTATCGCATTCCTGCTGATCGTTCCTTCCCGTGCCGGCTCGATGGAGGGGAGGAGCCGTGCATTCATCTTCAACAAATCCCACGGATAGATGGCATCCTGCCAGTCATCCGCAATGATCCCATGAATCTTCTCCCCGTTTTCCAGCATCAGGGTCACCGCATCGGTGATGTCATTTTCACGAATATACTCGAAGAATGAAGGGGTCAGCGAATAGATACCGGTGCTTACCATGAAACTGGGGGCCTGCTCCGGCTTTTCAAGGATCCGGGTGACGAATCCATCGTGTAAAAGGACGACGCCAAAATTCGAGGGGCTGGGATGTTCCCTGATGAGCATCGCATTGCGGGTGTTCACAATCCTCGCAATTGAGCCCGGATCGATGTAATTGTCGCCAGGGAGAAGCAGGAAATCATCATGGATCATCTGCCGGGCGCACTTCAGGGCATGGGCGGTACCAAGCTGCTTGTCCTGGACAACGACGGTTACCGGGATCTCGAGCTGGGAAAGATATCTCGTCACCTGTTCTTTCCGGTACCCGACAACAACAACGATGTCCCGGATCCCGTTCCGGACAAGGGCATCAATGACATACCCGATGATCGGTCGGTTTGCGATCGGGATCAGCGCTTTCGGTCTTCCCCTCGTGAGCGGGCGCACCCGCATCCCTTCTCCTGCTGCTAAAATCACTGCCTGCATGATTCACCTACCGGATAAACGTATTTTCACCAATTTGCCCTTCGACATAGCATGAAGGAGCAATCTTCGCGT